>CAYRNM010000020.1:2899-23369 GCA_964425465.1 uncultured Anaerolineae bacterium | reverse complement strand
CCGATCCACTCCCGCGCTTGATCGAGATCCTGGGCCACGATGGTGCGGTACCCCTCTACGTAGCGGTTAAGGAGTGTGGCCGCGGCAGGGCTGGGGGTCACAGCCAGCAGGATCTGGTCCTTTTCCGTCTCCAGTACCGAAGGCAGAGGGGCTGAGGGCTGGTAGGGGAATTGTCCTACCTCATCATCGCGGTTGAGAGGCAGGGTGAAGGAGAATGTGCTCCCCTTGCCCGGCTCACTCTCCACCCAGATGCGTCCGCCATGGAGTTGGACAAAGTGCTTGCTGATGGCCAGCCCCAGTCCGGCTCCTCCATACCGCCGCCGGGTGGAGCCATCCAGTTGGCGAAATTCCTCGAACACTTTGGGGATATCCTGGGGTGCGATCCCCACGCCGGTGTCCTCCACCGAGACCAGCAGGCTTCCGTCTGCTACTTTTGCTTTCACCGTCACGCTCCCCTCCTCGGTGAAGCGAGCGGCGTTGTTCAGCAGGTTGAAGAGCACCTGACGCACCCGCACAGGGTCAATCCACAGAGGAGGCAGGTCCTCGGGGATTTGAAGATGCAGCGCCAAGCCGCGCGATTCCACCAGGCTGCGGGCTGTGTCCGCCACCTCGCAGATCAGCTCTCCTGGGTCGGTTTCCTCTGGAAGAAGGCCCATCCGCGCGGCCTCGATGCGCGACAGATCCAACACATCATCCACCAGGTCCTGCAGGTGGCGGGCGTTGCGGTAGACGATGCCCAGGTCGCGCAAGTAGTTGGGGGGCAATTTCGCACCGTAGTAGTCGGGGGACTGGAACATGAGCTCGGTGAAGCCCACGATGAGGTTGAGGGGGGTGCGCAGCTCGTGGCTGATGTTGGCCGCGAACTGGGATTTGAGTCGCCGCGCCTCCTCGGCCTGATCCCGCGCCAGGGCCAATTGATAGTTCATGCGCCGGATACGATAAGATGCCTCGTCCAGGGCCTTCAGCGCCCGTTGCAGTTCGGACTGGCGATCCCGTGCCTGTTCGGCCCTGCGCTGGGCCTCGATGCGGCTGTTCCTGCTCCACTCCAGGGCGGTGTACAGGTTCCGGGCCGAGAGCCAGGAGATAACGGCGGTCAGGAGGATTACAGAGACCGGGCCCGCCAGCTCCCTCCAGGGCCAGTCGTGTCTGGCTAGGCCGATGTAGACCACTATCGCGCTGCTCAGGGCAGCGACGATGAACAGGGCTTTCCGGCCCAGCAGCAGGCTGGCGAAAATGACGCTCAAAGAGAAGAGATAGGGGATGGTATGACCACCGAAAGCGGACATGGCGCAGCTATTGGCCAAAATCAGGGCCGAGATGAGGATGAGGGAGGAAACCGTCACGCTGCACTGCCTGAGCCCATAGCTTGCGATCGCGCCCAGGATGAGCGCCATAACGCCGAGCCACGCCTCCAGCGGCGCACCACCCCCTGTGACGGGCCACACCACCCAGCAGGCCCACAGGTAGGCCACAAGAGCCACAAACAGGATCACGGATCTGAGCGATCCAGCACGCAGATCGTTCAGATCCTCTCCAAAGGCTTCCCACTCGAACCAGGTCTGCTCTTCCATACGCGCCTCCTATAGCTATCAGCTATCGGCCATCGGCTATTTTGCCGTCGCTTGACATTCCTGGCAGCGTCCCAGCCCATCTATCTGAAGCCGCTCCAGAGCGAATCCATGCTCCCGCTTCAACTCAGCCGCAAGCTCATCCAGCAGCGGGCTCTGGAACTCCACGATCCGCCCGCACTCAGTGCACACCAGGTGGTAGTGAACTGTGTCGGCCGCCATCTCGTAGTGATGGTGTTCTTCATCAAAATGGAACTCCTCCACCAAGCCCAGCTCTTTCAAAAGTTTGAGGGTGCGATAGACGGTCGAAAGGCTGATCCGCGGATCGTGCTCCCTGGCCTGGCGGTAGATCTCATCGGCATCCAGGTGACCACTGCTCCCTTGAATGATGCGCAACAACAGCGCGCGCTGGGAGGTCACCCGCTTCCCCTCGGCCCGCAGGATCTGCTTTACTGTGGGACCACTTTCCCCCTCGAACATCATACTCTCCTTCAGACCAACTCCTCCAGAACTCGCCGCCACTCCTCGCCCGTCAGTGGCTCGCGGCCATCTACTTTGAGCCCCAACCGGGCCATGATCTCCTCCGCCTGCCCCTGGCGCAGAAGCTCCCCCAGCCGGGTGTGGGCCAGCTCCCGCAGGTCCTCGACCAGCTCTGCCCCCACCGGGTGATCGTCCACGATGCGGCCGTCCTGCAGGGTGATACGCCGGCCGGTGGCCCGTGCCACCTTGGGATCGTGGGTGACCACGATGATGGTCGTCCCCTGCATCTGGTTCAGATGGCGGAGGGTGCGCATCACCTCCGCCCCGCTGACGGAATCCAGGTTGCCGGTGGGCTCATCGGCCAGGATGATGGCCGGCTCGTTGGCCAGGGCGCGGGCGATGGCCACGCGCTGCCGTTCCCCGCCGGAGAGTTGGTTGGGCAGGAAATCGGCCCGCTCCGCCAGCCCTACCTGAGCCAATAGCTCCCCGGCCCGCTCTCGGCGGGCACGTCCGCTGAGCCTCCCCTCATGCATGGGGACCTCCACATTCTCCCTGGCAGTCAGGGTAGGGATGAGGTTGTGCAGTTGAAAGACGAACCCCACGGTTCGGGAACGGAAGCGGTCCAGATCGCGCACCTGGGCCAGGTCCTGCCCCTGGACGATCACCTGCCCGCTGGTGGGCCGGTCCAGCGCGCCGATCAGGTGCAGCAGTGTGGACTTGCCGCTGCCGGAGGGCCCCATGACCGTTAGGAACTCACCCTCCTGCACCACCAGGTTCACTCCATCCAGGGCCCGCACCTCAGCCCCGTCGCCGTAGATTTTGGTCAGATCGCGGGTTTCGACGATGGCATTCTCATTCATGATCCACTCCTGTATCAGCGGCTTAGCGTCTTGGCGTCGTAGTGCCTCTGGGGCGCTAAGGCGCTAAGACGCTACTCGTATCGCAGCGCTTCCAGCGGCTGCAGCCGTGACGCATGCCAGGCAGGGTAGAGCCCACCTACAGCGCCCAGCACCAGGGCGATCACCAGCGCCCAGGCGAGCAAGGGGGGACTGAAGCTGAGCTGGATGAAGCCTGCTACGAGGGGCAGGGCATTGAGGGCCTGGCCGAGCGCTACCCCTCCAACGACCCCCACCAAGCTGCTCACCAGGCTGAGGACGATGGACTCCCGCAGGATCATCCTCAGGACTCGCAACTTTCGCCAACCCAGGGCACGCAGCACCCCAATCTCCCGCGTCCTTTCGAAGACGCTCATCACCATGGTGTTGGTCACCCCCACCCCGTTGATGATCACGGCCAAAGCCATGATGGCCCAGGCCATGGCGCGGGTGAACTTGATGTCTACAGCGCCCTCGGCGAAATCGGCGGCCATGGAGACGAACACCTCAGGGAATCGCTCCTCTATCTGCTGCCGTACTTCTTCGATCCGGTCAGGGTCCTTCACCTTGATGCCCACGAAACTCACTTTGCGCGGCTGCTGGAAGAGCATCTGAGCGTCGTGCAGCCTGATGACCCCTCCCCCCTCCTCAAAGGGCACCCCGGTCTCGTAGATGCCCACAATGCGGAAAGGGGTATTGAAGATTCTAATGGTCTGGCCCACCGCTTTATCGAGGTTCTCCGCCGCCACACGCCCGATGATGATCTGTCGGTTGGCGGAAAGGCCCTCTCCCTCCACGATGTGAAAGTGACGGATGCCCTGTCCGGCGGGATGGTAACCGAAGACGACGAAGAAGGGCAGATCCTCGGTGGAGGCATAGCCGGTGAGGATCCCTCCGGCGCGTTCCACACCGGGAAGGGCAGCAATGCGTCTGACCACCCGCTCATCAATAGTGCTCAAATCCATCGAGGCCTCGGCCTCCATGGCCGCTAAATCCACCTCGTTTTTGAAGGCCAGGGCCGACACCTGGGCCACGAGGCCCTCCGTCAGGGACTCCAGCAGGACGATCCCCATGATGGCCATGCCCAGACCTACCATAGTGAGCAGCGTGCGCGTCCGCTGGCGCGAGAGGTTCCTCACCGCCATGCCGCCAAGGTGGAGGCGGGCCGCCGCGCCCGCACCCGACCTTCCGCCCTCATAGCGCAGTGCCTCCAGGGGCAGCAGCCGCGAGGCACGCCAGGCAGGATAGAGCCCCCCCGCAATGCCCAGGGCAAAGGTGACCGTCAGGGCCTGGAGGAATAGATCGCCGGAGAACGTGCCCGACAGAAGGCCCATGGTGGCCGGCATATGGGCCAGCGCCCTGACCGCTCCGATCCCCAAAGCGATCCCCACCACACCGCCCAGGGAACTCAGAAGCAGGGACTCCTTCAGGATCATCAACAGGACCCGTCCCTTGCGCCACCCCAGCGCCCGCAGCACCCCGATCTCCCGCGTGCGCTCGAAGACGCTCATCAGCATGGTGTTCATCACCCCGACTCCACCGAGCACCACCGCCAACAGGGAAATGGCCCAGGTGAAGCCGCGCATGTAGGCCAGCATCTCCTGCTCGTCAGCGAAGTCGGCGGAGGCGGAGATGGTCAGGTCGGGGAAACGGTGCTGGATGCGCTGGCGTAACCGCTCCATCTGGCCCAGGTCCCTGAGCTTGACCTGATAAGCGTTCACCTGACGGGGCTTGCCCGCCAGATCCTGCACTTTTTGGAGGGGGATCACTGCACCGCTCTCCTCGACGGGCTTCCCCGTCTCGTAGATGCCCACGATGCGGTAGGTGCCCTCGTAGAGTCTGAGGGTGTCGCCGACCCCTTTCTCCAGATTCTGGGCCGCCATCTTACCCAGGATCAACGCGTTCCCTCGCTTCCCCGCTGACCGAGCAGAAAGCCCCTCTCCCTCCACGATCTTGAAATGCTCGATCGCGAACTCATCAGGGTCGTAGCCGAAGACGATGAAATAGGGCACCCCCTCCACGGAGGCCATGGTGACCAGCATTCCCGCGATGTTCTCCACCTCCGGCAGGCGAGCCAGTTCCTGCCCTACCTCCTCTTTGATGGCACTGAACACCACATCTACCGACTCTTCTTGAGTGATAAGCAGGTCAGCTCCACTGCCGCCAAAGAGGGCGTAGTAGTTGGTGAACCCATCGGCTGTGGCCCTCAGAGCCACGATCGCCGCGATGCCGATGGCAATTCCCACTAGGGTCAACAGCGTCCTTGCCTTGCGACGGGAGAGGTTTCTCCAGATCATCGCCTGTCCTGGATAGCGCCTGCTTCAATCAACGATGATGTCTACAAAGGCGGTCATTCCCCAGCGCAGCTCCGGGTCTACCTGGTCGAGGCGAATGATGGCCGTGTAGTTGGTACCACCCTGCCCAGGGGTGGACATGGGCTCGATGCGTTCCACCCGGCCGGCGAAGGTGCGCTCTGGCAGGGCATCGAAGGTGACCTCCACCTGTTGGCCGGCCCTCACGCGGGCGATGTCCACCTCATTGAGATCAGTGGTCTCCACCTGAAGCCCGCTTAGATCGCCCAGGTACAGGATGGGCTGTCCCGGTGAGGCCACCTCTCCCTCTCGGACCTCCAAGCGGGCCACGGTGCCGGCGAAGGGGGAGACTAATCGCGCCTTGGCCAGAGTGGACTCGGCCGCTTCCAGGGCCGCCTCCGCCTCCCTCACCCGCGCCTGGGCCAAGGCCACATCTTCAGGCCTGGGCCCCGCCTTGAGCAGCTCCAACTGTGCCTGGGCCTGAGCTACTCTCGCCTGTGCCGCCGCCACCTGCGCCTCTGCAGCGGCCACCTGCGCCTCCGCCAGGGCCACCTGCGCTTTGGCCCCATCCCACTGGGCCTGGGCAGCGGCCACTTGTGCCTCGGCCAGGGCGACTTCTGCCTTGGCTCCGTCGAGCTGAGCCTGGGCCGCCTTTACTTGAGCTTCTGCGCCACTCAGTGCGGCGCGGGCACTATTGACCTGAACCTGCGCCGGAGCGAGCTCCTCCGGACGAGGCCCGGCCTCGATCTCCTCGTAGGCCAGTTCGGCGATGTTCACTGCCACGTGTGCGTTTCCCACCTGCGCCTCGGCGGCGTCCAGGTCGGCATCCCGCATCTCCTTGCGCTTCACCGCACCGCCGATGGAGTCCCGCTGGGCCTGCGCGCCCCAGAGGTTGTTGCGGGCCTGGTCTATCTGCAGCTTGGCGATGGCGCGCTGTTGCGAGCTGGCCCCGGCCTTCAGCAGCGTCAGCTCCGCCTCGGCTGCGGATACGCCGGCCTGGGCTGCGGTCACCTCCGCCTGGGCGGCGTTCAGCCCTGCCTGCGCGGCCGCTTCCCCGGCCCTGGCTCCCTCCAGCGTGGCCAGGGCCTGGTCCTGAGCCGCCTGGGCCACGGCTTCACTGGCTTTGGCCCCCTCCAGTGTCGCCTGGGCCTGATCCCGAGCCGCCTGGGCCACAGCCAGGTTAGCTGTCGCGGCCGAGACCTCCTCCTGGGCGGCGGTGATCTCCTGAGGACGAGGCCCGGCCTTCACCTGGGCCAGAGCTGCCTGGGCCGTGGCCAGGGCCGCCTCCGCCTGAGCTACGGCCTGCTCCAGATCTGTGGCCTCCAGCCGGGCCAGCACCATCCCCACTCGCACCTCGTCGCCCACCTCTACTGCCAATGCCTCTATCTCCCCCCCTAAGGGGAAGCTCAGCACAGCCCATCGGAGGGGGACCACCTCCCCCGAGGCTGAGACCACCTGCGATAGGCTTTGCGCCTCCACCGGTTCGGAGACTGCCTGAGGCTTCGGCTGGCTGTGGCGTGCGTAGGCCAGGTAGCCTCCGCCAACGACGACTATGGCGATCCATAGTGCGATCCACGTTCTGCGCTGCATACCACTCCTCCCTCGTTTCAGCGCCTTAGTGCCCTGGCGTCTTAGAATCGCTGGGACACTTGGACACTGCGCTAAGACGCTACTCATACCGTAGTGCCTCCACTGGACTGAGCCGCGTTGCACGCCAGGCGGGGTAGAGCCCGCCCACGGCCCCGGCTACCATGGCCACGACGATAGCTTGCACGAACAACTGAGGGGTGTAGACCGGCTTCATCGCCCCGACCACCCCCGGCGCCATCGCTATCAGGCCCGTCAGTCCCAACCCCAGGAGTATACCACAAACGCCGCCCACTGCACCCAGCACCAGCGACTCCCGCAAGATCATCCCCAGCACCCGGCGACCACGCCAGCCCAGCGCCCGTAGCACACCGATCTCCCGCGTCCGCTCCAGTACGCTCATCAGCATCGTATTCAGCATCCCCACCCCCCCGATGAAGACTGCCAGGAAGGAGATCTGCGTCACCATCTGCTGCATCACCCGGAAATCACTCATGCTCTCGGCGATCTCGGAGGTGAGGGCGAAGTCAATATCCGGGAAATCCGCCTCCAGTTTCTCCTTCACCGCTTCGGCCTGGCCGGGGTCGCGCAGTTTGATCCCGTAGTACATCACCTGGCGGGGCTTCCCGGTGAGGGCCTGGGCCTCCCGCAGGCTGATGACCACCCCAATATCCTCGTAGGCGATCCCCGTCTCGTAGATGCCGACCACGCGGAAGTTGCTCTTCAACAGGCGGAGCGTGTCGCCCACCTCCATCCCCATCTGTTCGGCTGCCTGCCGGCCGACGAGGACCTGATGGCGGGCGGCCAGGGGCTGCCCTTCAACGATGCGAAAGTGGCGAATGGCAAAGGAGCGGGGGTGGTAACCGAACAGGATCAGCATGGACATCTTCTCAGTGCTGGCAGCGGTCATAATGGTGCCGGAGACCGCATCCACATCGGAGCGGGCGGCGATACGCGATCCCACGCGCTCATCAATTGCACTGAAGTCCGCATCCACACCTGCCTCGATGGCGAATAGATCGGTCTGACTGGCCCGAAACATCTCGGTCATCAGATAGGCGGTCCCTTCGGCAATGGCCCCCAGAGCGACGATGGCAGCGATGCCCACCCCAATCCCCAGCAGGGTCAGCACGGTGCGGGAGCGCCTCCGCCAGAGATTGCGCAGCGTCATCCCGCTGGCTAGGAAGCGAGGGACGTACACCTCGCCGCCTCCCTCGTAGCGCAGGGCTTCCAGCGGCACAAGTCGGCTGGCCCACCAGGCTGGGTAGGCCCCGCCCACCAGCCCCAGCAGGACCACGGTGACGAAGGCGCGGACGAAGAGATCGGGGGTGAACTGGCTTCCGAACATGCCCAGCATAGAACTGGATTTGCTGATCGCGAAGACCGCCGCCACGCCCAGCCCGGCGCCCGCCAGTCCTCCCAACAGGGCGAGGGTCAGCGATTCGCCCAGGATGAGGAAGAGCACCCGCTGGCGCCGCCAACCCACCGATCGAAGCAGGCCGATCTCGTGCGTGCGCTCGAAGACGGACATGAAGAGGGTATTGGTCATGCCGATGCCGCCGATCACGATCGCCAGCCCGGCGATTCCCATCGCCATCCCATCCAGAAGCTCAAGCATCTGTTCCTGTTCGGTGAATCCCGTCGTCATGGAGAGGGAGAGATTGGGGAACTGCCGTTCCACCCGCGTTCGCAGCCGATCGGCATCGGCGGGATCGCGCAGCTTGATGTAGAGCATCGAGACGCGGCGCGGCTGCAGCGTCAGCGTCTGGGCCTCCTCCAGTGGAAGGACCGCGCCGCTATCCTCGAAACCATCCCCCGTCTCGTAGATGCCCACGATGCGGAAGGTGCTGCCCGTGATGTGGAAGGCGTCACCGACCTGCTTCTCCATATTCTGCGCTGCGCGCCGGCCCAGGATGAGCGGCTTTCCCCGCACCCCCCGGGCCTCAACCAGCCCCTCTCCCTCGACGATAGGGAAGTGGGTGATGGCGAACCCTTGGGGGTTGTAACCGAAGAAGTATAGGTAAGAGCCGTTCTCGGTCACCGCGTTGCCGAAGAGCACGCCGTCCGTATCGGACACCTCCCGCCAGGTGCGCAGTTCGTCGGCGACCGTCTCGTCCATGCTGCTGAGCAGCGCGCTCCACGCGCCGGCTTGAGTGAGCACCAGGTCAGCCTGGCTGCCACGGGTCATCGCGGTGAAGCCGGCCTTCATCCCCCGTGCCACCGCCCCCAGCGCCACGATGGCCGCCACGCCGATGCTGATGCCCAGCAGTGTGAGGATGGTGCGTCCCTTGCGTCGAAACAGATTCTTGAAGATCATCGTCCATCCCTCAGTCAGCTATCGGCAAGGCAATTCGGTTTTATGCTGGTTTCCTGAAGTTGGTCGTGTAGGCCCACCAATTGCCGAACCGCTGTTCCAGGCGGAATCCCGCTGCCTCCACACGCCGGATGGTCTCGAAAGCGAACGGATAGTCGGGATCAGTGAACTCCTCGGTGATGGAGAGCACTCCAGCCGGCTTCAGCACGCGGCGCAACTCGGCCAGCGCACGGTTCTGGTCAGGGATTTCAGGCAACACTGTGACCAGGAAAGCCCGATCCATGCTTTCGTCGTCCAGCGGCAGGTGATAGGCGTCAGCGATGTGGGTCTCCACGTTGGTTAGCCCAGACGCTTTGATCCGTTTCTCCACCTGAGTGATCATCTTCGGTTGAATGTCCACGGCCATGAGACGTCCCTCCGGTCCCACGCGTTGCGCTGCATCCACGGTGAAAAAGCCCGGCCCAGGTCCGAGTTCCAACACCCGCTCGCCAGGGCGGACGCCCACCCGGTTGAGCAGGGGACGCATGTAGCAGCGACGAACGGGGTTATCCACCAGGAAGCTCAGCGACGCCGGGCACGGTGCCGACTTGCCCAACCGCGCCATCAGCCGGGAGATCAACTTGAGCGGGAACAGCCAGAAAAACACCAACCCGGCGGTGACGGTCAGTACAATGCCCAATGCTTTAAGCAGCGTCTTCATTGTCGTCCCCTTGTTCTGCAGCCAGCTCGCTTTGATCTCAACGATCACCACATGCCCGGCATCAGCCGATAGTGTACCTCGCTCGCGTATTCCTTGTAGCCCCAGAGTTCTTCATGCAGCGCCTTATCTTCCAGCGCGGTTCGGATGAGGGTGAGCAGCACTGTCAGCCCTCCCAGGATAAGCGCCCACAGGGAGCCCAGCATGATCGGCGTTGCAAACTCGAAAGCGATTGTGCCGGTGTAAGCCGGATGACGCACCACCCGGTAAGGGCCACCGGTGGCAACGGTGTGCCCCCGCTCTTCCTGGATACGATAAACCATCGAGAAGAAGGGATTGGTGGCCATGGCCCATGTCACCAGGGCATATCCCAGCGCCGCGATAACCAGCGCGGCGATCTGAAGCACGAGTGGCATCTGCGCCGTCCATCCCCAGCGCACGTCCAACCCGGCCACGATGTACTTGGCTATCGTGGTCAGGCCGACGATGCTGAGGATCACGGTATCCCAGGTTTTGTTGCCCTTCTTGCGCATGGTGCGTTCAGCTAACAGCTCTGGGTTCTTGGGTATGAGGATCAGGGCATTGGCAGCAGTCCAGACAGCGTATATGCCGACGAGGGCCCAACCCTGCCACCAATCCAGGCGACCCGCAGGGATGAACAGGGTCGCCGCCACCATCAGTACACCCGTCACTTCCCTTATCAGCCATCTCGTCACCCCGCTTTTCACATCGGATTTCCCATGGGGCTGTTCTGCTGACATGTTGGCCTTCATTTTATCCCTCCCGAAGGACGTGTAGCCGTTTCGTAGACTGATGGCTACCAGACGCCCGGCAGCAAGCGATAACACACGCTTGGTGATCTTCATTTCTTCCTTCCAACGAATACCGCGTACCCCAAGTATTTGAAGGTGTGCCTGGGGAGGTGCAGCCTGTCGGACATATACTTTCTGAAAGCCGGATTTCTGATGTACAGGAGCAGCGTTCGATAAAACATGCTCCACATATCTTGGAAACTATACCGCCTAATTTGACTGGACTCCCGTCGCGCATTGAATCTGTAGGTTCGCACGACGATGTCGCGCAGTCCGGCGCCTTCCCAAAACCCCATCCAGCCCTCCAGCGTTGGAATGGCCGGCTTGATGTCCCAGATATGTCTTACCCGTTCGACCATCCGTGCGGGGGGCAGCTCGAGCCAGAGTTCCTCGTTCCCCCCCACATATCCGCCCGGCCTGGCCACGCGCGCACATTCACTGACCACGCGCTGTTTATCTTCTATGAATGTAAGTACGGACTCACCAATGACGACGTCGAAAAGGGCGTCCTCGAATGGGAGATCTTGCGCGTCCGCAACCCTGAATTCAACGCAGTCCGCTACGCCTTCCCTTTCTGCCCTTTCATTTGACCTGGCCATCATCGCTTCACTGAGGTCTACACCAACCACTCGGCAGCCATACTTTTTGGCAAGGTAGCAGGCCGTTGCGCCAACGCCGCAACCGACCTCCAAGACGTATGACTCCTTGCCGATGTGGCATAATTCGATGAGCTCCTTTGTGGCCTCGAACCCTCCCATATGTTTTGTGGTGCCTACGTAAGCCTGCAATTCAAGGTAGGAAAGCTCTGGGTTCGACATCTCTGGTTTTTTGTCCCCCATTTTCCACTCCCCCAGTGATTCCTATCACACACCCGGCAGTGGGCAGTGGCACGCCGGCTGGGCATACTCGGCGTCGCCGGGCAGTTCCTTGTCCAAAGTCTTGCCTTCCAGCTCAGTCGCTGATGTGGCTCTCCATCGCGCAGGCGAAGAGTTCCCGGTCCTCCTCGTGGATGACGTCCCCAGCCCGGTCTCCCAGAAGGGCCAGGACTTGTGGGAGATACAGGTCTGTGCGCAGATGATGCTCGGCGACGAAGACAAGGAGGGGGCTGCTGGTCCAGGAGGCTCGCGCCTGGGTCACGGACAGCCACTCGCCAATCAATACCTCCTCTCCGTCAATGACCAGGATCAATCCCAACCCTCCGGCCTGGCTGAGAGCCTCCTCTGACCAGGAAGTGACGACCACCTGACCGCCAGGTAGATCGAGGTCGTGAGTAGTGTAGATCACCCCCCGTACTCCTCGCTCAATGGCCCCCTCCAGTGCAGGCTGCAAAGCGGGGAATGTGGCTGGCAAGAGGGCCAGGTAGATGCGGCTCTTGGCCTGGCCGATCATCTCCCTCGCCTTGGCCATGATGTTCTCGTGGCCCTCGATGTTCCAGACGTAGTCGAGATTGAAAGCCGAGGTGAGGGCGGCCAGGTCCTCCTTGAGCGAGACGACGAGCTGTTCGTGCTCCCGATGAAGCCGGTCTAGAAACCGTTCTGCAGGAATGGGGGCGTAATTCGTCCCCCCATCCTTCCGCAGTGTCAGCGCTGCGCCCCGGGCGATGAGCTTGCCCAGCACCTCGTAGATCATGGAGCGGGGGACGCCGGAGGTCTTGGAGAGTTGGTAACCCGTGACGGGGCTTTCCCTGAGCAGGGCGACGTAGGCCTTGGCCTCGTATTCGGAAAATCCAAGTTCCACCAGTTTGTCAATGGGATCGTCCTTCATCCTTCCCTTCCCTCCCATTAGACGTTAGTCCAATAACTACGCCAGATTTTACCACAACTCGCTCGGTTTGTCAAGCGCCAGAACCTTAAAATCTCCTCTAGCATAAACGCTGAGTGGGCCTCCGCCGCTGACGAAGGCCCGCTCAGCACGTCTCACAAAGTATCCACTTGGGGCCTACTGATCGGCGAGCAGTTGGGCAAGGGCCTCCAGGCCCAAGAGATAGCTCCGCCAGCCGAAACCGCTGATCTGCCCCACACACACTGGGGCGATCACCGACTGGTGGCGGAACGCCTCCCGAGCGTGCACGTTGGAGAGGTGCACCTCGACGGCGAGTAACCCCACCCCAGCGATGGCGTCACGAAGGGCGTAACTGGTATGGGTATAGGCCCCGGGGTTGATCACGATACCCTGGGCCCAACTCCGCGCTTCGTGGATAGCGTCAATGAGGGCCCCCTCAGAGTTGGACTGAAAGGTGCGAAGCTCAATGTCCTGCTGAGCAGCATAGTCGCGCAGTCGCTGGTTGATCTCGGCCAGGGTAAGAGCGCCGTAGACATCCGGCTCGCGCGTGCCCAGCAGATTCAGGTTGGGGCCGTGTAGGATGAGGATCTTGAGCGACATGGAGCCCCTCCATTGGTCTCGCAGCACCTGCAGGTCAGGCCGCAGCTTTCTTCGGGCGGCGCTGATCCAAAAGGGCTGAAAGTACACTGCGGCTGGTGACAGAAACCAAGACAATGAATCCGCCCAGGAATGCCCATGGGCCGGGGACTTCTCCCATTACAAGAAACACCCACAGTGGATTGAGAATGGGCTCGACCGCGGGGATCAAAATGGCGTCAAGGGCCGTGACATGCTTGATGGCCACGGAGTACAGAGTGTAGGGAAGCCCAAGCTGAACCACTCCCAAGATGAGCAATACCACCCACCCGGCGAGATCGGGCGTCGCCCCCACCATGAAGGGGAAGCCGACCACGGCCGTGAGTGCGTTTCCGAGGAGGACAGATTCCAGAGGCGAGCCCTCCTTCTGCTTGCGCAAGAGGACCACGAGGCATGCGTAGCTCACACCGCTGGCGATGGCGCACCCATTTCCCCAATGGCCACCGGCTGCGAGATCATCGAGGAAGAACAGGGCTATACCCCCCATCGTCACACCAATCGTCACCCAGTCCAGCCACGTGGTCCGTTCCCCCAAAAACCACGCCCCGAGGAGGGCGGCATAAATGGGCGAGGTGTACTGCAGCAGGATGGCGTTGGCGGCGGCGGTCAGTTTGTTCGCCGCAACGAACAGGATCACGGTCACAGTGTAGACGATCATGGCGCCGATCTGCGCAGGGGACCAGGTGAAATGAGGATGGCGGATAAAGGTCAACATGAAAAGTGCAGCGATCGCACTGCGCGTACCGGCAATGGCCATGGGGTTCCAGGAGACCGATTTGATGAGCAACCCACCGAAACTCCACAGAATGGCCGTCACGATGAGAAAGGCTATGGCTCTATGCCGTTCTACATCGCTCACAATGGTTGAGCCTCTCCTTGATTGTCTATCTCCGTGGGCGATGGACGACGATGATTAGAGTCTCGCCTCGGCCCGGGCCACGATCTCCTGCTGGATGGCCGGGGTGAGAGTCACGAAGTAGGCGGTGAACCCGGCGACGCGCACCACCAGGTCTCAATACCGCTCTGACTGTTCTAGCGCACACCGGAGCGTGTCCGCATCCACCACCGTGACCTGCAACTGCTCACCCCCCAGGGCAACGTAGGCCTTGAGCAGGCTGACCAACCTCTGCGACCCTTCTTCCCCTTCTAAGTCACGCGGTGAGAGCCGCAGGTTGATGGCTGCACCGCCGGGCACCAACCGGTAATCGGCTTTGGCCAGCGAGCGCAAGGGGCCGTTGCCCCGTGACGGTTACATCCCTGCGAGGGCGAGCCGCCGTCGCTGAGCGTCTCTCCTGCCAGCCACCCATTGGCCGAGGCCGCAGTCCCCTCCCCCATCGTCGTGTGGCTCAGCACCGAGCCCAACATGCCATAGTGAATGGCCTGGGGATAGGGCGACGGATAGTACCACATCTGTCGTCCGAAGCTCTCGATGGCCTGCACGGCCACCGCATCGGCTCGTTCGTCGTCGTTGCCGTACTTGGGGGCCCGATTGCGACACAGGGCCAGCACCCGCTCGTGACCCACGAAGTTGGCGGCCAGGGCGTTGAGGAGCTCATCCATGCTCAGCCCGTAGCGTCCAGCCCGCACCGCAGGCAATCTCTAATGAAGGCCGAGTTCAGCGGATCGAGGGCGTGTTGGCTGATCACACCGTCGTAGACATCCTTGGCCTCCAGCATCTCGTAGAGGGCATGTTCCACCTGTCGTTCGTAGGCCTCAAATAGGGACGCAAAGGAGTCGAAGCGACGGAGGTCACCCGTGGGTGGCCCCAGTCGTTCACTACTCAGCAGACACCGTCCGTCATTCAGAGCCAGCTCCAAACACTTGGCCAGGTTAAGGTAGCAGTTGGTCCAGGGAGCACCCAGGCCCGGCAGGAAAGTCTCGACGCATCCCACCTGAGCGTAGTCGCGGACCACCTCCACCGGCAGCCCATAGTCGAGCAGGTCGGGGATGATCACCTCGTCGTTGAAGATGGCCGGATGTCCTGCCCCTCGGCGCATGGTGCGGGCGATCTCCTGCCAGTAGAGGTCCGGCGTGCCCTTATGGACACGGGTGGACAGGTTGGGCTCCTTGCGGCTCACCCAGCGGTCCACCTGCAGGCAGAGCAGGCTGAGCTCGTTGGCCGCATCCTCACCCCGGGGAGTCTGATCTCCCAGGCTGAGGTGGGCGATGTCGTCGCATTCCCGATTGAGCTTGATCCAGAAGAGGGCCAGCAGCTCCCGTGCCCGGTCCACCGTCAAGCGGCTGGCCTCCAGGTCCGCCCGATAGAACAGAATATGGCCCTCACGTGCTACCTCTTCTGCCTCGGCGGTGACCTGCTCGCCGGCCACCGTCGGGATGGCCCGGTAGCCAGCGCATCGCAGCGCTGCCGCCCGCCGTTGAGCCCGCTCCACATCGTGCCGCTCCACCACTGCCGAGACCTCCACCGCCAGCCATACTTCTCAAACAATCAGATACACTTGCCCGTTGGGTTTAAGACAGTCACTGGCCCATTATCTCTAAGGCCAAGGATACTTCAATGGCGTCGAGTTGGTATTCCTGTCGGGCGTCGAACTGGAGTTCCATCAGCCTTGTTCGCGGGTTCTCGTTCTCAGAGTTTGCAGGGCTTCTACGCAACGCCGCAGGCTATCTGAACGCTGGGCGGCGACGTCGGGTCGCCATGGATGTTCCGCAGTCATCACGAACTCGATCAACCGGCCAGTGTAACCGGGACCCACCTGGCCGCCGCTTCCCTCGCGGGGCACGACGTCCTCGCGGATTGCTCCTCTTCGACTTTGTCGGGCCAGGTTGACGAAGGTGCGCTTGGGGTCGGGTTCCGCATCGGGATGGGATTCTGGCGACGGGTACGCCCAAGAAGGCAGCCAGTCGCTCCGCATCGGCCAGGAGCCAGGACTCGACGGCGCGCACGGCCACGCGAAAGTGCAAGCAGGCGGTCGGCTCAGAGAGGACACTGCGCACAAAAGGCAGCGCACACTCGGCATCCTGATCGAGGTCCACGACTACCAGCCACGGCGCAAAGCGTGCAGCCTGGTTGTAGCTGGGGAGGCGCTCAAGCAGAGCGCCCTTGCCCGTCTTGCCGTACACGGTGCCACAGGTCAGCCCGGCGTATTCGAGCAGGCGGCGAACGACGGCTTCGTCCGTGACACCCTCGACGAGCACGTTGACAGGAGACGTGACCGATTCCATAGGGCCTCAATCTCAGAAGAGAGAAAGCTGGACAACGTTGATCGGCTGAGTGCGGGGGATGACCACCTCGGCAGCGGTCAGGCCCGCTTCCAGCAACTGCCGCACCTCGGCGATATCGGCGCCGACCTGCACCACACTCCCTTCCTGGGAGGGGATGAACAGCAGCACCTCATCGGCCGCGATGCCCTCGTCGCGCAGCAGGTCGCTGCTGTGGGTGCTCAGGAGGACCTGCCGGGGGGCGCACTTGCGCCCACGCTGCACGCGCAGCATCATCTGGGGGATGTAGCACACGATCCCGGGATGTAATGACAGCTCTGGTTCCTCCAACAGCAGGGGGCCGCTGCCATCGAGCAACGACCAAAGCAGCCCCATCAGGCGCAGTGTGCCGTCGGAGAAATCAGCCTCCGTCTGCCAGGCCCCTTTGGGGCGCCAGTGCTCGTAATTGGAGTACAGATGGGGCGCGCCGCGCTCGTCTTTCTCCAGTTTGAGATCGCTGAGCTGGGGGACAGCGACCTTGAGGGCTGCCAGGATGCGGTGCAAGCGACTATCGCGCGTCCGCTGGTCTGTGCGGGCGATCTGCTCCAGGAAGTCTCCTCCGTAAGGGTCCACCTGTCGTCCTATCGAGCGCTCCGGGTCGCGGACCAACTGGGGGACGAGGTGGTAGTAGTGCACCGAGGCAAAGGAAATGGCGATGTCGCGGAACTCCCGGTTGGCGAATGTCTGCTCCAGATAGGTCTGCCGCAACCGCGCCTCGTCGGCCCGGTCGTCGTCGTTTGGCCGATCCAGGAGCAACTCGTCGCCGTGCCAGACCTTTTCCTCCCTGAGGATGGGCTGCCGCTGGTTGTCCTGGGCAAACGCAATCCGGTAGCGCCAGACGACTTCTCCTCCCTCCTCCAGGGCGGCCTGAAGGACGACATCCGGGTAGCGCCGTGCCGCTAGGTTCCGAACGATCGAGACCCCGCCCCGGTCCATCACCGACTTCTGAAAGCCGCCGCCGGAGGTCACAACGTCGCGCAGAAAGCGGAAGGCATCCAGGAAGTTGGACTTACCGGACGCATTCGGCCCGACCAGGAAAGCGCGGTTCTGCAGCGGTACGTCCACGTGCCCGAAGTTGCGCCAGTTCTCCAGCAAGATGTGTGAAAACCTCATCTCCCCTCCTCCCTCAAATGGTCTTCAGGCGGCACTGGAGGGCCAGGGTAGTATCCACAGCTCATGCTCTGCATTATATAGTCAACTATCCGCCTGTCAATTGCTGAGCTCACCCAACACTGCAAGCACCACTTCCTGTGCCACCTGCTCGGTGACGATCACATCCCTTAAAGCACAGGGCAGGACGAAGCGCAGCCGGGAGCCGCGTTTCTTTTTGTCCAGCGCCATGGCCGGCCAGATCGCCTGCGGTCGAAAGCCGGGCACCCGCGTGGGCAGACCCAAAGCGCGCAGGAGCGCTTCGATGCGGGCTGGCAACTCTGGCTGACAAAGTCCCATCACCTCCGCCACCCGCGCGGCGACGACCATCCCTATGGCCACCGCGTGGCCGTGCCGAAGCTGGTAATCACTTAGCACCTCGAAGGCGTGGGCGAAGGTGTGCCCCAGGTTCAGCACCCAACGCCGCCCCCGTTCGTAGGGGTCCTCTTCGACGACATCCACCTTCACCTGGATGGCCGCGGCGATGATGTCGGTGAGGACGACAGACGGCGGTCGCAGCTCAGGCTGGGCCTCCAATCGTTCGAAAAGGGCCGGATCGCCGATGATCCCGTGTTTGATAATCTCCGCCCAGCCGGAGCGCATCTCCTCATCGGGCAGGGTGGACAACACGGCGGGGTCCACCACCACGAAGGCCGGCTGTTTGAAGGCCCCGATGAGGTTCTTGCCCCGGGGGTGATCAACGGCCACCTTACCTCCCACACTGGAATCAATCATGGCCAGCAGTGTGGTGGGCACTTGGACCAGCGGGAGGCCGCGCATGTAAGTGGCCGCGGCGAAGCCGGCCATGTCGCCCACTACGCCGCCCCCCAGGGCCACGACCAGGCTGCTGCGATCCAGCTCCCCCTCGACGAAGCGATCATACAAAGCGCGCACCGTGTCCAGCGTTTTGTGAGCCTCGCCATCGGGCACCGGACACAGCAGGGGGTCAAAGCCTGCGACACGCAGGCCCTCAGCCAGGGCCTCGCCGTGAGCCTGCCAGACCACAGGGTTGGTGACCACGGCGACACGGGAGGGGGTCTCCCAGCGGGCGATCAACTCTCCCAGCCTGCCCAGCATCCCCACTCCCAGGTAGATGTCGTAGGACCCGGTCGGCGTCTGCACCGGAATGGTCGTCTCCATCCTCTCCTTCCACCGCGCGCAGAATCTCCTCCACAATCTCCTCTACCCCTCGCCCCGTTGTCTCGACCTGATGGGGGATGGCACTGTAGGCCTCCCGTCGCTGCGCCAGAAGCACTTCGATCCGCTGCCTTCGATCCTCCACATCCAGCAGTGGGCGGTCCTCGGCCAGGGCCAGGCGGCGCAGGATCTCATCGGGGTTGCAGCGAAGGCAGAACAGCACACCGCTGTGCCCCATCACCTCTCGGTTGATTGGATCCATCAGCGCTCCGCCGCCGGTGGCGATCACCAAGTCGGACTGTGCCGCCAGCTCCCGGCACAGGTCGCGCTCCAGAGCTCGGAAGTAGCCCTCGCCCTGGGTGGCGAATATCTCCGAAATGGAGCGCTCCTCTCGCTCCTCGATGAGGAGGTCCATGTCCAGGAACTCACATCTCAGCCGGCGAGCCAGCTCCCGGCCCACGGCACTCTTGCCCGTGCCCATGAAGCCGGTGAGGACGATGTTACGGGCCACAGCCACCCCCCTCTTTCGCGCTTTCGTCTTCCTGCCAGGCCCGCCAGTGAGCTTGCATCTCGGCCAGGGAATCGCCCCCTATCTTCTCCAGCAGCGCCTGGGCCAGCACCCAGGCGACCATCGCCTCGGCCACCACCGCCGCCGCGGGCACGGCGCACACATCGGAGCGCGTGTATCGAGTCGTTGTCGGCTCCCCGGTGGCCAGATCCACCGATCGCAAGGGCGTGAGGGTCGTAGGGATGGGTTTCATGGCTGCTCGAATGACGAGCGGCTGGCCATTGGTCATGCCCCCCTCCAGGCCGCCGGCGCGGTTGGAAGGCCGAATGGGAGGCGAAGAGGAATCTGAGGGAAGCATCTCGTCGTGAACCTGAGTTCCAGGCAGTCGGGCGTTCTCGAAGGCGGGGCCGGTCTCCACTCCCTTAATGGCGGGGATACTCATCACCGCTCCGGCCAGCCGGCCATCCAATCGGCGGTCCCAGTGGACGTGGGAGCCCAGGCCCACGGGGAGGCCGACGGCACCCACGACGATCACCCCGCCCAGCGAGTCGCCCACCTCCCGCGCCTGGTCAATGCGGGCTCGCATCCGCTCGGCGGATGGCTCATGGGGGCAGCGCACATCGCTCCCCTCCGCCCGCGCCCAGAGCTCCTCCAGGGGCAGGTCGGGGATCTCAGCCACCACGCCGCCGATCTCGGTCACATAACTCCCCACAGTGATCCCAAACTCCCCCAGCAGTCGCCTGGCCACCGCGCCGACGGCCACCCGCGCCGCTGTCTCACGGGCGCTGGCCCGCTCGGCCACCAGCCTCAGGTCCTCCAGTCCATACTTGATTCCACCGGCCAGGTCGGCGTGGCCGGGCCGGGGCACAGTCCAGGGGGGTTCCTCCCGATCCCGCCAGTTCTCCCAGTCGCGGTTGCGGATGCACAGAGCGAGGGGCGAGCCGATGGTTTTCCCCTGGGCCACGCCGGAGAGGATCTCCACCCGATCCTTTTCGATCCGCTGGCGTCCGCTTCGGCCGTAGCCTCCCTGCCGTCGCTGCAGGTCGCGATCTATCTCTTCGGGTGACAAGGGCAATCCCGCAGGCAGCCCCTCGACGATGGCTACAAGACAGGGCCCGTGGGACTCGCCGGCGGTTAGAAACCGCAACATCACTCCCTCCTATCTCCACCTACCCTCCCGCAGGTTAGGGCGAGAATCCTTCAGAGTGACAGCTTTTCCGGGTCAAGGAGGATCTCCTGGCTGACAAACCTGAATCTGCGGGAGGGTTTAACATTGAGAAAAGGCCGCTTTCGCCGCAGCAGCCATCACCTCCACTGGGGCCTCTTGTCCGGCCCACAACTCCCAGGCTATGGCCCCCTGATGCACCAGCATCCCCAGCCCGCCGATGGCCTGT
>CAYRNM010000020.1:0-2799 GCA_964425465.1 uncultured Anaerolineae bacterium | reverse complement strand
CTCCCAGGCTATGGCCCCCTGATGCACCAGCATCCCCAGCCCGCCGATGGCCTGTGCCCCGGCTGCACGCGCTTGGCGCATCAACTTCGTTTCCAGGGGATTGTACACCAGGTCGAAAACGGTCAAAGAGGGGGGCATGGGGAGCTCCTCAGGCCAAGGGGAGCGCTTCACCTGGGGCCACATGCCCAGGGAGGTGGCGTTGACCAGCAGGTCGGCTGACTGCGCCTCCTGGCGAAAGGTGGCAGGGGTCAGAGGCAGGGGACGAAGGGGAAGGGAAGGAAAGAGGGGGGCTAGGTCGGCGACCAGGGATTCGGCGCGCGAAAGGGTGCGATTCAGGACCGTGACAGCGGCTTCAGCCGAGGCCAGCGCATAGGCCACCGCCCGCCCCGCTCCGCCAGCGCCCACTACTACTGCTCGCTTCCCCTCGGGCTGGAAACCACCTTCCGCTAGCGCTCTCAGGAAACCGGCGGCATCGGTGTTATACCCCACCATCCTCCCATCGGACCAGATCACAATGGTGTTGACCGCGCCGATGGCCTGCGCCTGCTCGGTGATCTCGTCCAGATGCTCCATCACCGCCTGCTTATGGGGCACGGTCACGTTGCATCCCTCAAAGCCCAGTGCCTGCAGGCCACGCACGGCCTCCCCCACGCGGTCAGGGTGTACGGCCAGAGGCACGTAGCGCCAGTTCAGGCCCGCTGCGTCGAAGGCGGCGTTGTGCATGGCCGGCGAGACCGTGTGCTCCACTGGCCAGCCCATGACCCCTACAAGCTGAGTGTGGCCATCGATGGTGCCCAATGCCTCCCTCCTCCCGCGAAGCAAGCTTTGCTACTCCAGAGCGAAAGAGTTGCCCCGCCGGGGGATGGTGACCTCGTATCCCCTCTGCTGCAGTTCCTTGCTCAGCGGTTGGAGCTGGTCGGGGTCGCCGTGCACCAGGAAGACGTGGGGCCTCCCTTCGCCTGTGGAGGCCACCAGCCACTGGAGCAGTTCCTCTCGGTCGGCGTGGGCGCTGAAGCCGCTGATCTCCCGCACCTGAGCGCGCACCTCGTAGGGCTCGCCGAAGATGCGGACCTGTTTCTCCCCTTCCAGGATGTGCCGACCCAGGGTGTGAGGGGCCTGGTAGCCAACGAAGAGGATCAGATTCCGCTCCTCCCCCAGGCTGTGGATCAGGTGGTGCAGGATGCGCCCGCCCTCGCACATACCGGAGGCGGAGATGATCACCACAGGCCCTTCTCGGTCATTGAGGGCCTTGGATTCCTCCTGGCTGCGAATATAGGTCAGCCGCTCGAAGCCAAAGGCGTCCCCCTGGGCCAGCATCATCTGGTAGGCCTCCCGATCGTAGGCTTCGGGGTGGGTGCGGAAGATGTCGGTGGCATTGACTGACAGGGGGCTGTCCACGGTGATGGGTACTGGAGGCAGTTCCTGGTCCAAGAACAACTGATGCAGGGTGTAGACGATGTGCTGGGTGCGGCCCACGCTGAAGGCGGGGATGAGCAGTTTGCCTTGGCTGTGGCAGACGTAGCGCACTGCCTCCAAGAGCTTCTCCTGAGCCTCTTCGACGGATTCATGGTGGCGATCCCCGTAGGTGCCCTCCATGATGATGTAGTCGGCGCCAGGTACCGGCTCCGGGTCCTCAAGGATGGGGCGATCGGGCCGGCCCAGGTCGCCGGTGAAGAGTATCCGCGTGGTGTGGCCATTCTCGCTGATCTCGATCAAGGGCAAAGCCGAGCCCAGGATGTGGCCCGCGTCGGAGAGGATGGCCTGTATGCCGGAGGCGATGGGGATCCAGTGGTGGTATCCCCAGCCGGCGAAGAGGTGTTCGCAGGCCAGTCCATCGGCCTCGGTGTAGAGGGGCTCCACGGGGCCTTCTCCGTGGCGCGCCCTGATCTTGTTCACGTAGCGCACATCGTGCTCGTGGATGCGGCCTGAATCGGCCAGCATGATGCGGGCCAGGTCAGCCGTGGCTGCTGTAGCGTAGATGGGCCCATCGAAACCCTGCTTCACCAGGTTGGGGAGATTGCCTGAGTGGTCCATGTGGGCATGGGATAGAATAACGGCCATGAGCGTCTCCGGCTTGAAAGCGAAGGTCCGATTGCGCTCGTATGCCTCGGCCCGACGCCCCTGGTACAATCCACAGTCCAGCAGGATTCGTGTGTCGTCCACCTCTAGCAGGTGCTGAGAGCCCGTGACCTCCTGAGCTGCGCCGCAGAATGTAATGCTGATCATAGTGACTTGCTACCGAGTCAATGAGTTACGAGGCAATGAGTTAACGAGGGATTCGGCTCCCTCGGTGCCTTATTACTCATTCACTCGTTACTCCCTGCACATAGACCTGCTTGCTTCGCGAGTAGGTGTACTGCCGCCGGGCCTCGGCACCGGCAATGAGAGAACAGGCCAGTTCGACATCCTCCTCCACCTCCTCCACGCTGAGCATCCCGACGCAGACCGTATCCATGGGTTTGATGGTGGAGTAGCAGAAGTTGAGCCCTGTGGGAGGAAGCACCCGGCCCGCCCCCAGAGGTTTGATGACGATGACCGGTTTCTCTGTGTTGTTGATGATCCGTCCCACCCAGTCAGTCTCCAGCGGACAGAGGAAGCCGATGGGGTTGTAGGGTTGGATGTAGGCTGCCACGTCGTATCCCGCCTTGTCACAGGTGGTGATGGTCTCCGGGCGATGAGTGCTCAGCCCCGGCACCATCCCCAGGTCACGGATGAGTTGAGCCGCCTCCTCGTAGCCGATAAGCCGTCCCTCGTTGGGCACCAGCATGTTGTCGGTGTACATCTGATGGGGCATGCAGA
>CAYRNM010000019.1:13271-23599 GCA_964425465.1 uncultured Anaerolineae bacterium | reverse complement strand
CCCCGTGTGCAGGACAAGGTGTTGCCCCTGCCTGGACATATCCCAACGCAAGGAGGTGAGTTCAGCACCGCTACTTCGCCCCCCATGGGCCTCTTCGAGCCCATCTTCGCCGATGGGACCGACGCACCTGCTCCTCGCAAGCGGGTTAACGAAGCCAACCCCTGGGCCGAGTTCGTCCACAACACTGTGGAACGCTACAAGCCGGGTGGCATCCTGGCCACCCAACAGGGGTGGCCCAGCGGCGTCGGCATCCGCTACTGGGAGGTGTGGAACGAGCCGGACCTGAGTCAATTCTGGACCGGCACGGTGGAGGAGTATTACCGCCTGCTGGAGGTGGCCTATCAGACCGTGAAGGCTGCCGACTCCGAGGCCACGGTGCTCCTGGGCGGCCTGGCTTTCTGGGACAAGCCCAGTTGGCTATCCGATCTCCTAGACCTGACCGGCGGCGATCCGGCGAGAGCCTACTTCGATGTCCTCTCCTTCCACTACTACTGGGCCATCTACGCCAGCGAATACTGGATGGTCCAGGGCCGGGACCTGCTGGACGCCCACGGCCTCTCCCACGTGCCCATCTGGATCACCGAGAGCGGCGTGACGGTGTGGGATGATTTCCCCGCCACAAAGTATCGGGTCCCGCCTAACAGTCCCTACCGGGCCACGATGGAGGAACAGGCGGCCTACGTGATCCAGAACGCGGCATTGGCCTTTTATCACGGCATCGCGCGGAACTACCACTTCATGCTCCACGACGACTGCGGCAACGCGCTGCCGGATGCCTTCGGCCTGCGGCAGAACTTCACCCAGGACGTCTGCAACCCGGCCCAGGGCAAGCCCCGCCCCTCCTATGCTGCTTACCAACTGGCCGCCGAGCAGTTCCGCGCCCTGGTGCCCCTCTGGCGAGAGCAAAGGGCCGACCAGGACCAGGTGGCTTTCTACCGGCCAGACGACGCGTCGCGGGTGCTGGTCCTGTGGGCCACCAGGGGTGTCACAGCCACAGCCACGATCCATGCCACCGGCGAAGGAGCGCAGCTTTACTGGATCGAGCCGATCTCCTCCCCCCTGGGCATCACCGGCATCACCTGCACGCTGACGCTCACGCCTGCCCACTCTGTGTACACCCTCACCCTGCCGCAGGCCACGAATCAGAACTCCAATCCACCCAGCACGACTGACTACTTCATCGGCGGGCGGCCCTACCTGCTGGTGGAGCGCGACATTTTCCCACCCACCTCCAGTGTGGAACCGCTTCCGCCCATCAGCGGCCAGAGTTTCATCATCCAGTGGCAGGGGCAGGACCCTGGCTCGGGTATCGCCAGCTACGACCTGTGGGTTAGTGACGATGAGGGCTCACTTCAGCCCTGGATTACGGCCACGAGCCTGATCAGCGCAAACTTCACCGGCATCGTCAACCACAGTTACGGCTTTGCTATTCGCGCTCGGGACCACGCTGGCAATGAGGAACCAACTCCTTCCGCGCCCCAGGCCAGGACCCAGGTTACCTCTGGCGTGACTATCAGCGGCCCGACAAGGGGTGAGGTCCACATCGGCTACACCTTCACCGCTACTGTCCATTCGCCCACGGCCACATTGCCGATCACGTACCTCTGGCAGGCCACAGAGCACTCTCCGATGACGCGCACCTCTGGTCTGAGCCACACAGTTACCTACGCTTGGGATACGACTGGACCCCAGGCTATCACCGTGACGGCCACCCATGCTGGGGGTACAGCCACTGATACTCACGCCATCACCATCTACACCCCTCTGCAGGCGAGTTTCACCGCCTGGCCGACCGCCGGGGTGGCTCCGCTGAAGGTGGCCTTCATCAACACCTCCAGCGGGTATTACACCTCCAGCCTATGGGACTTTGGTGATCAGGTGACCAGCAGTCTGGAGAGCCCGACGCATATCTATATAGCGGTGGGGGCACACACTGCCACACTGACCGTGAGTGGGCCGGGAGGCAGCGACACGGAGAGGAAGCCAGAGTGCATCATCGTGCAGGAGGGATACAGTGTCTACCTGCCCCTCACCTTGCTCAACCGCTGAGGGGCATCAAACAGGCCAGAGTAGGTATTGCACCACTCCGGCCTCAAGTTGATGAATCATCCGACGTGCAGACCGCCCACAATGCTGAGTATTCTGATAGAAGGTTTCCACTTTCTTTCAGGAGTGGCTCAGCATGGATGTAAAGACTTGTTATTGCCCCCATCAGGCTTGCTCGAAGTATGGAATCCAAGGACAGGGCAGCCATATTGTCCACAAAGGGTTCGATAATGGGCCACGCGCTTTTCGACTTCGACGGCACTATCTCCCTGATCCGCCCTTGCCCTTTATGCTCACCTATGTTAAAATATCTGCTGTGTGCCTCGATAGCAGGGGAATGGGATGACGGTCATTGACTATCAGTTACGGCAACGGGACTACCTCCTGCAGATCAGCCGGGCCATGACCTCGGAGCTGGACCTGGATGAAGTGCTGCGGCTTATCGTGCGCAACGCGGTGGAGATGCTCGATGGGCAGGGGGGGTTCATTGCCCTGCGCCAACCTGACGGAAGCTACTGGGTGCGGGTCTCCTACGGCCTGCCCCTGGAACTGCTCCACCTGTTTACCCCTCTGCTCACTGAGGTGCCCCTGCGTGCGGAAAGCCGCGACCTCACCCGCTGGACCATTCCCCAACTGCGCACTAAACTAGGGCTGGTGGCGGCTGTGGTGGGGCTGCGCCAGGTGGTGGCCCTGCCATTGGTGAAGGGCTGGGACCTCATCGGCGTCATCTACATCTTTCGCGCCAGTGAGGTGGATTTCTCGGCCAACGATCGCCAGGTGCTGGCCTCCTTCGCCGATCAGGCGGCCATCGCTGTGCACAATGCCCGGCTCTACCAGGAGGTGCAGGAGGAGAAACAGCGGCTGGATGCCATCATCCAACACTCCGCCGATGGGGTGATGATCCTGGGCCCCCAATGTCGCATCCAGGTGTTTAACCGCGCGCTGGAGGAGATGACCGGCCGCCACGCCGACCAGTCCATCGGCCATCTGTGCGGCGAGGTCATGGCCTTGAAAGGGCGTCAGGGAGGCGACATCTGCCGGGACCTCTGCCCCCTGCGCAGCGAGAACATAGGGGATTCTCTGTATATCGAAGGGGACATTCAGCACGAGGATGGAGAGGTGACCACCGTCGGCATCACCTACTCTCCCCTCTTCAATGAGCAGGAGGATCTGGTGAACATCATCGCCAACGTGCACGACATTACCCGCTTCCGTGAAGCGGAGGAGATGAAATCCACCTTTATCTCCATCATCTCCCACGAGCTCAAGACACCGGTGTCCCTCATCAAGGGCTACGCAGGGACGCTGCGACGGGAGGATGCCCACTGGGACGAGGAGACACTGCAACAGAGTCTGGCCGTCATCGAAGAGGAGAGCGATCGGCTGAATGAATTGATTGACAACCTCTTGGAAGCCTCGCGGCTGCAGGCGAGGGGATCTGAGCTGAAGAAGGAGGAAATGCGCCTGGACCGCCTGGCCGAGAGGGTGGTGGAGAAGTTCCGGCCCCAGACGAAGCAACACTTGCTGGTCACTGACTTCCCCCCCGATTTCCCCACTGTCCAGGCCGATTACGACCGCATGGAGCAGGTCTTTAACAACCTGATCTCCAATGCCTTGAAGTACTCGCCCCAGGGGGGAACCATCCGGGTGCAGGGATGGGAGGAAGGGGAATGGGTCTGCGTGGCCGTGTCCGATGAGGGGATAGGCATCTCCAAGCGGGAGCAGGCGCGCGTCTTCGACCGCTTCTACCGGGCAGAAGATGCGATGACCAGCAAAACCAAGGGGGCTGGGCTGGGGCTCTATCTGGTGCAAGCTATCATCGAGGCCCATGGCGGAAGGATATGGGTGGAAAGTGAGAAGGGGCATGGGGCGACCTTTATCTTCGCCCTGCCCCGGAGTTAGGAGGAAGCATGTCGCCTGAGGAAAAGCGCTTGATCCTGGTGGTGGATGATGAGCCGCGCATGTGCAAGTTCATGCGCATGAACCTGGAGCTGGAGGGGTTCCGCGTCGTTGAGGCGGCCAATGGCCTGGAGGCCTTGGAGAGGGTGCGCGAGGATCTGCCGGACCTGGTGGTGCTGGATGTGATGATGCCGGAGATGGATGGCTTTGAGGCCCTGGAGCACATCCGCGAGGTATCCAGTGTACCGGTGATCATGCTCACCGTGAAGGCCGACGAGGAGGACAAAGTGCGAGGCCTGGAGTTGGGTGCCGATGACTACGTGACCAAACCCTTCAGCCCCAGGGAACTGATGAGCCGTATCCGGGCCGTGCTGCGGCGAGTGGAGGTGCCCTCTCCGGCGGAAGGGGAATTGGTGAGAGTAGATGACTATCTGCAGATCGACTTCAACCACCGAGAGGTCATCGTCGGTGGGAAGCGGATCAAGCTGCGCCCCACGGAATACCGCCTGCTCTACCACTTGGTCAACAATGCGGGTTGGACTCTGACCCACGAGACGCTGTTGTCTAAAGTGTGGGGGCAGGCCTATCGGGACGAAACCCATTACTTACGGCTGTACATCGCCTATCTGCGTCAGAAGATCGAGACAGATTCTAGCAACCCCCGCTACATCCTCACTGAGCGGGGGCTGGGCTACCGTTTCGTCTATTTCAGTCCGACAGGGGCTCAGAAGGAGCAGGAGAAGGAGAAAGAGGGCGGATGAGCAGGGCCATGTGGCGTCTATTACCGGATGGTCCTGCTGATGGTTTCTTCAACATGGCTCTAGACGAGGCCATCCTCCTGGCTGTGGCCGAGGGGTGCGCTCCGCCCACACTGCGCTTCTACACCTGGGAGCCTCCCTGCCTCTCAGTGGGCTATGCCCAGCCCTTGACGCGACACTTTGACCTGGAGGCCTGCCGTGCAAGGGGATATGATGTGGTGCGTCGTCCCACCGGCGGGCGGGCTGTCCTGCACATGGATGAACTGACCTATAGTGTGACCCTGCCGCAGGATGACCCTCGGGTGGCGGGCGGGGTGGTGTCCTCATACCAGCGCCTGAGTGAGGGGCTGCTGGCCGGCCTGTGGCGGCTGGGTGTGGAGGCAGCTCAGGCCCAGCCATCTCGCCATGGGCCCGGCGAAGGGCGCACGGCCGCCTGTTTTGACCTCCCCTCCCACTTTGAGATCACAGTGGGGGGGAAGAAGCTGGTGGGCAGCTCTCAGGTTCGCCGCCAGGGTGTGGTACTGCAGCATGGTGCCCTGCCCCTCTGGGGGGATATCACCCGTATCGTGCACCTGCTGCGGCTTTCTTCAGAGGAGCATCGGGCTCGCCTAGCCGCCAGGTTGGCTGAGATGTCCACGACCCTGGCTCAGGTTGCTGGCCGGCTGGTCCCCTTCGACGAGGCAGTCCAGGCCCTGGCCGCTGGCTTCGCTGAGGCGCTCCATCTGGAGTTGGCAAGGGGAGAACCGACCGATTGGGAGCGCCAGCAGACTAACCGTCTGCGGAAGGAGAAATACGGGGCCGAGGAATACACCTTTCAGCGTTAGGAACCTCGCATCCCAATAGTGGACAGAACCCCGGTCTCGTGGAGGAGACCGGGGTTCTATAATGTGTGCAGGGAACCAAGAAACTCGGTTTTTTCCTGCAAGTGAGACCCCTTTGGTCCCGGAAAAGCATCTGTAACCAGCACTACTTTGCTTGTGGAGCACTAAAAACCGGGTTTCTGATCTAAAGTTCTGACAAGAGGGGAACAAAATGATACCCCACCCCGCGCACCCTTCTGAGGTAACGGGGCCTGCTGGGGTCAGGCTCTATCTTTTGCCGAACCCAGTGGATGTGCACATCCAGAGTGCGGGTATCCCCTACAAAGTCTGTGTCCCATACCTCGTGCATCAGAAAGCGGCGGGGGAGCACCTTAGCGGGATGTCGCAGAAAGATCTCCAGAAGGCGGAACTCTTTGGGGGAAAGGTGGTGGCTATCACCGCCGCAGTATACCTGGTGAGTATCCAGATGTAGGCGCACTCCACTAACAGCCAGAATCTGGGCCTCGTTGTTCTGAAGGAGGATTTTGATTACCGTCGCAATCTGGCTGGAGGGCAAGGGGGACACCAGGCAGGCATTCGGTTCCCGTGGCAGGCCCATTTCATCACAGCTCTCGGCCAGGAGCATCAAGGGCACCATCAGGCTCCTGGCCTGCTGGCATATCTCCTGGCAAAGGGGATGGGTCTCCGGGTCCAAGTGCCGAAGGCTGAGGACGACTAAATCAGGCGGGACCATGAACAGGCGATTTTCAGCCTGCTCCAGTTCGGTTGCACAGACTTGGTATCCCTCTGCTTCCAGAAGTTGAAGGAGATCATGGCTGGGGGTCTCCGCTTCTTGGATGACAAGGATGGCAACAGGCATTGTACCCTCTGGTCCCGTGCTAAAAAGCGTTCCGGGCTTGTGAAGTAGCTGGTCGAAGGACAGGGCACCAAAATATTCAGAGAAGAGAAGCGCAGTGAGGTGGCCCAGTTCACCACCGCCTATTATACCTCATATCAAAGCACCTGGCAAGGGTGGGTGCCGGCGTGGGCTTTCGCAGCGGAAAGATTTCATAAACCACTACAGTAAGTGCATTTGTGAGTTATTTCACCCACAAGTTGGGGGGCCTCGAGTTTAGATAAATAACCCCAATGTCCAGTGGCATTCAAGATATAGTGATGAAAATGAAATGGCTACTACATGTAGTAGCAATGGTCTTGAGAATCAGGTGATGGATCTTAGGCCCCTACTACTACATATCGAATGTAAAAATTTCGTAAAGAAAAGGGGGGCGTCCACGCCGAGCCTGGTTGCAACTCGGCTTCTGGACTTTAAGGTTGCGCTGGTACCACAACCTGCAGTGGTCAATTTCTCTCTCTACATTAGGTATGTCAAGGCAATCCTGACCCCCTGTGAAAGCTCGGCTCTCAGCTTGACAGGGGTCAGCTTCCATGATATACTTGACCTTGCGAGAAGGGAGGGCACGAAGAAAGACAGGATCAGTAATGAGGGATTGCTCACTTTTCATCGGGAGTGCTTTCGCCTCCCACAAGTCCAACAAGCCTTTTGTCAAGAAGCCAGACCAGGGGTCTGGATAGACATGCTGGGCACGTATTTCCGGGTCCGACCTAAGCTAGCTCTCCAGACCCCTCCGGAGGGCTAGCTTTTTGAGTTCTGGAGGGAGGAATGGGGAGCAGCGATGATCAACGTGGAGGAGGCAACAGATGCCGATCAATGAGTCCTACATCATCGAGTCCACCCTGCGTGAGGGGGAGCAGTTCGTGGGGGCTAACTTCACCCCCGAGCAAAAGGTGGAGATTGCCCAGGCGCTGGATGAGTTCGGGGTGGAGTATGTCGAACTCACCTCGCCCTATGCCTCGCCACAAAGCTTCCGCGATTGCAAGCGTATCGCGGGTCTGAAACTGAGATGCAAGGTGCTCACCCATGTCCGCTGTAGTATGGATGACGCCAGACTGGCTATGGACACCGGAGTGGACGGCATTGACATCCTCTTCGGCACCTCCTCGCTGCTCAGGGAGTTCAGCCATGGCAAGTCTATTCCTGAGATCATTGATGCAGCCACTGGGGTGGTCTCCTACATCAAGGCGCAAGGGCTTGAGGTCCGCTTCTCCTCTGAGGATTCCTTCCGCAGTGAGGAGGAGGATTTGATGGCCGTGTACCGCGCGGTGGATGAGCTGGGCGTGGATCGGGTGGGCCTTGCCGATACGGTGGGTGTCGCTACCCCGCTTCAGGTTTACCACCTGGTGCGCAAGCTGAAGGAGGTGGTCAAGGCGGATATTGAGTTCCACGGCCATAACGATACGGGATGTGCTATCGCCAACAGCGTCAGTGCCTTAGAGGCCGGCGCGACCCACATTGATACCAGCGTGCTGGGCATCGGCGAAAGGGTGGGCATCACCTCTCTGGGGGGCTTCATCGCCCGGATGTACGCCCTCAATCCGGAACTTACACGTGCCAAGTACGATCTCCCCAAGCTGTGGGACATCGAGCAACTGGTGGCCGACATTGTGGGCGTGAGCATCCCCTTCAACAACTACATCACCGGAGCCACGGCCTTCACCCACAAAGCGGGCATCCACGCCAAGGCGCTGCTCAACAACCCCCGCACGTATGAGATCCTGGACCCCCACGACTTTGGCCTGACCCGCTACATCAGCATCGCCCATCGGCTAACCGGCTGGAACGCGGTGAAGCACCGAGCTGAGCAGTTGGGACTGGAGTTGAGCGATGCCCAGATCAAGGAGGTCACCCGCCACATCAAGGCCCTGGCCGACGTGAAGCCGCTGAGCCTGTCGGACGTGGACGCCATTTTGCACCGCTGGGTGGACGGTTACCTCGGAGAGGACAGATGATGGGACAGACCCTGGCGGAAAAGATCATCTCCCAGGCCAGTGGACGCAAGATATATGCCGGTGATCTGGCCGTAGCCCAGGTGTCCATGGCCATGAGCATTGACTCCATCGCCCCCAACGTGATCCAGATCCTGACCGAAGACCTGGGGGCGGACTCGGTGTTTGCCCCCCAACGCGTGGCCCTTTTTGTGGACCACGTGGCCCCGGCCTGTAACGTCTCCACCGCCGATGGTCAGGTGACGCTCCGCCGCTTTGTGCGCGAACAGGGCATTGAGCACTTCTTCGACGTGGGACGGGGCATCTGCCACCAACTGATGATCGAGGAAGGGCTTGCCCGACCAGGGGAGATCGTCGTGGGTTCCGATTCCCACTCCACCCTGTATGGGGCCATCGGCTGCTTCGGCACGGGGATGGGCGCGACCGACATCGCGCTGGCCTTTGCCACGGGGCACACCTGGCTGAAGGTGCCGCCAACCATCCGGGTGCAGCTCCAGGGAGCGCTGCCTGAGGGGGTGATGGCCAAAGACCTGGCGTTGAAACTCATCGGCGACCTGGGCGTTGACGGGGCAACCTATCAGGCCGTCGAGTTCCACGGGGCGGAGGAGCTCAGCCTGGCCTCGCGGATGAGCCTCTGCTCTATGACCACCGAGATGGGGGCCAAGGCCGGGATGGTGGTGCCGGATGAGCTGACACGGAGCCTTTACGAGGTGCCGGAGTGGTGCACTCCAGACCAGGATGCCCAGTACGTCCGGGAGATGGAAGTGAACCTCTCCTCCCTGGAGCCACAGGTGGCCTGCCCTCACAGCGTGGACCACGTGGTGCCCATCTCGGCGCTCGATGCTGTGGAGGTGGATCAGGTGTTCATCGGCACCTGCACCAATGGACGGCTGGAGGACCTACACATGGCGGCGCGGATCCTGGAGGGGCAACAGATCGCATCGGGGGTGCGAATGATCATTATCCCCGCCTCCCTTCGGGTTCTGGAGGCAGCCATTGCCGACGGCGCGATGGCTACACTTCTGGAGGCGGGTGCCACGCTGGGCACGCCAGGCTGCGGCCCCTGCATTGGCCGCCACATGGGGGTGCTGGGTGCGGGGGAGGTGTGCCTCTCCACTGGCAACCGCAACTTTCAGGGGCGCATGGGCTCGCCCCAGGCCCGGATCTATCTGGGTTCGCCAGCCGTGGCGGCGGCGACGGCATTGAGGGGGCGCATCACGGACCCACGGTCTTTGATGAGCAATAAGGCAGAAGGGAGATGGGGATGAGCATGACGATCACGGTCTCCGAGGAAATCGCCCGTCATCTGGACAGTCTGCCACTTGGCGGGGATGATGTTGAGGACAAGATCCGCGCGCTCTTGGAAGCGGAATACCGACGACGACTGACACGCTATAGCTTGACTGACCAACAGCTCCAGAAGAAGTATAGCATGAGCTTTGAGGAGTTCGAGCGTCGGCACATCGTCCGAGAGCGAGGCTATACCTGGGAGGTGGAGTCAGATACTATGAATTGGGAGATAGCCATTGATGGCATCCAGACAATGAGCAAGAGGTTGGCCGAATTACTGGGCAGAGACCAAAGATGACCATTGAAGACCTCTTGCAAGAGATAGAGGCAGCACTAAAGGAGTCTCTCGCCGACCACTTCTGCAGTTTCTGGCCGAGGTCGAGAGAATCCTGCTTGTGCACGAGTTGCTCTAAGTTCGCTTAGCAGAAAGGTCCAAACATGCCGCGCATCTGGACATTCGGCGATGACGTGGACACCGATCAGATCCTACCCGGGCGCTATGCCCCCTACATGACCAGCGAGTCGGAACTGGCCCGCTACGCCTTCATCGAGCACCAGCCTGAGTTCTCCCGGCTGGTCCAAGAAGGGGATGTCATCGTGGCCGGGAAAAACTTCGGCTGCGGCTCCTCGCGGGAGTATGCCCCCCGTGCGCTTCAGAAGTGCGGCG
>CAYRNM010000019.1:0-13171 GCA_964425465.1 uncultured Anaerolineae bacterium | reverse complement strand
TTCGGCTGCGGCTCCTCGCGGGAGTATGCCCCCCGTGCGCTTCAGAAGTGCGGCGTGGCGGCTATCATTGCCCGCGACTATGCCCGCATCTTCTATCGCAACGCGCTCAACCTGGGCCTTCCCCTGTTCGAGGCCGACATCGCCGGTCAGGTCGAAGATAACGCTGAGGTGGAGTTCGATGTGGAGGCCGGGGTGCTTCGAGTGGGCGAGCGCGAGTTCCAACTGCCTCCGCCACCGGAGTTCGTACGCCAGGTCTGGGCCACAGGTGGGATCGTGAACTACTATCGGAAGTATAGGCACTTTCCTGGAGAGGCGTAGATGTCCGCATCTGAGGAGTGGACCATCCAGGCACTGATTCAAGCCATGAACCAGATGGTGGCTGACAAGGGGTGGTACAATGCCGATAGCCCAGCCCCTCAAACCCCACGGAACATCGCCATCTCGTTGACCATCGAAGCCGCAGAGGTGCTTGAGCACTTTCAATGGGGGGAGGAGGCCGACCCCAGAGCCCTGGCGGGTGAGTTGGCCGATGTGGCGTTGTATCTACTGCAACTGGCCTACCTGACCAACATTGATCTAGCTCAGGCCATCTTAGAAAAGATTGAGTTCAACTACCAACGGTCGTGGAACGAGCCGACAGGATAAGGAGGGAGAAAAATGGCTCTGGTGGAATGCCCTGAGTGCGCTGCAGAGATCGAACTAGGAGATGACCTGATCCTCGGTGAGATCCTGGAGTGCCCCGATTGCGGTGTGGAACTGGAGGTGACAGGGCTGGATCCTGTAGAGGTAGACCTGGCACCGGAGGAGGAAGAGGACTGGGGAGAATAGCAGATGGCTAATGGCAGATAGCAGATGACAGACGGATCATTGGCTATCAGCTATCGGCTAAAGGAGTTGCTGTGAAGATCGGTGTCCTCTACTCGCGGGCCCGCGTCGAGGAGAAGCTGATCCTGCAGGCGCTGAAGGAGCGAGGGATTGAGTACGAGTTGATCAACGATGATCACCTGATCTTGGACATGGATCGCCCCAGCCTGGACTATGATGTCATCCTGGAACGCTGCATCAGCCACGCCCGCGCTACGGCTGCGCTGCGCATCCTCAACGACTGGGGGATCAAGACGGTGAACACCTACCAGGTGGCGGCCACCTGCGGCTCCAAGCTGGAGACCACCAGCGCACTGATGCGCCAGGGTGTGCCCTCCCCTCGGACATTGGTGGCTTTCACCCTCGAGTCGGCGCTGGAGGCCATCGAGACCATTGGTTACCCGGTGGTGCTCAAGCCCGCGGTCGGCTCCTGGGGGCGGCTGTTGTGCAAGGTGAATGACCGGGAGGCGGCGGAGGCGGTTCTGGAGCACAAGAAGGTCCTGGGCTCCTACCACCACTCCATCTTTTACATCCAGGAGTACGTGGACAAGCCGCAGCGTGACATCCGGTCCTTCGTCGTCGGCGATGAGACCATCTGCGCCATCTACCGCTATTCCGACCACTGGATCACCAACACGGCCCGAGGGGGCCGGGCGGAGAACTGCCCGGTGACTCCCGAGATTAACCGGCTTTCCCTGGCCGCGGCCGAAGCCGTGGGCGGCGGCGTGGTGGCCGTGGACATCCTGGAGACGGGCGATGGGCGGATGCTGGTCAATGAGGTGAACTACACCATGGAGTTCCGCAACTCCATCAAGCCCACCGGCGTGGACATACCAGCCAAGATCGTGGATTATGTGGTAAAGGTGGGGAAAGGATGATTCGAGCCTCCATCGTCGGCGGATCGGGTTACGCCGGAGGGGAACTGCTGCGGCTGCTGCTGGGCCATCCCAAAGTAGAAGTAGCGCAGGTCACCTCGGAGCGCTTCGCCGACAGCTTTGTGTACCGGGTCCATCCCAACCTGCGGGGGCGCACGCGGCTGAAGTTCACCCCCAGCCAGGCGCTGGGGCCCTGCGACCTGCTCTTCCTGGCCCTGCCCCACGGCGTGGCTCAGCGTCGAATCGGCGAGTTCGCAGGAAAAGCGGAGCGCATCATTGACCTCTCCAGCGACTTTCGGCTGCGCGATCCGGCGGCCTACCCCCGCTGGTACGGCCATGAGCATGAAGCTCTGGAATGGCTAAGTGAATTCGTCTATGGCCTGCCCGAACTGCACCGGGAGGAGATCGCCGGAGCGCGATATGTGAGCGGCACGGGCTGCAACGCCACCACGGTGATCTTGGCCCTCTGGCCCCTCTGCCGGCGGAGGCTGATCCGGCAAGCAGTGGTGGAGGTGAAGGTGAGCTCCTCCGAGGGGGGCAACGAGCCCTCGCTAGCCACCCACCACCCCGAGCGCAGCGGGGCCGTGCGCTCCTTTGCTCCCACAGGCCACCGCCACCTAGCGGAGATGGAGCAGGAGCTGGGGCTGGTATCGGGCCAATCACTCCATTTCTCAGCCACGGCTATCGAGATGGTGCGGGGGGTGCTGGCCACAGCCCACTGCTTCCTGTCCGGGGACCTGTCAGAGCGGGATATCTGGAGGATCTACCGCGAGGATTACGGAGGCGAGCCCTTCGTCCGATTAGTGGCTGAGCGCCGAGGGGTCTACCGCTATCCGGAGCCCAAGATCCTCGCGGGAAGCAATTTCTGTGATGTAGGATTTGCCCGCGATGAGGAGGGGGATCGGCTGGTGGTGATCGCTGCACTGGACAACCTGATGAAGGGAGCGGCGGGAAACGCAGTCCAGACCATGAATGTGATGTATGGCTGGGAGGAGACCCTGGACCTGGAGTTCCCAGGCCTGCATCCGGTGTGACGTGCAGGCTGACAGGAAGAGGAGAGGTCAGAAAGCCTACACCGAACATCTCGAGGTGGTTTCCGAACGCTTTCAAGCTCTCATAGTGTCTGTGGAGGAGGCACTGGCTTACTTCGCCCAGCACCCGGAGGAGGTCAAGCATCTCAGGGCTTGTATGTCGAATCCATGGCAGCGACTCCTGCCGCTGCATAGTGTCCAAAACATTATCTGAACATCTAGAGCACTTAGCGTATCCATTCACTGACCAAGCTGTGCAATGTGGAGTTGGTGTCGGTGTGTGATCTCCGCCGGGACAACGCTGAGCATCTGGCCGACGAAGCGGAGAAGCTGCTGGATTGCCGGCTCTTCGTCTTCGAGGACCTGGAGAAGATGGTCGCGACAGTGCCCGATCTACAAGGGGTGGACATCGCCACCGATTCGGGTTCGCATCATGCAGTGGCCTCAGCAGCGCTGGACCTGGGCCTCCATGTGCTGTGCGAGAAGCCGCTGGCGCTCACCATTCGTGGCTGCAACAACCTGGCAGCCCTTATGTACAATCCGTCCTGGGGCAGTTCATCCCGTAAGGTCTGTACCTCATCCTGAGACAGCGGCCCATCTACGATCAAGGGCTTTTGGGCGAGGACCTTGCGAAAGATGGGTACTATGTCCTCCAGAGAGGGCACCGTCGGTCCTGTTTCTAACGTCACCTGAATCGCCTGCGGACGCTCCACCGTGAGCAGTGGGTCCACGGTGTGCAGCGAGCAGGAGTGCAGGTGGATAATGGCGTAGTCAACGGCCTGAGAGATGCGCTCATCGTAGGGCAGGAACCACTCGGCGTATTGCTTTGGCGAAAGCAGGACCGAGGCGTCACATTGCGTGCGCGCGACGGTGCCCGGGGCCCATAGGCCAAAGGGGTTGACATAGCCGCCCTCGATGGGTGGGATATGCTCCAGTTGCGCTTTCAGGACCCCGATAAAGGTATCGGTGGCCTCTTCCAGAAAGCGCCGCAGCGCTTGGGGATGGTCGTACATCGAGAGACACATCAACTCAGGGCCTAGTACTGCCTCGGCCAGGTCCGTGGGGCCGCGCATCAATGTCTGCACCACGGCGTAGCGTCCGCCGCTGCGCGCTACCAGCAACTCAGTCAACTGCCTCAACAGGTCGAACCAGCTATCGTCCCGGTGCGGGGCTCTGCTTCCCCACTCCTCCCAATCCCTGATAAAGGCCTGGGGCCTCATGCTGCCCCCCTGAATAGTGGTCCGTATGGGACAGCCCAGTATCGCCTCCACCCAGGGCACACGGACATAGGGCGACCGGACGCAAAGGGCATCCCCCTGAAACTCCAGAGGCCCTGGATCCAGCGGATCTCCCACCAGTCGCTTTATGTCCAACATCTCGGGCTTCAGAGTGAGATCCTCGGTGGCCAGTGTCCCATCCGACAGGGGAAGCCAAAGATCGCCCAAAGGCGCTTCGGATACTTCCATGTACAACATGCCCTTTCGCTGCCACCAATGGGCATGCCTAGCCAAGATGGCCCGTCCCCTCTCATCGAGTTGAGGTACATATGGTGCTGCCTTGATTGCCTCCATAGACCTCCTCGCGCTTTCGCTTCCCATCAGAAGTATGAATACAGAAGTCAGAACTCCGCCTTTTGCATTCCAACTTCCCCAGCTCAAACTCCCAGATCGTCGGCCACCTGGCCGATGCCCAGCGCCTCCAGTGTCTCCCGCCTGGGCACCCCCCTCTCATCCCACCCCAGAAGCCGGTAGTAGTAGGCCAACATCTCCTCCCAAAGGGGCTGGATGCTCACCCCAGCCGCTGGCCCGTCAAGGGGCGTCGAACTGTAGCGCCGGGAGGGGACGTCCAACTCCGGGCTGATCCCGTGGCAGATGTTGAAAGCCCGCAACAGGTTCACCGCCCGCTGTCCGGCGCGTAACGCCTCCTGCGGATCCATATCCCAGCCGGTGGCGGCGTTCACCGCCTTGGGGAGATAGAGCATATCGGTGCGGGTGTTGAAACGACAGACGCCCAGCGAATCCTCAAACAACATCGCCCCCTTGGTCTGAGCGTTGAAGGTGCTGACCTCCAGGCCAGAGAACATATCCGGCGGCCCTTCCACACCTATAGCCTGCAAAGCGTCCAGCGGCATCAGGACCATCCCACCGGTCTCCATCGTGCCAGTATTGGAGGTGGCTGTATCGAACATCTCGGTCCAGCGGGCACGGTGGTCGTGACCGCGAGGGGTATTGCCCTTCAGGGTGTGGATGGCGAAGTTCACCGCCTCCCCTCCGATCGCCTGGGCGGCCCGCATCACCCCCTCTGCCAGCAGGTCTCCAACGCCCTCCCGATGGGCGATCTTGCGCATGAGAGCCCGTACAGCCTCTATATTTCCCCAGCTCATATCCAGACCATTGAGCTGCTCCTGGGTGAGAATGCCCTTCTCGTAACACTCCATCACCAGCCCCATCACCCAGCCCAGCTCGTTGTTCTCCAAACCCAGCCGATCGCACTCGTTGGCCAGGACGATGGCCGCCTCGACATGGGTATTGCCGATGAGTGGGCCAAAGGCTGCAAACTGCTCATATTCCGGCTCCTCGCCCACAAACCCCTTGTAGGGGCCCTCGGTGATGGCGAAGATAGTGCCGTGCTGGAAGCGGCAGACCCAGCAGTTGTGCCGCCGGGACACATAGTGCTCCTGGAGATAGGGCCCATCCCATGTCTCCACCTCCTGAGGAGAGATGTTGTAGATGCTGGTGGTGTAGTTCTTCACCGGCAAGGTCCCCGTCCCTCCCTGGACGCTCCGGGCGACACCCCGCAGTGTCCCCCAGCGATAGACCCCCTCCTGGGCCACAGGGTCGTCGGCGATGCGACGGAAAAGGGTTTCCGCCACCTCAGCCAGGGCCTCCCGGTCATAGACAGGCACCGGGCCTGATGCCCGCCGAGCCACGATGGCTTTCAGCCGCTTGGAGCCCATCACCGCTCCGATCCCATTGTGGCCGGCGACGTGGCCTCGGTCACCGACGAAGGCTGCGAAACGCACCCCCTTCTCGCCCGCCGGCCCGATGCCGAAGATGCTGAGCTGGCGCTCATCCACCCCTAGTTCCTCCGCCAGAAGGTCAATCATCCCCCAGGTGTCCACTCCCGTCAGGTGACCCGCTTCCCGCAGTTCGGCCTCCCCATCGTGGATGTAGAGATACTGGAGGTGCTCGGCTGCACCCTGAAAGACGACCCCATCGAGGCCATTGAGCCGCATATAGGCCCCCAGGAAGCCATTGGCCTGGGAGGCAGCCGCTCCGTGGGTCAGTGGGCCCTTGGTGATCACCGACACGGTGCCGGAGCCGTGGACCCGTGTGCCCCCCAGGGGACCTGAGGCCACGATCAGCCGGTTCTCGGGATCCGACCACTCTACACCCGGCGGCACCTCCTCGTAGAGCACCTTGGCCCCGTAGCCGGTGCCGCCCAGATGCTTCCGATAGCTCTCCTCGTCCAGTTGTTCAGACCAGATCCGGCCACTGGTCAGGTCCACGCGCAGAAACTTGCCACCATAGCTCTTTTGCTGCTCTTCCATTGATCTCCTCTCCTTGCAAGTAGTCCACTTCCGCTTTCTGACTATCCTCCGCCGATGCTGGGCATCAGCCGGATCGTGTCCCCACCCTTCAGCCTGGCCTCCAGCCCCCCTGTGAGCTCCAGAAACCTCCCGTTCAGGGTGAGGCTGATGTGGCTGGTCAGCCTTCCGGTCTTGGCATCGAAGAGCACCTCCTTGAGCTCCTGGTTCTGTGAAGCGATCTCCTCCAGGAGGTCCCTGACCATGGCGCCGTCGCTCACCTCCCTCTCCAAGACCACTCGCCCCGACCGCTCAGCAACAAAGTAGCGGCTGAGCCAGGGCAGAACCTCTAGATGCACGCAAGTCATCGCACCACGTCCCTCCTCCTCTGGCCACAAGCTGTAAGCTTGAGGGGGGAAGTAGAGGATTTGATACGCCCCCTCAGTCGCCGTTTTCCTAATCCTGAGCCCTCAACCTCGGCCTAGACGGACACAAGAACACCTACGCAGATGCGTATGTTGCCTATTCCAATTTGTACCTTTCTTAAAACATCTCCTTGTGGGTTGCGCAACTGCTGCGTCAGGACGTCAAGAAGGGGTTGGTTCCACGCTTTTCTCGATTTGTCGTATACGCCGAATCCCGCGCAGAATTCCCAATACGCCCAACTCATTCCCCTTCCTTCAGCCTGCCGAGCGACAAACCCCGTCCACAACGCCCGAGAGGTCATATCCGCTTTGCTGTACGCTCCAAATTCGCCAAGGTAAATGGGCCTGTGATGTGCCTCTGCCCACCGCGCCACCAGATCGAGATCGCTGATGATGGCGTTTTCCTCAGAGGCCGTACCCTGCCACGTGGTGCCCAGCCAGGCCCCGCTGCCCGATACCCACTCGGCACCCTGATGGGTGAAGTGGAAGGGGTCGTAGTAGTGGACGGTGACAATGATATGCTGATCTTCAGCCGGAAGCTCCAGGCGATTGAGCGCATGGATACCATTCCAGTCTGCCGGACCGGCGATGATGTTCCGATCGGGGTTCGTCTGGCGGATGGTACGGATCGCTTCCGCGAGCAACGAATTCCACACCCCAGAGGTCAGCCTGTCGTGGGGTTCATTCAGCGCCTCAAACATGAGATCCGCAGGATACCCTTGATAGTGATCGGCGATCTGCTCCCACAGCGCCAGAAACCGCTCTTTGTGTCCCGAGGGGTCCTGCATGATCTCTTCGTAGTGGTGCATGTTGATCACCACGAGAAGTCCTCGGGAAAATGCCTGGTCTACAGCCCAGTCCACCCTTTCGAAAAAGGATGGGTCAATGGTGTAGGGCTCAGTCGGGGCAGCATGGGCCGACCAGCGGATGGGAATGCGGACCGAATCAAAGCCCGCCTCTTTTATGAGGTGGAAGTATTCCTCCTTCAACGTAACGCCCCACTCCCCCTCTCTGGGCGCTTCAAGGGCATTGCCCAGATTCACCCCTCTGCCGAGGTGCACATTCTGCTGGAAGGGGCCCGCAGCGGTGGGCGAGAGTACTTTGGCAGTAGGACTTCCAGTCATTTTGGAGCATCCTGTCATGAAGAGTGTGAGCCAAGACGTGAGTACCACCGACACGAGCAGCGTTTTTCCGCTCAACATAGTTTGGCCATCCTCTTGTGGTCTATTCCAAGTGGCGTGCCGTATCACGCCGCATGGACGCCGCTCCACTGTCCTCAGCCACTACTCCCTTGGGCCGATGAAATCGCTGGTCTCTTGCAGCGCCTTGGTCATGAGTTCCAGAGCACCGATGGCCAGAAACTGCTGCCGAGGTGTGGTCCCCGACGGCCCTGCCGCTCCTCAATGACCTGGAGGAGCTCCTCCAGGCCCACGACTGCCTCCCCGCATCTGCTCCGTATAACGGGCCGGGGTGGGAGTGAGATGGGCTCAGGGCAGCGCTCCGCAGCCCACGCCTCCGGCCAAGATCAGCGCCGGAGTGAGCCCTACGAGAATCCGTCTCACAGGTCCCGCCACTGTACCAGTTCCACCGAGAGGCCATCGGGGTCTTTGAAGAAGGCCAGCTTCAACCCCTTGCCCATCTGTTCCCAGACGATGTCCTTCAGCGGGACGTCGAACTCCACTCCTTGCTCCTCCAGATAGGCACAGATCTCCTCAATGTTGCGCACCCCCAGGCCAATGTGGCCCGTGAAGGCGAACTCCTTCCCCTCCTCCAGTTGCGACAGCTCTACGCCGGGCAGCCAGACAATCTCCGGCTCGTCGAGCCTTCGCTCCACTGGCAGCCCCAGGAGGTCGCGGTAGAATCGCAGGGAGGCCTCCAGGTCCTTCACCTTGATGGCGATGTGGTTATAGGGGACATTGATGTCCAGAGCGACTTTCTCGGTCATGATGGATTCTCCTGTTCTGTAATGCGGATTCGTAAAACGTGAAATCACGCATCACGTTTTACGTGTCACTCCTACATGGTTCAACAGTTCCGGGATACTCTCTATCACCAGGTCAGGCCCTGCATCGGCGAAGTCGGATGGGGGACGGGTAGTGGCGAGGGCTGCGGTGTGCATTCCGGCCTGCCGGCCAGCGAGGATGTCCATGGGATGATCACCCACCATGAGTGATTGTTCCGGCTGGCCGCCCAGCCGGCGCACCGCCTCCAGCAAGTGGGCAGGGTCGGGCTTGACACGGGCCACGTCATTGCGGGTCAGGAGCAGGTCATGGGGGAGGGAAAGGTGGGCCAGGACGCGTTCCACAGCGGGGCGGCAGTTGCGGGTCACGATGCCGATCCTCACGCCCCGCTGATGGAGCTTGTGCAGCGTCTCCTCGACACCGGGCAGGGGCTGGGCCTGAGCGGAGCCCTCCATCTCCATGTCGGTCAGGATCCGCTCCGCCTCCTGGATGAAGGTCCGGGCTGCTCGAGGATCGCGGGCCGCCAGTTGCTGCTGCACATGGACCATAATCTCCAGGATGTACAGCTCCTGGGGAGGGGTGGTGTCGTAGTGAGCGGCCAGGGCCAGCACCTCGCGCCGCATGCGGGCGAAGTCCAGCGCGGTCGCCACCAACGTGCCGTCGAAATCGAATAGCACGGTGTCAATGGGAATTCCCATTGCTCTACCACCGCGCGCGCCGAAAGGGATGCCTCACCCGCTCGATGGCCGGGCCGCGAAGTTCGATCTCATCCAGGGAGGCCTGCCCCAGGCCCATCTCTCCGGCCCGTGCGATGTGGCCCACCTCTCCCTCCTGGAAGCCCATCACCGCCGCCCCCACCGCGTCGGCGGCCACCGGGTCCCGACTGGCGATCACCAGCTCTGTCCCCACGGGGTCGCCGTGGATCTCGCCGCGCTCGTGGCCCACCAGGCCGTCAATGAGGTTCAGCTCCGAGTGGCCCACCGCCCGCAGCAGGTCCAGCACCCTGCGGTTGAAGTCGCGGTGCATGAAGCTGCGGGGAGGGGTCAGGCAGCCCATCAGGTCCTTCAGACAGAGGGTCACCTGGCTTTCCCCCGTGTGGATTTTCAGGCAGGGCAGGTTGATCAGCCCATCGCACTCCGTCACCGTGCGGGCCAGCGTGAACTCCCCCTGGACAAGAGGGGAGGGCACCTTGACGGTGGCTCCTTCATCCCGGTTGAAGTCAGCTAGCCGTGCCCCGTACTGCTTCGCCACCCGTGCGAAGCCCAGTTCCCGAAAGGCGCGCGTGATGTCGCATCCCCCGCCCTCGCCGATGATCACCTCCTGCCCCAGCCGGTGATCGCGCAGGAAGCGCAGCACCCCCTCCACCACACTGACGTGGGTGGTGACCCCGCTGGCAGCGGGTTGGTTCACTGTGATGTTGGGCTTGATGAGGATGCTGCGCTTTGGGGAGAGGAGCTCCCGCGCTCCCAACTCCTCCAGGGCTCGGTAGGCCATCTCCGCCCCATCGGTGCCCCGTTGAATTAACACCACCGTCCGGCTCATCGTTTCCAGTCCACCCCTTCCAGAGTGCTAGCAGCACCCTGCATCATGTTGACCTGGTTTGGCCTCTTTTCCTCAGCGGGCCTCATACCGGTTGTAGCTGACGATGTGCTCCAGCGATTTACGCTGCTGAGGACGAGGGGTTTCCGCCGGGTAGCCCAGAGGGGTGAAGGCCACCACGCGGATGGACTTGGGCACGCCCAGGGCTTCCTTGGCCACCTCCTCTTTGAAGGCCCCGATCCAGCAGGTGCCCAGGCCCCGGTCGGTTGCGGCCAGGATCAGGTGTTCCATGGCAATGCCGATGTCCAGCATGTAGTACGGCTGGTCACCTTTGGTGCCCGGCTGGGTGGGATCTGCGCAGGCGACGATGAGGGCGGGCGCCTGGGCGGTCCAGGCGTTGCCTGCTTTGGCCACCGCTGCCTTCACCTGGGGGTCGGTGACCACCACGAAGTGCCAGCACTGGCTGTTGGCCCAGGAGGGGGCCAGCCGCGCAGCCTCCAGCACATATTCGATCTCCTCCTGAGGCACAGGGTCGGGCCGGTACTTGCGGATACTGCGTCGTTGGCGAATGGCATCCATGAACTCCACGGGGGACCTCCTCCCTGTGTTTGTGAGCTTGTATTTGGTCAGGCAAAGGTGAGCAGCGGGGCTACACCGCATCTCTTCTTTGCAGGAAACCATTGATGTAGCGTAGCCCCTGAGGACTCTATCGCCCCTTGGCCCAATGGCGTCTTCAGTATACCAAGTTTTCTGTCACTTGGCAACAGCGAGGCCGAATATGTAAGAGCAGAAGTAGAGGGTGAGCCTCGAGGCCCACCCTCAGAGGTTGAGATAGAGGTGTAGGGGGTATAGAACAGCCCGTGACTGACGGTCTGCAACCCCCTCTTAACCTGGCGATCAAGGATCCCCCTTACTCTCCGGCCGCTGCCAACTGGGGCCGGAACTTGTAGCCATAGATGATCAACCCGTCCTCTCCCTCCTCTCGGAGCTTTCGGGTCACCATCTCCACCTCCATCCCGATCTTCACTTCCTTGTGATCCACATCGGTGAGCTGCGCTGTGACCAGCGGCCCCTCCTCCAGCCGGACCAGCGCCACGGTGTAGGGCACGAACTCCTCGTAGCCCTCCGGCGCCTGCCGCACCACCGAATAGGAGTAGACTTTCCCCCGTCCGCTGAAGGTGAAGGGTCTACTGGCCGGCTGCTGGCATACCGGACACACATCTCGCGGCGGGAACAGCTTCTCCCCACAGGACTCACACACCTCACCTACCAGTCCATATCGCTGTGGGCTCGACCTCCAATAACGCGGTATCTGCATCTCAACCTCCACAATAAGTTACAAGTTACAAGTTGAACGTTACAGGTTATCGGAACTTGGAACTTGAAACCTGCAACTTGCAACTGGTTTTCAATCCCACTCCGCACCAATCTCCGTCAGCACCTTCTTCAAAGCGTCCGAGGCTTTGCGAAACAGCTCCGGCCCGCTGAAACCACGGAACTGCCCCGCCATGGCCAGATGTGGTTCCAGGGTGAGGAAACAACTCACTCCCTTTTGGTCCAGCGCATTCAGCACCTCAGGAACCTGCCCATCCCCCTCACTGGCCGGCTTGATCTCCGGCGGATCGAAGGTGGCATCCTTGATGTGGCAGTAGGCGATGAACTCCTCCAGAAGCGGATAGGCTCTCTCGAAGGGCTTCACTCCCTCGATGACGAAGTTAGCCGGGTCAAAGACCGCCACCCAGCGCTCCCTGGGGAGCGTGGTCAACAGCCCCCGGCAACGCTCAGGGATGTCACCATAGATGGCTCGCTCATTCTCGTGGGCCAACTTCACCTCGTGCCCCCTGGCCGCCTCATCCAGGGCCCACATGCGCTGGAACACCTCATCCTGGTGGTCCGCGGCCTTCTCACCCAGGGGAGGGTAGAAAGAGAAGAGGCGAATGTAGTCGCAGCCGAAGACCTCGGCGAGGTGAAGGGCCCGGCGGAACTGCTCCAGATGGGGCTCGAAGGGCTCGTCCAGCCGGATCTTGCCAATGGGCGAGCCAATGGCCGACACCCCCATCCCCCGCCCATCCAGCTCCCTTTTGATGGTCGCAATCTCTCCATCGTCCAGCTCCAGCACCCCCTTGCTCCAGACCCCTCGCAGCTCCAAGTAGCGGATCCCCTCCGACTCCAGGACATCCAATTGTTCAGTCAGATCTGCGGATATCTCATCGGCGAAGGCGCTCAGGGTGAACATGGAATCCTCCTTACATGAGTTTCAAGTTGAAGGTTGCCCTGGCCAGGACAGGCAAGTTACACGTTCTCGGACAGTAACTGTTCAGGCCCTCATCTGGCACGATCTGGCTCTTAAATTGACGCATATGAGGTTGGGGGGTTAGGGGGGCGGGGGCGAACTCCGTGCTGCCTGCAGAATCCGTTGCAGCACGGACGGCAGGTCTGTCAACACTTCTTCGTTACGGAAGCGGATAACGCGATAGCCGTAGTCCTTCAACTGCTGCGTCCGCGTTTCGTCATACTCCGCTTGCCCTTCATGGACTCCGCCGTCCAACTCGATAACCAGCTTGCAGACCGGGCAATAGAAGTCCAGGATAAACGGGCCTACGGGGTGCTGCGCGCGGAACTTTAAGCCACTCAACTTCTTACCCTTGAGAGCCTCCCACAGCTTCTTTTCGGCTGGCGTCATATTGCGACGCAAGCAACGGGCCGCAGCTTCGATCTCTGGTGTCGTGCCGCGAATGCGAGGTGTAGTTTTGTTGCGCAAGGTCATGACTCCTCCGGTTCTCCCCCCCAACCCTCATATGCGTTAAGCCACCTGGCCCTCTATCGGCTCCCGAATCGGCCCCCTTATCCCCCCAATCCTGGGGGGAACTCCACACGCCAACGCCCCTCCCCCTCGTGTCAGCACCTTATCCCCCCAATCCTGGGGGGAACTCGCGCCGCATACTCTGAC
>CAYRNM010000018.1:8393-23661 GCA_964425465.1 uncultured Anaerolineae bacterium | reverse complement strand
CATTCACTCCCACACAGACCGCCACTCCTGTGCCAACCAGTACCCCCATGCCCCTGGTGACTTCCACCCAGACGCCCATACCCACCAACACCCTCACCCCTACCTGTTCTCCTAGCCCTACCCCCATGTCCACCCTCACGCCGATTAGCACCTCTGTCTCCGAGCTGCCATCGGGCTCGGTGGTGATCAATGAGGTGTTCTACGACCCACCGATCGGATGGTCGGAGCCGGAGGATGAGTGGTTTGAGCTGTACAATAACACCGATCAGGACCTGGACCTGGGCCACTGGAGCGTAGAGGATAACTCCGGCCAGTTCGTCTTTGCCGAGGGCATCGTCATCCCCGCCCACGGCTATCTCGTGCTGGCCTACGATGGTGCGAGCTTCCAGGCCCACTGGGATTTTGCGCCCCTCCCCTACGGCCTGGCAGCGGGGAACCTCAAACTGTCCAACAGCGGGGACCGACTGGTCCTCAGAGCACCATCGGGCAGCATCGTGGACCAGATGTCGTATGGAGATGATCATTCGGCGCTAGACCCTCCCTGTGTCGGTGTGCCGGCGGGACATTCGCTGGAGCGGGAGCCGGCGGGCTTTGACAGCGATCAGGCCACGGATTTCGTCGAGCGGGAGAACCCCTCCCCCGGCAGTGCGCCGCCGCCCACTCCCACGCCATCCCCCACTCCCACGGCCGTGCCGCTCCTCATCAGCGAGGTGTGCTACGACGGCACCACACCCGACACCGAGGGCGATGAGTTCGTGGAGTTGGTTAATCCGCTGAGCTACACTGTGGCTCTGGCGGGCTACAAGGTGGGCGATGAGGAGACGCCGGGCGGTGGGGAGGGGATGTATCATCTCATGGGGACTATTGGTCCGGGCGAGGTGATCCTCGTGGCCAAGAACGCAGCCCAATTCCACGAACGTTTCGGCTTCTGGCCCGACTTCGAGATGCAGGCCTCGGGGAGCGGCTACCCGGATACGCCCGTTGTGCCCAACTTGGAACGATACAGCGAGTGGGGCAGCGGCTCCTGGGCGCTCTCCAACAGCGGCGATGAGGTGCTGCTCGTGGGGCCAGGCGATCTTCTCGTGGACGCTGTGGTCTTCAAGTCGGGTGAGGGGGAGGCGGTGGGGGTGAGCTCCACCCTCTCCGCGCCCGAGCCCCGCTCCCTCCAGCGAGTGTTGGGCCCGGACAGCGACGACATGCCCACCGACTTCGCCATCGCCGAGCCCAATCCTGGCCAACTGACCCGATCTCCTGCCCCACCGGAGTCGCCACCGCCCAGCGCGAACCTGGGGGGAGGGATGCGCGCCTACTGGGGCTGCCTGCACTCCCACTCCACCTATTCGGATGGCAGCGGACCGCCGCACTACGCCTATGGTGTGGGCCGGGCCAATGGTCTCCACTTCCTGGCTCTCACCGATCATTCTCACATGGTCGATGCCCAGCAGTGGGCCGATCTGGAAACACAGGCTGCCGCTGCTACTGAGGATGGCGCTTTCGTCGCCCTGCGCGGTTTCGAGTGGACCTCCCGTGAGGAGGGGCACATCACCGTACTCAACACAGCAACATCCGTCTCCCGCGACGATCCACTCTACGATGGGCTGGATGGCTTCTACCCCTGGCTGGCCGATCAGGAGGGAGCCCTCGCCCAGTTCAACCACCCCTTCGCTGGTGACTTCGACCACTTCGCCTACAACGAAGCTGCCGCCGGGCGCATCTACCTGCTGGAGGTGGGAAATGGCAGCGGGGCACAGTATCGGCGCTTCGAGGAGGCCTACCTCCGAGCCCTGGGTGCGGGCTGGCATGTGGGGCCGGCCAACAATGGCGACACTGCGACGCCCGATTGGGGAGCTGATACCCCTCACCGCACTGGCATCGTCGCCCCGGCTCTAACCGAAGCCCATCTGCTCGATGCACTGCGGGCCCGGCGCATCTTCGCCACCGAGGACTCCAACCTGGCCCTGGCGCTGCGCACCGAAGGCGCGTGGATGGGGGAGACTCTTCCCACCTCCGGCGACTTGGAGCTCACGGTGATCTATCGGGACGCCGATGGGGAGGGTGCAGAGGCGGCCCTCTACGACCGCTCACTCCCCCTCGGGACGATGACCCTGAGCGCTGACGCCACATGGGTCACTACGGTGAGTGGTCTTCCAGGCCACTTCTACTGGGCGCGGGCTGAGCAGGCTGATGGCGACCTGGCCTACACCAGCCCTCTCTGGGTGGCAGGCCAGGCTCCGCTGGAGAGGGTCTTTCTGAACGAGTTCTGCCCCGCCCCCCGCGATGTGGACTGGGATGGTAGCGGGGAGGCCACTTCCGACGATGAGTGGGTCGAGCTCTACAATGGGGAGGAGCATGCCGTGGGACTGGGTGGCTGGCAATTGGACGATGAGGCCGGGAGCGGCAGTGCGCCCTGGACTTTCCCCCTGTCTCAGACCATCCCTTCCCATGGCTATTTGGTGCTCTTCAAAGGCGGCACTGGCGTGGCCCTCAACGATAGCGGCGATTCGGTGCGCCTGCTGCGTCCCGATGGCAGCGTGGCTGACGAGATGAGCTACGCCCGCAGCCCCGGCTATGACCGCACCTGGAGCCGCACTGAGGATGGCGGCGGTGAGTGGACCACGGAGTACGAGCCCACGATGGGGGAGGCCAACAAGTACAGGCGAGAGGAGCCCCCACCAGAAGAGAAGAAGCCAGTCACTCCGGCCATGCCTCAAGCCGTGACCCTGGCCCAGGCCAGAGCGCTTCCGGCGGGCACGATGGTCGTAGTGCAGGGCCAGGTCACCGCCCCGCCGGGCGTTTTCAAGGGAGAGACCATCTACATCCAGGACGCAGGGGTGGGGATGAAGGTCTACCTCAGCGAGGGCGCATATCCCCCATTGGTGGAAGGGGATTGGGTCCAGGTGGAAGGGAAGCTGTCCGACTACCATGGCGAGCGGGAGATCACAGTCTCGTCGGGTTTGAAGGTGCAGTGGTTGCGATTGGGGATGCCCCTGGAGCCGCTGTCCATCGCCACCAGTGAGCTGGGCGAGGCCTACGAAGGACTGCTGGTGGAGGTGGTGGGCCGCATCACCGGCTGGGGCTGGGATGCCATCACCCTGGATGATGGCAGTGGGGAGGTGAAGGTCTACTTTGGGCGTTCGGAGTTGGTGGAGAAGCCCTGGGTGGAGAAGGGGGAGCTGTACCTCGTTGTGGGCCTGGCCGGCCAGTACGCCTCAGCCAAACCCTACGAGGGCGGCTACCGCCTGCTGCCCAGGTACGAATGGGATGTCATCGCCGCCCCCCTGGAGCTGCCCATCACCGGAGGCGATTTGCCTCCCTATGAGAGGTAGAATATAATCGTAGGGGCGAGGCATTCCCAAGATCGTCCTGCATTTGTCCGAGCGCTTGTCTATGCGAGAGTACAATGGTAATTGAGCCAGTGCCTAATGGAATGCCTCGCCCTTACTCAACGGAGGACACATGGCAGACAAATTGACCATTGCTGAAGTGGAGCACATCGCCGAGCTGGCCAAATTGGGGCTGACGGAGGAGGAGAAGCACGTCTTTCAGGAGCAGCTATCGGCCATCCTGGAGTACTTCGAGATGTTGCAGGGGGTGGACACCTCGGCCATCCCCCCTACAGCCACCGTGCTTCCCCTGCGCAACGTGATGCGCGAGGATGAGGTGCGCCCCTCCCTGCCCCCCGAACTCCTCCTGGCCAATGCGCCGAAGCGGGAGGGCGATTCCTTCAAAGTGCAGGCGGTGTTAGAGTGATGAGGCATTTAGGGCAAGACAGCCGGATGAAAATGCAGCATCTGGACTGAATGCTTCATCTCCACTTGACTTTGCTTTACTTTTGAGCTATAATGTCGGAAAGGTAAAGCAAATTGGAAGGGTGAAAGATGGAAGCCATAGAAGCAAAGCTCAGCAGCCGCAACCAGATGGTGCTGCCTAAAAGGGCACGAGAAGCTCTAGGGGTACAGGCTGGAGATGTAGTATTGGTGGTGATTGATGAGGACTCGGTATACCTGCTGCCCCGGCCAGCCGACTACGTGGAGTTCATGCATGGCCTGGGGAAGGAGGTCTGGAGACAACTGGGTGGGGGAGAGGCTTTTCACCGAGAGGAGATGACCTCGTGGGAGCGGCCGAGTTCGAAACCGCTCTGAGCCATTACCAGTCGATCGGCCTAGATACCATGGCCTTCATCTACCACTTCGAGGCTCATCCTCTCTACAGTCCTCTGACCACTGTCCTCTTCCGACACATTCAAGATGGCTCTCCCTCAGCCCTTGTCTCCGTGCTTGTGCCTGGTGAGGTGTTGACCGGAGCGAAGAAGGCGGGTGACAGGCGGCTGATACTCCTTTACCGTCACATCTTCGCCACCTTTCCTCATCTTCAGGTGCACGACGTGGACATGGAAACCGTGGAGTTAATGTCCGATCTCAGAGCCCAATATGGGTTAAGAACGCCCGATGCTATTCATCTGGCCACGACCCTCTTGCGCGGCGGCCAGGTCTTCATCACCAACGATGACCGCCTTCGAACGGTCGAGAAGCTGGACATTCTGATCTTGAACGACTTTGTCGCTTCGTAATAGGTAGGAGAGCTTTTCATGCCTACATCTATCATCTTGGACACCGACATCGGCAGCGATGTGGACGACTGCATGGCCCTGCTTTTGGCCTGTGCTTCGCCGGAGATCGAGTTGGTAGGGGTGACCACTGGCGGAGGGGAGGCCCGCCAGCGAGCTCGGCTGGCGGTCCAGCTCCTGCGCCGGGCCGAACGGGATGATGTCCCCATCTACGCCGGGATGAGCCATCGCCTCCTGCCCTACAAGCCCTACCACTTCGCCCCCTACGACGGCCACGGGCTGAGCATCGCCGATGTGACCGACGCCGATTACAAGCCCCAACACGCTGTGGAGTACTTGCTGCGCATGGCCAGGGAACGGGGCCCGGAGCTGACGCTAGTGACCATCGGGCCCCTGAACAACATCGGCGCGGCCATGGCCCTCGATCCCCAGGCCATGAACCGCTTTAAGGAGCTGGTGGTCATGGGCGGCGTCTTCTGGGGGGAGCGTGCTCAGCGGGGCGAGTACAACGTCAGCAGCGATCCAGAGGCGACCAAGATCGTGCTAGGGCTGGAGGTTCCCACCACCTTCGTGGGATTGGACGTGACGCTCCAGGTGGTGAATGGTCCGTTGCACATGGCCCGGCTGAAAGGTGCCGATACGCCGCTCACCGACCTGGCCCACTCCCTGCTGGCCCACTACCAAGCCAGGTTAGGCCGCGACTTCAACCACCTGCACGACCCACTGGCCCTCACCTGCGCCTTTGACCAGCGGTTCGTCCAGTTCGTCGAAGCCCCGGTGGATATCGTGACCGAGGAAGGAGAGTGGCGAGGCGTGATGGAGTTGCTGGAGGAGGGCACGTCCAAACGACTGGCCAGAGAAGTGGATGGACAAGCCTTCATGGATTTCTTCGTGGAGCGAATCAGCGAATGAGCGAATGATTCGCTGATTTGTAGATTCGTGAAAAAGGAGGGTATAGGGATGTTGCGAGCCAGGTGGAGCGGCTATGAGATTGATTCCTCAGAGGCCGCCTATAATGTGAAGGTGAAGGATCCGGCAAACATGGGGACGCTGGTGCGGGCCTTCCTGACCTCCGGTTACTTCGTCCGCTCCTTCTACCTTTTCAGCGAGGTGCAGATGAAACGCCTGCAGGGATGGGTGGCCCAGCGAGAGCCACCCGAGGCCAAGATCCGCCAGGCGCTGGACCAGGTGATCTCCAAATTCGGTGACACCCGCTGGAGCCGCATCGGGGTGCGCAATCTGGAGGCCATCCTCAACTATGTGGGCCAGCACGCCCAAGAACTGCTGGACGCTCAACTCTTTCGCTTCGAACTGACCGACGAGGAGAAGGAGCAGTACACCGACTACGACATCGAGTTCGAGCCAGGCAGCTTCGTGGATGAGACCGATTTCTATTCCGAGAGCGACATCCCCGTGGATGGCGTGGTCATGGTCCTAGAATGTGCGCTGGAGAAAGCCACGAAGTTGAGCCCCGCCGAGCAGGGGGAAGCTCGCCGGATTGTGCGCCGAGCAGGAAGAGAGATGGACCGATTTGAGAGGCCCTTCTTTGACGAGAGCTGGGCCGACCTGCTGGCCCGCGACCTGGAGCGGTCCATGAACATCACCCTGCGCGTGCGGCTCAATCCCGACGCCACCCTCTCCATCACCGGCCGCTGGATGGAGGATGGGCAGTTTCTGTTCGACTACTACAGCTTCCTGCTGGAGCAGGCCGCCAAAAAAGCGGAGGCTGAAGTTGACTTCGATATGATCTACTAAGGCCGGCTATGCCCTTTCGCCTCTCACCCGCAACCCTCCTGCGGCCAGAGCCTGAAGGAGCACTGCTCTTCCAGCAGGAGCGGGCCGAGACCGCTTACCTGGACATGGAGGGGCTGCTGGAGCTGCATCGGCTGTGCGATCCCCGCCCCCACCAGGAACAGGAGGTGTTCTTCACCAGCTACCTCCTCCAGCAGGGCTTGTTGGTCACCGGTGAAGATGAGGGCTCACTGCGGAGAGTCGAGGCCTGCCTGGAAGCGGCCAGGCGCATCGAAGCACCGCCTCGCTCCCTGGCCGTGCCGGAGACCATCCACTTCTCGGTGACGGGCCGCTGTGACCAGGCCTGTGTCGGCTGCTTCTACTCCGCTCGGCCGGGATCAGAGGTGGAGCCTCAGCACGCCTCCTGGGAGCTGTTCCAGCGCGTGGTGGAGGAGGCAGGACGACACCGGGTCTTCCAGATCGCTCTGGGCGGCGGCGAGCCGCTGCTGCATCCCCAGATCGTGGAGATGGTACGGCTGGCCCGCCAGCGAAGTGTCATGCCCAATCTCACCACCAACGGCAACCGGTTGGATCGCGACCTGGCCCAGGCGTTGAGAGAGGCGGGCCTGGGCCAGGCTCAGATATCGCTCAATGGCGCCCGCCCCCAGACCAACCGCGCCACCCGCCCCAACTTCGAGCGGGCGCTGGCGGCCATGCGGGCCTGCCGAGAGGCGGGCCTGCGCTTCGGCATCAATTTCCTGCTCACCCGATCCAGTGTCCAGGAACTGGAGCCCGTGGTGCGGCTGGGGAGCGAGCTGGGCGCGGCCACGGTGAACATCCTGCGCCCCAAGCCACCCACCACCGAGGGGGACTGGCTGCAGCGGGAGTCGTTGGACAGGGGCGGATACCGCAAGGTGAAGGGGATGCTACCGCGCCTGTCCCGGCTGGCCGGAGAGACCAAAGTGACCCTTGATGCCTCCTTCACCTTTCTGCTGACCGACAAGCCGCCGCAGGTGCTCTACCGCAATGGGGTGTGGGGCTGCACGGCGGCGCGGCGTTTCTGTACTGTGATCCAGGATGGGCGGGTGCTGCCCTGCAGCCACGTGCGGCAGTCGGATGTGGGTGATGGGGACTTTATGCGCGCCTGGTGGAAGTCGGATGTCTTCGCCCGCTTCCGGGCACAGGAGGATGAGCTGCGAGGTCCCTGTCGGGCCTGCGATTACCTGGAGGTGTGTAAGGGGTGTCGGGCGGTGGCTATGGCCTTCGAGGGTGATTTCACGGCCAGCGATCCCCACTGTCCGCGCGGTGCAGCCTGAATGCCGAACGGAGCTGAACCTTATGGCCGATCCCTCGACCCCCGTAGAATACGATGCCTTCGCCGCCACCTACGACCTGGAGACCTCGGAGGCCACAGCCGATGTGGATTTCTACCGAACGCTGGCTGTGGAGGCAGGTGGGCCGGTGCTGGAATTGGCTGTGGGCACAGGACGGGTGGCCATCCCTATCGCCCAGGCGGGTGTGCCGGTGGTGGGCCTCGACCACTCGGCACAGATGCTGGCCATCGCCCGCGGAAAGGTGGCCTCACTGGGGCTGGACATCGAACTGCGGCAGGCCGACATGCGCGATTTCGACCTGGGCCGCCGGTTCGGCCCGATCACCTGCCCGGCCAGGGCTTTCCTGCATCTGCTGGAGCCGGAGGATCACATGGCCTGCCTGCGGGCCGTCCACCGCCATCTCAACCCCGGTGGCCGCTTTGCGGTCAATTTCTTCGTTCCCAGCATCCCCCTCATTGCTTCGCACCTCAGTGCCATGCCACCTTGGGAGGGGAAAAAGGAGTTCAGAGATCCTGAAAGGGGGCATCGTTTCGTTGTCTCCTACGCCCTGTTCTACGAGCCCTTCTGGCAGCGTGTTACCGCTCACCATCGTTACGACGAATTGGACGAAAAGGGTCGTGTGGTTCACACCGAGTACAAAACCTACACTCTGTGCTGGATCTGGCCTCGCGAGTTCGAGCACCTGCTGGCCCGCTGCAGCTTCGAGGTGGAGGCCCTGTACGGCGACTTCGACCGTACCCCCTTCGGCCCCGACAGCCAGGAGCAGGTGTGGATAGCGCGGAAGCCCTGATAGGCTCTTCTGTAGCAGCGCCGGACTTCGAGCCCGGCGCTGCTTGCGTTTGGGAGCGCTTCAGGATACAATCTCAACAGCGAGTGTGCCGCGGTGAATACCCCTGCCGGGGTACAGGCAGGCGGTGCTGGAGAATGACATCCAGCACCAGCTCTTCAGGCTGGTGTAACGTGGAAGGAGTTAGATGAGCGGCCTTCAATGGCATCGCCTTCGGCAGGCGGTTCAATATCTGAGCCTGCTGCTGTACCTCTACCTTTTCCTGACCACGGTGCAGTGGGTACATCCCTTGCTGCCGGTGGGCCTCTTCTTTCGGCTGGACCTGCTGGCCGCTCTGAGCAGCACGCTGGCGGGGCGAGGCTTCCCCACCCAGTTTGCTCCCGCCGGCCTCATCCTGCTGCTCACCCTGGCCCTGGGCCGGGCCTGGTGCGGCTGGCTGTGTCCCCTGGGCACGGTGCTCGATCTGGTGCGCTTCCAGCGGGCCAGGGGGAATCGCCCTCGCCTCTCCCCCCACTGGCGAGGGGTGAAGTACGTCGTGCTGTTCGTGATCCTCCTCGGAGCACTGCTGGCCAACCAGACGCTCATGGTCCTGGACCCCATCGCCATCCTCACCCGCAGCCTGGCCACGGTGATCATGCCGGCGCTCAATCTCGTCGTCACCCTGGTGGAGAGGACCCTGTACCCCTTTCCCCTTTTCCGCGGGCCGCTCAATGTGATGGAGAGGCTGCTGCGGGGTGCGGTGCTTCCCTATGGTCAGGGCTTCTTTCAGGGCAATGTGTTGATCGCCCTGCTGTTGGTGGGCATCCTGAGCCTCAACTGGATCGCTGAGCGCTTCTGGTGCCGCACTCTCTGCCCTCTGGGGGGCCTACTGGCCCTCATCTCCAAGGTGAGTTGGCTGCGGCGTGCCGTGGGGCCGGGCTGCAATCGCTGTCGTCACTGCGCCCGCGACTGCACCATGGGCACCGCCGATCCAGCCCGCGATTTCGCTAGCGATCCGGGGGAGTGCATTCTGTGCCTGGCCTGCCTGGCCGCTTGCCCCCAGCAGGCCAACTCCTTTCAGGGACGTTGGGGCCTGGGGGAGTGGCGGGAGTACGATCCCTCGCGACGGCAGGTGCTGGCCGCGCTGGGCCTGAGTGTGGCCGGGGTAGCGCTCCTGCGCACCGAACCCTCCGCCCAGCGAGATGACCCCCATCTGCTGCGTCCGCCGGGTGCGCGAGGTGCAGACTTCCTGGCCAAGTGCATCCGCTGTGGCAAATGCATGAAAGTGTGCCCTACTTTCGGGCTGCAGCCCAGCCTGCTGGAAGGGGGTTTAGAGGGATGGTGGACCCCGGTGCTTGTCCCCCGTCTGGGCTACTGCGACTACAGTTGCCATGAATGCGGCCAGGTGTGCCCCTCGGGGGCCATCCCCCCTCTGAGCCTGGAGGAGAAGCGGGAGATGGTCATCGGCCACGCCTACATTGATCGAAGCCGCTGCATCCCCTGGGTGGACCATCGCAACTGCATCGTCTGCGAGGAGATGTGCCCCGTGCCCCAGAAGGCCATCAAGCTGGAGGAGGTGGAGAGCGAGGATGAGTGGGGGGAGCCGATGATCCTGCTGCGTCCCTCGGTGCGGCACGATCTGTGCATCGGCTGTGGCATCTGCGAGTACCAATGTCCCCTGGAAGGCCAGGCGGCCATTCGTGTGCAGGTGCCCAGTGAGGCGGTGATGGTGGGGTAGTCCCTCTCTCCCATTGAGCGGCTTGACGCAGAGATTGACGCACTGGTGTATGAGTTGTATGGGTTGACGGAGGAGGAGATTGGGATGGCGGAGGGTTTGGACCACGAATGACACGAAAGGAGGCGAAAGGCGCGAAGGGGTTTCGTGCTTTTCGTGATCTTTCGCTTGCTTCGTGATCCAAAGCACCGACGCGCGCAGATTGACGCGCTGGTGGTTGAGTTGCGACCGCAATGGCAGTTTAAGGTTAAGGAGGGAAACAGCCATGGAATTGGGAGTTAGCTACATCCCAGCCCACCTGCCGGAGCACATCAAGACGGATATGCATCACCTGGCGGAGATGGGCTGCACAGAGGTGCTCTTCGCCCTGCAGGAAAACCACCTCCACATCCTCACCGGCGCCCTGCGCTTCGGCGCCCCGATCGCCAAGGCGCAGGGGTTGCGCCCCTACACCGTCATCTGGGGCTTCGCCAACACCTTCGGCGGAGGGCGGATCTCCAAGCTGATGCTCGACGGCACTGAGCTGTGGTGCCAGACAGAGGAGAGCATCCCCTACGCCCAGGCCTGCCTCAACAACCCCAAGCTGGCGGAGCGGTTCGTTGAGCTCGTCGCCCTGTGCCGCGATCATGGATACGAGGGCATCTTCGTGGATGAGCCCACCAAGCAGGAGTGCTTCTGCCCCCACTGCCGGGAGGCCTTCGCTGCTTTCGCTGAACGTGACCTGACGGCCAGCCAGGGCACCCCGGAGTACGCCGCCTTCCGCGCTCGGACGGTGCGGGACTACACGGCGGCAGTCTGCCAGCGGGTGAAGGAGTTGGACCCCCAGCTCATGACCATCACCTGTGTCATGCCCCACGACCGCGACACCTGGGCCGATGTGGCCGCTATCCCCGAACTGGACGTCTTCGGCACTGACCCCTACTGGCTCGTCAGTGAGGGGCGAATGACGCTGGAGCAGGCAGTGGCCGACGCAGCCGAGGTGAAGCAGATCTGCACGGAGCAGGGGAAGCGCTCCCAGGTGTGGCTCAACTGCTGGCGTATACCGGCAGGACGGGAGGAAGAAATCTACACTGGAGGCCGGGCGCTGGCCGAGGTGGGCTGCGACTCGCTGTATACCTGGTCCTACCGAGGCGGGCTGGGGACGAATGAGGAGTGCGATGACCCGCAGCGGGCCTGGGCCAGCGTGGTGCGACTGTACCGGGAATTGGCAGGCCAGGGCTGACCGCGCTGAGTCCTACACTGAGGGGGCGAAGACATTGCGGGATAGTTGGCCTGGCTAGGACGAAGTAGTTCGACTGCTTTAGCCTTGGCCTTGTGATGAGCTCAAGAGGTAAAATATGAGATTCCTGCCACTGGATCCAGAAGACCAGAGGTTGATCGAAGCCGCAAGGGAGGTTCTGCGGAGGAATTACCGTCCTCCCAGGCACACAGTGGGGGCTGCGGTCTTGTGTGCCTCTGGCCACATCTACACGGGCATCAATGTCGAGGCCTGTGGCTATGGCCCTTGTGCCGAACCCATTGCCATCGGCGCGGCCTTTACCAACGGTGAGCGTGACATCCTGGCCATTGTCGCTGTATGTCGGCAGGATAAGGAGTATCCCGTTCTCTCACCTTGTGGAAACTGCCGCCAACTCTTGATAGACTACGCACCGGAGGCCATGGTTATTTTCAACGACCAGGGCCAGGTCTTGAAAACACAGGCGCGGAACCTTTTACCTGGCGCTTACATCAGTGATTTCGACGACGGCTGATTCTGAGGAGCGACGCCATGCCCATTTACGACATCAGTCTATCCATCTCCCCCTCACTGCCCACCTGGCCGGGCGACCACTCCCCGGTCCAGATCGAGCCCGTGGCCCGTATCGCCGAGGGCAGCCGGGCCAATGTCTCGCGCATCACCCTGGGCACCCACACCGGTACCCATGTGGATCCTCCCATCCACTTCGTTGCCAATGGCAAGACCGTGGATCAGTTGGACCTGGAGGTGCTCATCGGCCCGGCACTGGTGGTGGACTTGAGGGGCCGGAGGGCCATTGCCGCCGCCGATCTGGAGGCCACTGTGCCGGCGGGTGTGGAGCGGGTGCTTTTCAAGACCGACAACTCGCGTCTGTGGGCCGAAGGCACCGCATTCACCTCGGATTACGTGGGCCTGACCGCCGAGGCCGCACACTGGCTGGTGGAGCGAGGATTGAGGCTGGTGGGCACGGACTTCCTCTCGGTGCAGCGCTACAGCGATCCCCACCCCGGGGCTCACAACACGCTCCTTGGCGCGGGGGTGATCATCGTGGAAGGGCTGAACCTGTTCGACGTCCCGCCGGGCCTCTATCAGCTCATCTGTCTGCCGTTGAAGATCGCCCAGGGTGACGGGGCTCCGGCGCGGGCGGTGCTGGTCAGCTAGCCCAGCCTGACAAAAGATGAGCCTCCAGATAACGCCATCTACCTCGTCAACTCGGATTCCCAAGCGGGCCCGACATTGGGATGCGCCAGCCCTGGCCCTGCTGGTGGCCCTCTTCGTGCTGGCCCTGACCGCCTACGTGCGCACTCTGTTCCCCGGGCTCCTCTATGGCGACAGCGCCGAGTTCCAGGTGCTGGCCGTCACGCTGGGCTGGACCCACGCCACGGGCTACCCTGTCTACCTCCTGCTGGCGAAGCTCTTCACCCTCATCCCCCTGCGGGACATCGCCTACCGCGTCAATTTGCTCTCTGCCGCCTGTGGGGCCGTGGCGGTGGCTGGTGCCTACGCTGTTCTGGTGGAGCTGTTCCGCAGCCACATCGGAGCGCTGCTGGGCGCAGTGAGCCTGGCCATCTCCTTCACCTTCTGGTCTCAGGCGGTGATCGCCGAAGTGTACACCCCCAACGCCGCCTTCTTGGCGGGGCTGATCTGGCTGCTCGTGCGCTGGCAGAGGACGGAGAAAGCCCCTTACCTGTGGGCTTTCGGGCTGCTGTACCCCCTCAGTGGAGGGGTGCACGCCAGCACCGCTCTGGCTGCCCCGGCCTTCCTGCTGCTCATCCTCTCCTCCCCCCGCTGGCTGTGGCGAGGCAGACGCCAGGCCCTTATCGCTATGGGATTTCTGCTGTGCGGCGCGCTGATCCTGCTGGGGCTCTTCTTTCTAATGGACTGGCTTCCCAACCGGCCGGACTGGATCCACTCGGCGCTCATCACCGCGCCGGACAGCTTCGGCCTGGAGCCCTCCGAGCTGGACTCTTTCTTCGAGCGGCTCCGATTCGTGGCCGGGGGGCGGCAGTTTCACGAGGTGATGTTCTCCCAGTCCAGCTACGCCGTGCGGAGGAACCTGGACGCATACTGGAAGCGGTTGTCCGGCGAGTTCGCCGATCCCGCTTTGAAGCTGGCTGCCCTGGGTGGTGTGGCACTCCTCGTCGTCAACTGGCGGGCGGCAGCAGCCTTGGCCCTCATCTTTGCTGCCAACCTGTACTTCGACGTCAACTACGACATCAACGACATCTGGGTCTTCTTCATCCCTACCTACGTGATGGTGGCCCTGAGTGTCGGCGCGGGGCTATCGGGCCTCGAGAGGGCCATTGGCTGGGTAGCGGAGCGGATCAGCAGGCGCAGCCGACACTGGGTTGGAGTGGCGTTGCACGTCCTGCTGGTGGCACTGGCCGCAGCCCTGCTTTTCCTGAACATCCTTTACCTTCCCTTCCGCCAGGAGCGATGGCGTTCCGTCGAGCGAGGTTACCCCTACTTTGCCGCCGACGGCTACTTCATCCCCGCTTATGGCCTCGAACCCCGGGTGCGGGCCACACAGTTCATCTACCGGCTCGAAGACAACGCCATCGTCTTCACTGACTGGGGGTTCCTGTACTGCCTGTATTATGTGCGCACCATCGAGCAGGGGAAATGGGACATGGACTTCTACGAGACCTATCCCATGGCCCCCCAACGGGGGTTTTCGCGCCGCCGGATGGAGATGATTGACCGAGTGTGGGATCAACGGCCAGTGTACTTCACCGAGGAGGTGCCGGAGGTGCTGCGCCGCTATCAGATCCGGCACCTTGGCAGCGGCTACCAGATCATCGGACGGCGTTGAATCTCAAGGAGGATACCCATGCGGATCGAGCACTACGATTTCGGCCACATCGTTATTGAGGGCCAGAGCTACGGGCAGGATGTGATCCTGTTGCCCGACCGGGTGATCTCCCACTGGTGGCGCGAGCAAGGGCACAGCCTCTCGCCAGCCGACCTGAGGGATGTGGTGCAAGCCCGGGAGCAGGTGGATACCCTGATCGTCGGCACCGGGGCCTACGGGCTGATGGCTGTGCCGCAGGAGACCCGTCGCTATCTCCAGGAGCAGGGCATCCAGTGGGTTGTTCAGCGCACGGGATCGGCGGTGGAGGAGTACAATCGTCGGCAGGAGGAGGGCCAGTCGGTGGCTGCAGCGTTGCATCTGACCTGTTAGATTTGACAGCCCCCCGGCCTGCGGCTATAATTATCCTGTTTGCCCGTGTGTTTGCCGAGAAAGGGAATCTGACAGCTCATGTCTGAGCGCAATCTGAACATTCTGGTGGGGATTATCCTGCTGACGGCGGTCGTCATCTGGGTGGACTGGCCCACGAATCCGGGGCTGCACCTCGATCTGGGGCCCTTCCACATCCACCGCGACATCCGCGTGCATCAGGGGCTGGACCTTCAGGGTGGCCTGCAGGTGCTACTGGAGGCGGAAGTGCCGGCCGACCAGGAGGTGACTGCCGACGACATGACAGCCGCCCGGGTGATCGTGGAGAACCGGGTGAATGGCCTGGGAGTGGTGGAGCCGGTGGTGCAGAAGGCGGGGGAGCGGCGCATCATCGTCGAGTTGCCGGGCATCGAAGATCCGAAGCAGGCCATCGCCACCCTGCGGGAGACGGGCCTCCTGGAGTTCATTGACGCCGGCCACACCTTTTTGCCACCGGGGATCACAGTCTGCACCACCTACGGTGGCGCTGTGACCACGACGGTTACTGAGACAACGCCTATCACAGGCACCAACCCGCTCACCGACACGGAAATGCCCGACGTCAGCAATCGAGTCTTCACCACCGTGCTCACGGGCAGGGAGCTGGCTGATGCAACGCTGGGCCTGGATCAGTATGGCAAGCCGGAGATCCGCTTCCGTCTCAAGCCCGCTGGAGCCAAG
>CAYRNM010000018.1:1268-8293 GCA_964425465.1 uncultured Anaerolineae bacterium | reverse complement strand
GGATCAGTATGGCAAGCCGGAGATCCGCTTCCGTCTCAAGCCCGCTGGAGCCAAGAAATTCGGCGATTTCACCGCCAGCCACGTGGGCCAGTTCCTGGCCATCGCGATGGACAAACAGATCATCTCCTGTCCCAGCATCCAGACCGCCATTCCCGATGGGAGCGGTCGCATCACCGGCCGGTTCCCCCTGGAGGAGGCGCGCAGCATCGCCATTCAGCTCAAGTACGGTGCCTTGCCGGTCCCCTTGAAGGTGGTGGAGAGCCGCACCGTGGGGCCCACTCTAGGCCAGGATTCCATCCAGAAGAGCGTGCAGGCGGGGACTATCGGCCTAGCCGTTGTCCTGCTGTTCATGTTGACTTACTACCGCCTGCCTGGTGCGCTGGCCGACCTGGCCCTGATCCTCTACGCCCTGCTCAACTTTGCCTGCTACAAGCTGATCCCCGTCACCTTGACCCTGCCGGCCATCGCGGGCTTTCTGCTGTCCATTGGCATGGCCGTGGATGCCAACATCCTGGTGTTCGAGCGGATGAAGGAGGAGTTGCGGAGGGGGCAGGATTTGACGAGGGCTGCTGAAGCGGGCTTCAGCCGGGCCTGGAGTTCCATCCGCGACTCCAACCTGTCGAGTCTCATCACCTGTGTCATCCTTTATTGGTTCGGTTCCAACTTCGGGGCCAGCATTGTCAAGGGGTTCGCCATCACCCTGGCCCTGGGTATGCTCATTAACCTGTTCACTGCCATCACCGTCACGCGGACCTTCGTTCGATTCGTCTTCTATCTGGGCGGTGAGGGGCTGCAGGACAGGCATAGGCTGTTGGGAATCTAGCGATGGGTACGGAGGGCTTATGTTCGACATCGTTGGCCAGCGAAAATGGTATTTCCTGATATCAGCAGTGATGATCGGCCTGGGGCTAGCGGCTATGAGCTTCTCTTTGATCCGCTACGGTTCGCTGGTACGCCTAAGCGTGGATTTCACCGGTGGAGCATTGATGGAGGTGCGCTTTGAGCAGCCAGTGCAGCCAGGTGAGGTGCGGAAGGTATTCGTGGGCCAGGGCTACACCGACACCTCGGTGCAGACCACAGCCGATGAGCGCACGGCCCTCATCCGTTCCAAGCCGCTGGATCCAGAAGAGAAGGAGACATTGAAAGCCGCGCTGAGGGAAGCGTTCGGACCTTTGGAGGAGATCCGTTTCGAGTCGGTGGGACCTACCATTGGACAGGAAGTGACCCGAGCGGCCAGCACCGCGGTCCTCGCCGCATCGGTGGCCATCCTGGGGTTCATCTGGTTTGCCTTCCGCAAGGTGCCTAACGCCTTCCGCTACGGGACCTGTGCCATCCTGAAGATGTTTCACGACATCCTGATAGCCTTGGGCTTCTTCGCCCTCATGGGGCTGGTCCGCGCCTGGGAGGTGGACGCCCTCTTTCTGACCGCCCTCCTCACCGTGCTGGGCTTCTCGGTACAGGACATCATTGTCGTCTTCGACCGCATCCGGGAGAACATCCCCAAACGACGTGGGGAGCCCTTCGAGACCATCGTGAACCGTTCCATTCTGGAGACCCTCCACCGCTCGCTGGCCACTCAGCTCAATGCCATCTTCGTCATGATTGCCATCCTCCTTTTCGGAGGAGCGAGCATCAAACAGTTCATGGCCACGATGCTGGTAGGGATGGTCTCGGGCACGTATTCGTCCCTTTTCACCGCCGTGCCGCTTCTGGTGGTGTGGGAGAAGGGAGAGGTGGGGCACCTGTGGCGGCGGCTGCGCGGTGCGACGGCGTGAGGGGTAAACTTGTTGGTGAGTGTCTAGTGCGGTCGTTACTCCCTTGTAGGAATCCCAAAGCAAGCAAACCGAGGGCTTAAAGGAGAAGCCTCATTATGAGGATCATAGATGAATTGGGAAAGGTGGATAGTCAAACCATTGAGGTGATTATCGGTGCCTCGACGATGGAGCGGTGGGAGATCATCCCTCATCCAAAGGATGGAACTCTCGACTTATCGGGCTTGAGAAGAAGGGAAATCACTGAGTATTTGGGAGTTGACGGATGTCCTCCCTGGTGAAGAGAGCTAGCGCGAAGGTAAGCCTTTAGCTGATGGCTGACCGCTGATCTGGCTGACAGCCTCTACCGGAGACCACGCATGGTCAGGTAGAGGCTGTTTTTGTTGGACCGATGAAGATTCATGGGGTAGAAGGGTGCACCAGACCGACAGGAACAGAAACGCCCAGGCAGCGTAAGCCTGGGTGTTACGAAGCGGCTAACGAGACCCTCCACGTCCCGCTCAGCCCTGGGGAGTGGACCGTGCGGTCGGGACCCCATCTCAGATACCTTTGAGCGCACCTGCGGTGAGGCCAGCGATGAACTGGCGCTGCATGGAGAGAAAGACGATGATGACCGGCAGTGTCCCCAGAAAGGACCCGGCCAAAATCGTGCCGTAGGTCAAATTCAACTTGTCGGTGGCCAAAGGTCAACTTTGAGTTTGGGGAAAGCTGTGCTACAATGTAGGGCAGTGCAATCTGACCCAAAAACGAGAGGAGGGTTTCCTGTGGAACTCACCACCATGTGTATCGAGAGGCCGGAGGGGATGGAGGACCTGAACATCATCCTGGGGCAGGCCCATTTCATCAAGACGGTCGAGGATCTGCACGAGGCGCTGGTCACCGCCGTGTCGGGCGTGAAGTTCGGCCTGGCCTTCTGTGAATCCTCAGGCCCTTGCCTGGTGCGGGCCAGCGGGACGGATGAGGCTCTGATCGAGGTCGCCAAGCGGAACGCCTATGCTCTCTCGGCGGGCCATGCCTTCTTTATCATCCTGGGCCAGGGGTTCTACCCTCTGAACTTCCTTCCTCGCATCAAGGCCGTGCCTGAGGTATGCCGCATCTTCTGCGCCACGGCTAACCCGGTAGAAGTCATCATCGCCCAGACAGAGCAGGGCCGGGGCATCTTAGGCGTGGTGGATGGCTTCCCCAGCAAGGGGATCGAGGCGGAGAAGGATGTGCAGGATCGCAAAACCTTCCTGCGCAGAATCGGCTACAAACTGTAGGGGGAAAGGATGCGATCCAGGAGATGGCTTCTACTGGTGGGCCTGGTGCTGTGGACGGCCCTGGGCCCGCCCTCCCTGGCCGCGCCACCCCTGCAGGGGGAGCGGGTTCACATCGTGCAGGCCGGGGACACGCTGACCTACATCGGACTGCGCTATTCCGTTTCGGTGGCCGATCTGGTCGCCGCCAACGGGCTGGCCGATCCCAACCACATTGTTGTGGGCCAGCGGCTCGTCATCCCCTCCGGGGAGCCGACGCGGGCTGGGCCCGGTATGCATGTAGTGCACCCCGGCGAGACACTCTTCCGCATCGCCCAGCAGTACCAGGTCTCCATCACTGATCTGATCGCCGCCAATGGACTGGCGAATCCAGACCGCATCCTGGTAGGGCAGCGGTTGACCATTCCTGGTGGAGCACAGGAGGCCGAACTTCCGGCCCCCTTTGTAGCGGTCCGCATCAGCCCTAACCCTGCCCTTCAGGGACAAACAGTGGTGGTCCGCATCCAGACGGAGGGCGCAGCGAGAGTCAAGGGGGTGCTCCTGGGCCAGGCGTTTGAGCTCATCACCGATTCCCCCGCAAGCGGAGAAGGGTGGGCGTTGGTCGGCATCCCCGCTTTGACCGAGCCGGGGCAGTATGGGCTCTCGCTGACCGCCGAGGGTTACGGTCCTGGGGTTCGTATCTGGCTCACGGTCCTATCGGGAGGTTTCAGCACCGACTACATCCAGCTCTCCCCCGAGACCAGCCGTCTGCTGGATCCGGCGCTCATCCAAGAGGAATGGGCCAAGCTGAATCGGCATTGGTCTTACCTGCGCCCCTCGAAGTTGTGGCAGGGGCCCTTCAGCCTGCCGGTGGCCAGTGGCACGCGGGTCAGCTCGCCCTTCGGCACGCGGCGTTCCTACAACGGGCGCCCAGCCTACTCCTACCACGAGGGGATGGACTTCGCCGCGCCGGAGGGAACACGGGTCTATGCCCCAGCCTCGGGGCAGGTGGCGCTGGCCGAGGAGCTCACCGTGCGGGGCAAAGGGATACTCATTGATCACGGGTGGGGGGTGGTCAGCGGCTATTTCCACCTCTCCGGCATTGAGGTGCAGGCGGGTCAGGAGGTTGCGCCCGGCGACTTGATAGGCCGCGTGGGAAGTAGCGGCCTCTCCACCGGCAATCATCTCCACTGGGAGATCCGGGTGCGGAGTGTGCCGGTGGATCCCCAGCAGTGGATGCAGCAGGCCATCCCTTGAGGGGCTGAGCATGACCTGTCGGGTGCTGCTGGTCAATCCCTGGATCACCGACTTCGCTGCCTACAACCTGTGGTGCTATCCTCTGGGCCTGCTCTCCATTGGAGCCTTGCTCCGAGAGGAGGGATGTCAGGTGGACCTGCTCGACTGCCTGGACCGACGACATCCGGCACTCCAGAGGCTGCCCCGTCCCCCTCGGAACGATCTCTACGGCTGTGGTCAATTCCTCAAGACGATCCTTCCCAAGCCGCCGGCGGTGGCCCATATCCCCCGCCGTTACGGTCGCTACGGCCTGCCTGTGGAGGCAGTGGAGTCGGAACTGGATTGCCATCCCCGGCCTGATGTGATCCTCGTCACCTCGGGGATGACCTACTGGTACCCTGGTGTAGTAGACATCATCCACAGGCTGCAGGCCCGTTGGGCCGGGGTACCTATTGTCCTGGGGGGCACCTATGCCACACTGTGCCCTGACCACGCCCGCGCTCATTCGGGAGCCGACCTGGTCGCCCCAGGGGTCAGTGAAGTAGATGCCCTGCGCTTGGTGGACCAACTGACCGGCAGGACCTCCTCTTATGACAAGTACACCTCTCCGGATAGCCTGCCCCTCCCAGCCCACGACCTGCGCTCCTGCCAGGGCTACGCCGCACTTCACACCTCCCGTGGCTGTCCTTATCACTGTCCCTACTGCGCTTCGGCTAAGCTATCGCCGGGCGGCTTTCTTCAGCGCCGGCCTGAACGGGTCGTTGCAGAGATTCGCTGGTGCTACGAGGAACTGGGCATCCGGGACTTCGCCTTCTACGATGACGCCCTGCTGGTGAAGGCTGACGAGCACCTGCACCCCATCTTGGAGGGGATCCTCATCCACGGATGGGCCTGCCGCTTTCACACTCCCAACGGCCTTCATGCCGCGCTCATTGACCGGGGCGTGGCCCAACGGATGTTTCAAGCTGGATTCACCGTGATTCGTTTGGGATTGGAGACGGCTTCAACACGGGGCAACGGCCGCGCAGGGGCCAAGGTGAGCGAGGAGGGTTTCCGAAGGGGTGTGGCGTATCTGCGAGAATCAGGGTTTCACCCCTCACAGATCGGGGCCTACATTCTGGCGGGGCTACCTGGGCAGAGCACAGATGAGGTACGGGAGGCCATTGACCTAGCCCACAGCCTCCAGGTACGGGCCCTCCTGGCCTTCTACTCCCCCATTCCTGGCACCCCGACCTGGCAACAGGCTGTGGATGAAGGTCTGATCGCACCCGATGCCGATCCGTTGCTTCACAACGACGCCGTGTTTCCCCTGCTGGCTGAGCCGCAGCGGCGTGAGTCCTTTGAAAAGCTCAAGCAGTACGCGCGTCGAGGGAACACGACGCTGTGTGGCCCGAACCCCCTGTGCCATTCTGTCCCCTCTGCTTAGCTCAAGCCATGCAAACAGTGAGCCCCCCACGTGATGTGGAGGGCTCTGATACCCTCGGCAGGATTTGAACCTGCGGCCTCAGCGTCCGCAGCGCTGCGCTCTATCCCCTGAGCTACGAGGGCGCGCTTAGCAGATGGCCGATAGCCTATGGCTGATAGCCTCCATCGCCTACCATATGCCATCGGCTATCTGCAAAGAGGCGGGGAGGCAGGGATTCGAACCCTGGGTAGAGCTTTTGGCCCTACAACCGCTTAGCAGGCGGCCCCGATCGACCACTCCGGCACCTCCCCACTTGGCAAATGGCTGATGGCAGATAGCTGATAACTTGTTCACTTCGCTCACTCTATGGCAAATGGCAATCCGTCCAGCTTACGATACGCCATCGGTTATCAGCTAATGAGCGGAGGGAGAGGGATTCGAACCCCCGGTGACCTGATCGGCCACAATGGTTTTCAGGACCATCGCCATAGTCCACTCGGCCATCCCTCCCCATTTTCCAGCTCTAAGTATAGCAGACAGGGCCAGGATTGTCAACTTTGGGCTGCGGGTCCCAGATATTTTGAGATGGAGTAGCACAGCTTGCTGTGCGTCGAAACGCGAAGCAAGCTTCGCTATCCCTCAAGATGTCTGTCGTGGGTCCAGCCCTCCCTGGTAGATGCGCCCTACGATCTCCTCGATCTCCGCCTCACGCACGGCGATGTCCGCCACCCGATAGCGCTCCGTCAACCGCTGGATGAGCTGAGAGGCGCTGACAGCATTGGTGTCGAACCGATAGAAGACCCTTCGCCCATCCCGGTAGCGCAGGTCCGCGCCGGGAAGACCCACCTCCTCGTAGTCCTCCGCCAGCTCCACCCGCAGCACCCGGCTGTAGCCGAAGCGACGGCGCAGAAATTCCAGGTCTCCGTCATAGATCAGCCGCCCATGGTCAATCATCAGCACCCGGTCACACAGCTTCTCCACATCCCCCAGGTCGTGGGTCGTGAGAATGATGGTCGTGCCCCGTTCGCGGTTCAGGCGGCGGATGAAGGCCCGGATACGCTGCTTGGCCACCACGTCCAAGCCGATGGTCGGCTCATCGAGGAACAGGATGTGCGGCTCGTGGAGCAGGGCCGCGGCCAGGTCGGCCCGCATGCGCTGGCCCAGGCTCAGGGTGCGCACCGGTGTGTTCAGGAACCCCTCCAGGTCCAGGAGCTCACAGAAAAGGTCGAGATTGGCCCGGTATCGGTCGGCAGGAATGCGGTATACGTGCCGCAGCAGGTCGAAGGACTCGATGGTGGGCAGGTCCCACCACAGGTTGGTGCGCTGGCCGAAGACCACGCCGATGCGGCGGACGTGCTCCTTCCGCTGGCGGTGGGG
>CAYRNM010000018.1:0-1168 GCA_964425465.1 uncultured Anaerolineae bacterium | reverse complement strand
AGGTGAACGGCTCGGATCAGCGGCATGGGCTCAACTTCCCGTGCTTTGATAGTGTCGCACGCCGTAGCGCCAGAGGGCGACCGCCAGGCCCAGCACAGCGAAACAGACGGGCGGGGTGAGAAAGGCGAACCAGATGGGAAATCCCAGGGGGTCGGGCTTATCCAGCAGGTAAAGGGCTGGAAAGTAACTGACGAAGGCCAGGGGTATGACGAAGATAAAGAGCTTGCGGAACCAATCGGCGTATATCTCCAGGGGGTAACTGGCCATCTCCGTGCCGCCGTAGGTGAAGATGTTGGCGAACTCCACCGCCTGTACCGTCCAGAAGCACATCGTGGCCTGGGCGATGATGATCGCCAGGTAGAAAACGCAGCCACTACCCAGAGCTACTGGCAGGTACAGTGCCTTGGCCCAGGTCCACCGCAACCCTACATAACGGATGGCGAAGGCCAGCACCAGCACCGCCTGACCCAGTCGGCCGAGGCGGCGCACGGGGAACTCATCGGCCAGGATCTGGAAGAAGGTACCCCAGGGGCGAATGAGCACCCGGTCGAAATCGCCGTGCACCACTTTGTGGTGGAAGACGTCGAACCCCCGGCCGAGGAACTCCTCGATGGCGAACCCGGTGGCCGCCAGCCCGTACAGGAGGGCTACCTCGCCCAATGACCAGCCACGCAGGGAGGGGATGCGGTTGAAGATGAAGTATACGGTGAGAAAGTCTATGAAGGTGGCGAAGAACTGGGCCGTGGTCTCCAGCAGAAAAGAGACGCGGTACTGCATCTGGCCTCGGATGCAAGCGCCGATGAGCCGGAAGTAGAGCCCGATGGCATACATTCTCATCCACCCTGAATGGTCAGCTTGCGCTGCCCTGCGGCGAGCATGGCCTTGCCCACCCCCATCAGGATCAGGGCCCACAACGCCTGCAGGGCCAGCAATTGCCCCCGATCCAGCTCCCCAGTACGGCCCAGGTAGATCGTCGTGGGAGCGTAGAGCTGAGCTTGGAAGGGCAGCCACCACACCAGCGTCCGAAGCCAGTGTGGCAAGAACTCCGGCGGCAGGAGCATGCCGGAGAAGAACCACATGACCGTCGTCACCATGGACGCCACACCCCGAGCGTCGGTGGTCCACATGGCGGTGAAGTTGGTCAGGAACCCCAGTGCGCTGCTGACCA
>CAYRNM010000017.1:0-24112 GCA_964425465.1 uncultured Anaerolineae bacterium | reverse complement strand
CGGATCACCGGTTTGCCATGCTGTATCTCTGGGTCTATGATAATTCGTTCATTCATCCCTGCACCTCTTCTCTATGTGACAGAATGGGCCTGATTTACATAACGTTCTTCCCACTGTTGGCGAGGCCCCCGCATTTTGACGGCCAAGTTACTCCATGCCCATTACTTCCTTCGGCTCCACCTGTATCTCCTTTAACCTACTCAATTTGCCATTATACCTGAGATGAGACGGAAAATCAAATTGCGCTCCGACCTGCACATCGCCTGTCAACCTAAGTTTGACATGCGGCGCTAATTGAACTAAAATGCATCTATTCACAGCTTCATGGGAAGGGAAAGTGGATGTCTGTTCCAACCAGTAGCCAAATCCGCCAACAGTTTCTCGATTTCTTCGAGGCCCGGGGACACACCATTGTGCCCTATGCGCCCTTGGTGCCTCAGAATGACCCCACGGTGCTGTTCACCAACGCGGGGATGCTCCAGTTCAAGGATGTGTTCCTGGGCATCGGCGCGCGTCCCTACATGCGCGCTACCGATTCCCAGAAGTGCCTGCGCGTCTCAGGCAAGCACAATGACCTGGAGGAGGTAGGTCCATCACCCTACCATCACACTCTCTTCGAGATGCTGGGCAATTGGTCCTTCGGCGACTACTACAAGCAAGAGGCGATCCGCTGGGCTTGGGAACTACTGACCGAGGTATGGAGTCTTCCCAAGGACAGGCTCTACGTCACCTGTTTCGAGGACGACAAGGGCAATCTTCCCCGCGACGATGAAGTCGTGGCTTTCTGGCAGTCAGAGACGGACATTGATCCTTCGCATATCCTCTTCTTTGGGCGAAAGGACAACTTCTGGGCCCCGGGCGACACCGGCCCCTGTGGCCCCAATAGCGAGATCCACTTGGACTACGGTCCTCAAGCCTGTGACATGAAGGATGTGCCAGGCCATGTCTGCGTGGTCAATGGCGATTGCCGCCGCTTCATCGAGATATGGAACCTGGTGTTCATTCAATATGACTTACAGCCTGATGGTTCATTGAAAGAGCTACCGGCCAAACATGTGGACACCGGCATGGGCTTCGAGCGGATCGTCACCCTATTACAGGGTGTGGGCACAAACTACGATACAGATCTTTTCGCCCCCATCCTGGACCGCGTGCAGGCGATGCTGTATCACACCGATGGGGAGCGGCAAGCAGAGTTGGTCGGCTACCGCATCCTGGCCGACCACGCCCGGGCACTAGCCTTCCTCATCGGCGACGGGGTGCTGCCCGGAAACGAGGGGCGGAACTACGTGGTGCGCCTTATCCTGCGGCGGGCAGCCCGTCATGGCAAGCTCCTAGGCTTTGATGGTCCCTTCCTGGCTCCGTTGGCGGAGCTGGTCATTGAGATCATGGGCGATTACTTCGTGGAGCTCAAGCAGCGGCGCGCCTTCATCCTGGACACCATCACTCAGGAAGAGTGGCGGTTCCAGGAGACGCTGGATGTGGGCCTGAGCCTGCTGGATGGCCTGATGGCTGATCTGGAACAGGCCGGGCAGACTGTCCTCCCAGGCCGTGAGGCCTTCAGGCTCTATGACACCTACGGCTTCCCCCTGGATCTGACCCGCGACATCGCCCACGAGCAGGGCTTCGCTGTGGATGAGGAGGGATTCCAGGAAGCGTTGGCCGAACAGCGGGCCCGCTCACGGGCGGCTCGCGAAGTCATGCTAGCAGATAGCTTGACTCTCACCGAGGCAGTCCGTGTCGGGGTCCAGACTAATTTCTTAGGCTATGATACCTCTCAAACCACGGCGAAGGTTCTGGGGCTGACTGTTGCTGACCAAGCAGTCGAGCAGGCGGCGAAAGGGCAGCAGGTCGTAGTGGTGCTGGACAAAACGCCCTTCTATGCCGAAGCCGGGGGGCAGGTAGGGGATACCGGCGTGCTCGTCGGTGAACACGGTAGGATCAAGATCACTGACACGCAAACGCCAGCGGGACCGGATCTCATAGTCCACTATGGGTATGTTGCCGAGGGTGAAGTTGCTGTTGGGGAATTGGTGCAGGCGGCTGTTGATGTTGACCGACGGCACGACATCGCCCGCAATCACACCGCTACCCACCTCCTGCACCATGCCCTGCGCTCCGTGCTGGGGCAACATGTTCAGCAGGCCGGTTCCCTGGTGGCCCCTGACCGGCTGCGCTTCGATTTCACCCATCCCCAGCCGCTGGCACCCGAGGAGCTTCGCCAGGTAGAAAGCCAGGTGAATGAGTTCATCATGGCCAATCATCCGGTGCGCACTGTCCGATCGGGCTATCGGGAGGCGGTGGAGAGCGGCGTCATCGCCCTCTTCGACGAGAAGTACGGTGACGAGGTGCGCGTGGTGAGCATCGGGGAGGAGCAGCCCTTCAGCCGGGAGCTGTGCGGTGGCCTGCACTGTCACGCCACTGGCGAGATCGGCCTGTTCCTTATCACCGCCGAATCGAGCATCGGGGCCGGGCTGCGGCGCATTGAAGCTGTGACGGGCCGCGCGGCAGTAGCGCTGGTACGGCAGCGCTGGGAAAGTTTACAGGAGGCGGCGGAGCGGCTGGCCTGCGGGCCCGATGAGGTGCTTGCTCGCATCGAGGTTCTCCAGAGAGAGCTATGGGATCGGGAGCGCGAGCTGGGGAGGATGCGACGCCAGCAAGCGCAGGCGGAATATGCCTCCTTGCGAGAGAAAAAAGAACAAGTGGAAAACGTGCAGCTTGTAAGAGGGGTGGTGACAGCTCCCGATCGGGAGACCTTGCGAGAGATGACAGACTGGTTTCGGCAGGACTTTATCTCTGGTAGCGCTGCTGTCCTGGCGGCGGACATTGATGGCCAGCCCGCGTTAGTAGCTGCTGTTACTGATGATTTGGTGAGCCAGGGACTCCGTGCTGATTGGCTGCTCCGGGATGTGGCTAAGGTCATGGGCGGCGGCGGTGGCGGACGGGCCACCCTGGCCGAAGGGGGGGGAGGCGATCCGGCCCGACTGCAGGAGGCCATCGCCCAAGTTCCTACTCTGATCGCTAAGAAGTTGGCATAATGAATACAAGGGTTGCGGTGATCCACCTGGCCCGTGGAGATGATATGGCTGTCCTCCAGGCTAAGCTGAGGGCCGTGCCCCAGCGTCAGGCAGTCCTTGTTGTGCCCGGCGGTACGTGCCTCCTCCGACGGGAGGTGGATTTCGCCCTGCTGTGCCACTGCGTGGCTGCGCAGGGATTGGCCCTGGCCTTGGTCAGCTACGATCCCCAAGTCCGTACCCTGGCGCGGCGCTCTGGCTTCCCCGTCTCCGGCTCCGTCGGAAGGGCTCAGAAAAAGGCCAGGCCCTTAACACGGCGGATGGCAAATGGCAGATGGCGAATGGCAGGTGAAAGTAGGGGCAACCGGCCGGTCGCCCCTACTGCTCGGGGTGGCTGGGAGGAGTGGCTGTTGCTTTTAGTCCTCATCCTGGGAGCGGCGCTGGCCGGGGCGGGAGGGGCGCTCCTGGTCTGGCCCCAGGCCACGGTCACCGTCGTCCCGGCCGGTGGGACATTGGAGCAGCAGGTTCAGCTCACCGCCGACCCCTCCATCGAGCTGGTGGATGTGGAGGCGGCGGAGATCCCCGCTCGTCTGATCCGCACGGAGATCAAAGGACAGGCTCAGGTGTCCACCCTGGCTCGCGAGGATGCCCCTGATGCCCGGGCCACTGGGCAGGTGGTCTTCGTCAACCGCACCAGCGAGCCTGTGGAGGTGCCCCAAGGTGCCATTGTGGCCACCTCGATGGGGACCACCATCAAGTTCGCCACTGTGGAGGAGGCCATCCTCGCGGCAGGGGTGGGCTCCGCGGTGCGGGTCGGGATCGAAGCGCTGGACCCTGGCCCCAGTGGGAATGTGGGTTCTTTCCTTATCAATCGTGTGGCCGATGCCTCCCTGGCTCTGAAAGTTCGGGTGGCCAATGAGCAGTCCACCGAGGGGGGCAGCGTCAGGCAGGTGGGAGTGGTCACCGTGGCTGACAAAGAGCGGCTGTGGGCCACGCTGCTCCAGCAGTTGCAGCAGCAGGCCTGTGCCCGGCTAGAGGCAGAGCTGGCCCCTCAGGAGTTTCTGCCTGTAGAGTCTATATCTGTGGTGGTGTTAGATGGGACCTACGATCACCTGCTGGGAGAGGTGGCCGATTTCCTGGGCATGACCATGCGCGTCCGGGCCCAGGGCGTTGCCTTCGACCTGGCCCAGGCTCAGAGGGTGGCCCGCGCTGTGCTGGAGCGCGCCGTGCCCGCCGGCCGTGCGCTCCAGCCAGGAAGTTTCCACGCTGAGGTGGCGCAGGCGGCGATGGCGATGTCGGATTCAGAGGAGGAGCGTTCGCCGCGTGTGCAGGTGGTCATGAAAGCGCGGGGCTGGACCGAGGCCATCATCATTCCCGGCCGAGTGATCGCTCTTGTTCAGGGGAAGCCCATCCCCGAGGCAACGGCCGGACTGCGGGCCAGTCTGCCTCTCAAGGAGCCGCCCTTGCTGTCGGTAGAACCCGAGTGGTGGGATAGAGTCCCCTGGCTTCCTTTCCGTATTCAGGTGGTTGTTACTTCGGAGGGGGCTTGATGCGCGTTCTGGCCTTGGATGTAGGAGAACGGCGTATCGGGGTGGCACTCAGCGATCCCACTCAAACCCTGGCCCGGAGCCTGCTGGTGCTGGAGTGTAAGGATGATCGGGAGGTAGTAAGGCGGGTGGCGGCTCTGGTGCGGGAAGAGGGGGTTGCGCGGGTGGTGGTGGGCTATCCCCTTAGTCTGAGGGGAGGCGTGGGCCCGCAGGCGGAGCGGATAGAGCGCTTTGCCCAGGTCCTGGCTCAGGCCTTGGAGGTGCCGGTGGAGCTCTGGGATGAGCGCTACTCAACGGTGGACGCGGAGAGGATCCTGCGGGAACGGGGATTGAATGGTCGGCAGCGACGGCAGCGGGTGGATGCCACAGCGGCGGCCGTTATCCTGCAGGGCTATCTGGATGCTCAAGCCTGGCATCGAGGGCGAGGCGGAGGGGAATCATGAGACGGGCGCTGACCTGGCTGGCCGTGGCTCTGATCGTGGGGGCAGTGGTGGTCCTGGTGGTGGGCGCGGGCTGGTTTGTCTACAACCGCGTGACAGGCGGCTTGGAGCACTTAGAGGAAGCGCGCCTGTCCGTCGGACCGACGGGAAACGTGTCTCCATCTCTGGTCCGCCCTGTCCGGGACAGGCTTCCCCCAGGTCAGAGGGAAGGCGTGATTCATACGCTGTTGGGGCTGTACCTGCGCTTCCGGGCTGAGGAGTTGAATCAGCCGGCGGGGAAGGGGGAGCCGGTGGCCTTCACTGTCCAGCCGGGGGAGGCGACGGGGATAGTCGCTGCGCGCTTGGCCGAGGAGGGGTTGATCCGTGATGCAGAGCTCTTTCGCCTGTACATGCGCTACCGGGGACTGGATCGGGGTCTAGAGGCAGGGGATTACGAGCTCTCGCCTTCCATGACCATCCCCCAGATCGCTGAGGTGCTGCAGCGGGCGCGGGCGGAGGAGGTGATGGTAACCATTCCCGAGGGGTGGCGTATGGAGCAGATCGCCGAGCTATTGGATCGAGAGTCGGTGCTGCCGGCCCAGGAGTTCTTGGCCTTGGCGCGGGAGGGCGGCTTTGTCCACCCCTTTCTGCGGGACCGGCCTGCGGGTGCTACACTGGAAGGCTATCTCTTCCCCGATACCTACCGTCTTCCCGCCGAGGCGCAGGCCTCGGATCTGATCGAGCGCATGTTGACGAACTTCGATCGTCGAGTCACGCCCCAGATGCGCCAGGATGCGGCGGTGCAGGGGCTGTCGCTCTTCCAGGTGGTCACTCTTGCTTCCATCGTGGAGCGCGAGGGTGCCATGAGGGAGGAGCTACCTCTCATTGCTGGCGTGTACCGCAATCGCCTGGATCAGGGCATGAAACTGGACGCTGATCCTACGGTGCAGTATGCCTTGGGCTTTCAGCCGGGTACAGGGCAGTGGTGGAAGCGCCCGCTGCAGTTGGAGGAGTATACGCAGGTGGATTCTCCCTACAACACCTACCTCTATCCCGGTGTGCCCCCGGGCCCCATCTGCAATCCTGGCCTAGCGGCTATCGAAGCAGTGATCTACCCCGCTGCGAGTGACTATCTCTTCTTCGTACGTAACGATGTGGCCGACGACGGCTCCCATGTCTTTGCCAGGACGCTGGAGGAGCATGAGAGCAATCGGCAGCGGTACCAGCGGTAGGGGGGTGGGGTAATGGGTGGCGAGTGGATGAGGCGACGAGGGATGGTCATCCGCCTGGGACTTGCTGTGCTCTGCCTTGCAACTCTGACGAGCTGCACTTTGCCCGGCACTACTCGGCCCATGGTCAAAATCGGCCTGGTAGCGCCTTTTGAGGGTTGGTACCGCCCACGGGGCTACGATGCGCTGTGGGCAGTGCGGTTGGCGGTTCAGGAGGCCAACCGCAGGGGAGGCGTGGCTGGCTACCCGGTGGAACTAGTGGCTCTGGATGACCACCTTGATCCACAATGGGCACCACAGCGGGCCCGGGAGTTGGTGGCCGATCCAGCGGTGATGGGTGCGGTGGGCTGTTTCTCACCTGCCACAGCTCAGGCGGTCCGCCCCGTGTGCTCCGCAGCGGGGTTGCCATTGATCACTCTCTCCTCGGTAGAGGCGCAGGGGGATGGTGTGTTTGTGCTTGCTCCCTCGCCCCGCGAGTTGGCCCAGGCGGCGGCAAGCCACATTAGAGCGCAGGGGGTCCGTCGAGTGGCTCTTCTCTACGATCAGAGGGGGGGGGTCTGGGCGGAAGCTGTCCGGGGAGAAGTGCGAGTAGTGGCTGATGTGGGATTGGGGGGGCAGGGCTGGCTTGAGGCCCTGCTCTCAGCCCGTCCCGGCTGGGTGATTTGCACGGCAGGCGCGCGGCTGGGAGGAGAGGCGCTGCGGCAGGCCCGGAGCGTGGGGCCCCGGGCTTCATTTATGGGTGGCCCTGAGTGGGGAGCGGATTCCTTTCGGAAGGTGGCAGGGGTTGCGGCCTCGGATGCCTGGTTCGTGACCGGTGCGCCGCGTCCAGAGGACCTGGGGAGTGCGCAGGGTTTTCTTGTGGCCTACCGTGAGCTGGGGGGGCATGAGCCTGGCCCCGATGCAGTGCTGGCCTACGATGCCACGCGGGTGTTGCTCGCGGCTCTGGCAGAGGCCATTCAGCGGGGAGGGCATCCCACACGGCGGGGGGTTAGGGAGGTGCTATCGGAGGTTTCGCTGTTGGGGCTGACCGGGCTCATTTGCTTTGATCGCTGGGGAGCGCGCGGGGAGGTCTCCATTTGGGTTTATCGTGCTGACTGAGTGTCGCTTCCGTGCTTTTGCTTCTGGCTGTGTTTTTCTCATGCTCGGCGGCGAAGGAGTCCATGGCGTTTCTGTTCATTTCATAGTCCCGTAAATATGTGGCGGTGGGCTGGCTGGTGTCTTGCTCCAGCGATAGGCTTGGAGCACCTCTTCTTTGGCTGTTTCCAGGCGCTGCCTGTCGTTGGAGTGGATGGTGAAAAGTGGCTCTCCCCGGTCAATGTAGTCTCCCACCTTGTGAGCGAAGACAAACCCCACTGCGGGGTCAATTGGTGCTCTCTTCACCCGGCGGCCGGCGCCTAGCTCCACTGCTGCCAGTCCCACCTCGCGGGCATCGAGGGCGGCGATGTAGCCAGAGTGCGGGGCGGGTGTCTCCTCCACCCATTTCGCCTGGGCCATGATGCTGGGCTTCTCGATTATTCTCCGATCACCTCCCTGTGCCTCAATCAGCTCTCCGAATTTAACCAGTGCTGCTCCTGAGTTGAGGGTTTCTTCAGCCAGCCTTTGGGCTTTCTCTCGGCTTTCTGCTTTGCTGCTTAGTAGCAGCATCTCACCGGCTAAGGTCAAGCAGTGCTCTCGAAAATCAGGGGGGCCATTGCCTCGCAGTGTGTCAATGGCCTCGCGCACTTCCAGGGCGTTTCCCACCGCTGCGCCTAGTGGCTGGCTCATATCGGATAGCAGGGCGGTGACCCTGCGCCCAGCCTGGGTGCCGATGTCCACCATCATGTATGCTAATTCCCTCGCCTCTTTTTCCGTCTGAGCGAAGGTGCCGCTGCCCACTTTCACGTCGAGGACAATGGCGTCGGCCCCTGCGGCGAGCTTTTTGCTCATAATGGAAGAGGCGATGAGGGGCGGGCTCCCGGTAGTGGCTGTCGCGTTGCGCAGTTCATAGAGCACGCCATCAGCGGGGGCCAGGTCCCGGGTCTGCGCGGAGATGGCGGCGCCGATGCGGGCTACCTGGTCCAGAAACTCTTGCTCATTCAAGTTTGTTCGGAAGCCGGGGATGGACTCCAGTTTGTCGATGGTCCCGCCGGTGAAGCTCAGCCCTCGGCCGGTGAGCTTGGCCACTGGGATCCCTGCGGCGGCGACCAGGGGTACGGCCACCAGGCTGGTCTTGTCGCCCACGCCGCCGGTGGAGTGTTTATCCACCGCGGAGGGGACGGCGCGGTGCAGGTCCAGCACGTGGCCCGAGTGAGCCATCGCCAGGGTGAGGTCCACAATCTCCTGGCGGGTCATCCCCTGGATGCAGATAGCCATCAGCCAGGCGGCAATCTGGTAGTCGGGAATGGAGCCTTCGACTATTCCAGCGATGAAGGCCTCGATTTCCTGCTGCTTTAGTGTCCCGCCGTCCCGTTTTGTGGCGATGATATCTCGTATATCTGGCGGCTCTCTTCGTGTAGTCATTGGTCTACAACACCCCCACACCCCAACTATCTAAAAAACCACAACCAGCTTACGCGAAGTTTATTTGTCCGATATGCTTGGGATGCTTCCGATTTGAAGCCGGGGGGATTATAGCACATATGTCTGTTTCTTCCAAGACTTGAATTTAGAGCAGGTTGAGAGTATAATTAGAATGAAACCGCAGGGGGGAGCAGGCAGTCCATCGCTGGGAGGCTGGGACTTCTCAGAGGAACCTCCCGACTCCCAGCTCTGTTCTTTGGATAGAGCAAGGGTGCCCCACGGAAAAAAACAAGTGGGGGCAGCAGAGGCGTAAGTCTCTGTTGACTACAACCGCAACAGAAAGAAAACCTGCCAGCGGCCCTAAAATAAAGGGTGCGGGTGAGGGGTGAAACGGTGGGGCAAGAGCCCACCAGCGGCAGTGGTGACACAGCCGGCTGGGCGAATGTGCATCTGGGAGCAAGGTGAGCGGGCCGGGCGGAGTGAGTCGGTTGTCGGTTAGTCGAGCTGGCTACTTCGTTCGGCCTCGCCGCAGCGCAAACGGTGAGGGCGGGTAACACCCACCAGGCCAGGGAGTGCTAGGGGCTGGTTTGGAGAGTCTCCCACATGAGAAAACCAATCAGTTCCTAAGACAGATGGTGGACGATGACAGAATCGGGGGTATAGCCTGCTCCCTTTTCTCAATTTCTCGATGAAGCGATCTCTTTTCAAGCCCTCCTAGCTCAATCGGTAGAGCAACCGCCTTGTAAGCGGTTGGGTATCGGTTCGAGTCCGGTGGAGGGCTTTTGTGATACAAAAGGTGGCTGGGTTTTGTAGTTAACCACTACACGAAGAGCTCCCCCTGATCCTGATCACCACAAGAACGCCTCTTCACAGTCCGCAACAGTCCGCATCCTGCCCGATTCTCCTCTGGTGGGGATGACCATCGCCGAAAGACAATTAGGCAGGGCCCTGGGTCTGAATATCTCGAGCATCGACCGCCAAGGGCGAAACAGGCCTACCCCAGCCAAAGATAAGGTGCTTATTGGCTTCAGTCCCTCGTCTTTTATTGGTCGCATTGGTGGCAGTTATAGACAGACAACTATACGAAGAAGAGGCGCCAGCCGTTTTGAGCCAAAGTAGCGTAGCCAGATACAAAAGAGCTTCGCCCCCAGCAACCAGGGGCGAGGCTCTTTTTTAGCTCGTCAGGCCATCCGCAGCCACCGACAAAGCACCGCCCTGGGCACACGCACCAGCGGATGGTCAACATATCGCCTGCGCCAGAGACACTGCTGTTGCGGCAGTCCAGCGTGACGTAGTCTGTGGCGAGAGACTTCGCCTGCCCCGGCTGGCAGAAGCCCCCACCCAGGAGCAGAAGGAGACTCCCTCCATAAAGTGCCCCCTTGATGCCGGACCGCCCATTCTGCTCTTGCCTTGATCCATTTAGTCTGCCGCCTACCCTGATGGCAATCGTTCCAACTCCTGATAGACGCGATAAGCTGTCAACACCCGGTTCACATACTCCCGACTCTCGCCGGAACCAATCCAGCGGAAGAAGTCGTCACGATGGCTCACCTGCCTATTCCAGACACTGACATTCCCTGGCCCGCCATTGTAGGCTGTGACCGCCAGTTCCAGATCGCCGTCAAAGTAATCCAATAGCCAGCGCAAATACCAGGCCCCCAGCCGGATGTTGGCCTTAGGATCGTAAATCTCCAGCGGGGTGAAGGGGATACCTGCCGATTCGGCGGCCCAATCGGCGGTAGAGGGGATGAGCTGCATGAGCCCCTGAGCCCGCGCCCAGGAGAGAGCCTCGGGGTCGTAGCGGCTCTCGGTATGCATGATGGCCCACAAGAGCAAGGGGTCCAGGTCGAACTCCTCAGCAGCGGCCAGCACTTCCTCGGCGTAAGGTTTGGGATAGGCCAGCCGCCACAGGGACAGTGGCGCTTTCGGCACCTCGTGCAACACTCCCTCCGCGATGCGCTGGGCGTCGAGCAGGTGACCTCGCTCGAAGAGAGCCTGGGCATAGGCAACGCAGGCCTCCGGCTGGCCGTCGAAACGGGCGGCCATGATCAGCTCCCGGCGGGCCAGCTCCTCCAACCCCAGCGATTCCAGGGCCACCGTCTTGGACAGGATCTCCGTCCCGGCTGGTCGGAAGGGAAAAGTGATGGCCGGTGCCCACTCCTCGCCCAGCCGCAGGGCCAGGAAGTTGGGCTGGGCAGCTCTTAAAAACCCACGGGCCTGAAGGCGCTTTTCCGGCTCTCCCAATCGGTTGGCCAGCACATAGAGGCGATAGGCCGCATCGTCAGCCCAGTAGGTCTGCCCCTCTGCCAGTTCAGCGTACAGGGGCAATGTCTCAATAAGCCGCCCCTGGGCTTCCAGAAGAGCAGTGACCTCCCACTTGGCCACCGGATAGGGACATTGCAGGTAAAGGGTGATAGCCCGCGTCGGGTCTTCGCTGGCCCACAGCTCAGCCTGAGCCAGAAGGCTATCGGCCGTATCCACCACTTCGTACAGCGCCAGTGCCTCCTTCCGCTCCCCCTGTAGTCGCAGCACACGCGCCAGCTCCATCCTGGCCTCGGTATCCTCCGGGTGCCCCTCCAGCCACAGGCGATATAAAAGCGCCGCCTCCTCATGGCGGCCTATGCCGCTGAGAGCCCGCGCCCGGATGGGGTCGGCGGCCGGATCCTCCACTTCGCGCAGCGCTTCCAAGGCATCGCTGTAGTAGTTAGCACTGTTCAGGTCCCGCGCCACCTGTAAGGGATCGGTCCCTATGCGGCGCATGGCCTCGAAAGCCTGGGGATATTGGCCCAATAGCCCTTTGTACTCGGCATAGGCCGCCTCTGTGCGGCCCTGCTCCTCCAACCAGCGGGCCAGCTCCAGCCTCAGACCCTTGTTCTCCTCCAATTCGAGGGCCACGCGGTACTCATCCTCAGCCGCTGGGTCACCCAGCCGTGCGTAGTGGCGGGCCAGGGCCAAGTGGGCCTCGTAGGCCGCGGGGGAATGGGGCCGAGTGGCGATGATGGCTTTCAGCTCTTTGACCGCCTCCAGATCGGGCAGCCGATCCCGGGCCTCGAACAGGCGGAGGTATTCCTGGATCTCGGGAGGCTGTCCCTCGGATTGGGCATGGACGGCAGCAGCCTCAGTAGAGGGAAAAGGTTGGGGCCCGGGCCGAAGGCTCTGGCACCCCAGGATGGTTACGGAAAAAAATAGCAGGGGGAAAAGCAGGCGGGCGAGATGAAAGCGCATCTTGGAAGCCTATCTTTCCAGGCGAAAGGCATAGAGGCGTCGGTCGGTGGAGCCGACGTAGAGCCAGTTGTCAGCCACCGCCGGCGGCCCAGCATCGCTGCCCAACCGGTAGCTCCAGAGCAGGTGGCCGGTAGCGGCGTCCAGGGCGTAGATGTGGTCATCGGTGGAGCCCACGAAGAGAAGGCCCCTGTCCACCGCAGGCGTGGCCCAGATCGGCCCTCGGGTGGCGAAAGTCCACTGAACATGGCCCTGCGCCGCATCCAGCGCCACAACCGTGCCGGCCAGGGTGCCCACGAAGACGCGTCCTTCAGCCAGGGCAGGCGTGGCCTCCAGAGGCGCATCCAACTCCCGTGCCCAACGCGACTTGCCCGTAGCCGCGTCCAGGGCGTACAGGTGTCGGTCGGTGGAGGCAATGTACACTACACCTCCCTCCACCAGGGGACCGGCCACCAGGGGGCCATGGGTGGGGGTGCGCCAGCGCATCACACCCTTGCGCGTATCAAGGGTATAAGCGAAACCATCAGCCGAGGCGAAGTAGAGAAGCCCATCTACAACCTGGGCCTGGCTGGCGATAGCCCCTCCAGTGGGGAAGCGCCACGGCACTGTGCCGGTAGCCGCCTCCACGGCGTACAGGTATCCATCGTATGCGCCGACATAAATGAGTCCCTGGGCAGAAGTAGGGCCGGCCGTGAGCCATCCGTCCAGGGTGGCACGCCATATCCCTCGCCCCGTTTTGGAATCCACGGCGTAGAGTACCCCGTCCCAGGAGCCGAAGATCAAGAGGTTATCCACCCGCACGGGAGTACCGTCGATGTTGTCCTGCGTCTCGAACCGCCAGCGCCATTGGCCGCTCGCCGCGTCCAGGGCGTAGAGCCCATTGTCGTCGCAGCCAAAGTAGATGGTACCTCCGGCCACCAGCGGCTTGGAGCGGATGTAATCCCCGGCCCGGTATTCCCAGCCCCAGGTGACCTTCGGAGGCACGCTTGTCCGCTGAGCAACGCTGTGGGACCACAAGCCCCAGCCAGCCAGGACCAAAGACGCAATTATGATGAGGATCAGAAGCAGTTTTTTCATGGCTTCAAAACAGGGAAAGCTGTTGGCCCTGGGGAGGTCTCTCACCTGAGGCCAGTTGATGGGCCCAGCGGATGGGCTCAGGCAACCGGTATCGGGTGCAGCAGCGCAGCACGAAGTCCATGGCCCGCTCCAGGTCAATCCGATGGCCGATGGACACGAACACCGGATTTACTCCATCTCGCGCGCGAAGCACGGCGCCGATCACCTCCCCCTCGTCGTAGAGCCGAGCATAGGCACCCCTCCTTGGGCCGGGCTCCTGGTGAGTGCCCACCAGCCGTGATTTGGCGCATCCAATGCTGGGCATATCCAGCAGCACCCCCATGTGGGTAGCGATGCCCATACGACGGGGGTGGGCCAGCCCTTGGCCGTCGAAGATAAGCAGGTCTGGCTCCACCGAGAGGTGCTCCAGCGCGGCCAGGATGACCGGCCCCTCGCGGAAGGCCAGCAGGCCGGGGATGTAGGGGAAGGATATCTCGATTTCGGCCCGTGCGCTATCCACGAGCTGAAGGTCAGGAAAGCTGAGCACCGCCACTGCCGCCCGTCCCTTCTCTCCGGGAAAGCCGACGTCAATCCCGGCCACCATCTCCACCGGCCGCTCATCCCAGGCGAGGACCACCTGGCTGGCCAGGCGACGCTGGATGGCCATCGCCTCCTCCACTGGGACATCCCATCTGTGGCTGATGCGCGGTTTCATGGTCAGCTCCTTCCTGAAAGCCTATGAGAGAACTCTACCACAAAAGGGGATAATTGGCAAGAAGAGGTAATAAGTTGACGAGGCACCGGGTCAACGAGGGTTCATTCCCCCTATTGCCTCATCCACCCGTTACTCGTTGCCCCTCCCACGGCTAGCCGACTGAGGGGCTTTGTGCTACAATATGCATTCTAGGAGTGGATAAACCCATGTCTCGTGGCCCCGTTGACCAAACCCTGCTGGGTTACTATCTCTTCCGTCTGGCCGGGGCGATCTTGCCCCGTGTCCCAGCCCGGGTAACCTACCCTCTGGCGACTCTGATGGGCAATATGTACTACTGGCTCCTGCCTGGCCGATGGGCCGGTGTGGCGGACAATATCTCTCACGTCTTGGGGAAACCTCCTCGATCGCCAGCAGTGAGGAAGGTCGTGCGACAGGTGTGCCGCAACCTGGCCTATAACTTCTACGACCTGTTCCGCGTACCCCGTCTTACCAAGAAACAGATCGCGGAGCTGGTAGGGGTGGAGGGTTGGGAGCATGTGGAGGCAGCACGAGCGGCAGGACGGGGCATTGTCATTGTGGCCCCTCACCTCGGCAACCTGGACATCGTTATGCAGATAGCAGCCGTGCTCGACCTGCCCCTCACTATCCCCGCCGAGCACCTCCAGCCCGAGCGGCTCTTTCAGTACATCTGCTCTCTGCGGACCGGCCACGGCATGCTGCACCTGATCCCTGTGGATGGTTCCCTGATGGAACTTTTCCGAGCCCTGCGCCGCAATGAAGCGGTGGCCCTGGCTGCGGACCGGGATGTCACCGCTTCCGGCCGAGAGGTGAACTTCTTTGGTACGCCCGCTCGACTGCCGGACAGCCACGTGCGGCTAGCACTGCGGACGGGAGCAGCACTGATTGCGGGATTCAGTTGCCGCCAGCCAGGCAGCCACTTCCTGATCCGCCTCTTCCCAGTGCCCCTGGAAAGGGCCGGCGACCGCGAGATGAGGGTAGATCGAGGGATGAAGACCTTGGTGGCCATGCTGGAGGAGCAGATACGTGCCGATCCGGGACAGTGGGTCCTGACCGTGCCCCTCTGGGATAGGAGCGAGTGATGAAAATTGCCCTGATCTCCCCCTATGACTTCGCCTTCCCCGGCGGCGCAAACAACAATGTCATCCATACTGCGGCCTGCTTCCGCGAATGGGGCCACGAGGTGACCATCATAGGCCCCTGTTCAGACAATGAAGCCTCCCTGCCGCCCCATTTCATTCCCGCCCTGGGAGGGGTGCTATCCTTTCCCTTCGCCGGGTCCATGGCCCGGGTCAACCTGTCCCCCCGGGTCTACCGTCAGGTCAAGAAGCTGCTCCAACAGCAGCAGTTCGACGTGATCCACCTGCATGAGCCCATGACCCCTGCTTTGCCCCTGGCGGCGCTGCGTCACGCCCCTCTGTGTCCCAGATCGCTCCTCATGGGCACTTTTCACGCCTACCGGGAATCCAGTGCCAGCTACTACTATGGCAAGCCTATCCTCAAGCGCTTCTTCCAGCGGCTGGATGGAAGGATTGCCGTCTCCTCCGCGGCCCGGGACTACATTGCCTCTTACTTCGACGGGGATTATGTGATCATCCCCAACGGGATTGACGTGAAGCGTTTCAGTGACGCTCGGATCGAGCCCTGGCCCTGTTACCAGGATGGCAAGCTGAACATCCTTTTCGTCGGGCGGCTGGAGAAGCGCAAGGGGTTTCGTTTCCTGCTGCGGGCCTTCCAGCGAGTGAAGGCGCTCATGCCCCAGACCCGGCTTATCGTGGCGGGCGCCTATGATGAGGAGGATCAGCAGCCCTTTGTGGAATATGTCTGGGAGCACCAGTTGGATGACGTATGCTTTGTGGGCTGGGTGTCGGAGGAGGATAAACCGCGTTACTATCGGTCCTGCCACATCTTCTGCGCGCCCTCCACCGGCTTTGAGAGCTTTGGCCTCATCCTGCTGGAGGCCATGTCGGCGGGCAAGCCCATCGTCACCTGCGACATCCCCGGCTACCGCACGGTGATGGCCGATGGACAGGAGGGATTGATGGTGCCTCCCGGGGATGAGGAGGCCCTGGCTCAAGCGCTCCTCCGACTGCTGCGCGATCCAGCGGCCCGGCAGGTGATGGGACAGCGGGGGCGCGCCAAGGCCCAGGCCTATGACTGGGAGCGGGTTTCAGAGCAGGTGTTGATCTACTATCAGGAACTGATGGCCCAGCGTGGTCGAGGATGGCGTGCCGCCATCCCCCGCCGCTGGGGACAGACAGCGGAAGAGGCCCTTCGAGAGGAGAGAGCGAGGAAGGATGAGGAAGGATGTTGAGTGAATGGCTGCGCCATCACACAAATTGGCTGGTGGAACCCATCGCCCGGGCCATCGGGCGCCTGGGCATCTCGCCCAACTGGATGACGGCGTTGGGACTGGTGGTCAATATGGCGGTGGCCTTGTTGATCGCGCGAGGGTACTTGAGGGTCGGAGGGGTTCTGACTATCCTGGCCAGCCTGTTTGACGCTTTCGATGGGGCTCTGGCTCGGGTGTCGGGCCAGACCAGCTCCTTCGGAGCCTTCCTGGACTCGACGTTGGATCGCTTCTCCGAGGCGGTGGTCTATCTGGGCCTGCTGCTGTACTACGCTCAGCAGGGCCAGCGGATGGAGATGATCCTTATCTATGCCACCATCGTCGGTTCCCTCATGGTCAGCTACGCCCGAGCCCGAGCGGAGGGGCTGGGGTTGCAATGCAAGGTCGGCCTGCTGACCCGAGCGGAGAGGATATGTCTGTTGATCATCGGGTTGATGGCAGGGATCATGCCCTGGATGTTGTGGCCCCTGGCGGTGCTGACCAACGTGACTGTCGCCCAGCGCGTGGTCTACGTGTGGCACCTGACCCGGAGGATGGAACAGAGAGCACCTGTGGGTCTAGAGTGAGCGCCGGCCATTCACGGCGGCGCTATTCCAGCAAGCTCCTGAGAATGGCCAGGTTCATGATATCCTCCTCCATCTTCTCCCCCTTGGGCGTTTCCAGCAGCATGGGGTGCTCTTGAAAGCGAGGATCATTGAGCAGCAGGCGGAAGGACTCCAGACCCAGTTCCCCCTCGTTGATGTGGGTATGGCGATCCAACTTGCTCCCCAGCCTCCCCTGGGAGCCATTGAGGTGAAAGGCTTTCAGGCGCTGCAGGCCGATGAGCTCCTCCAGTTCGGCGAAGGTGGCCTCATATCCCTCGCGGGTTCGGAGTTCGTAGCCGGCGGCGAAGGCGTGGCAGGTGTCGAAGCACACTCCCATTCGCTCCGGCTGAGCGACCATCTCCATGATGCGGGCCAACTGTCCGAAGGTGTAGCCCAGATCGTCTCCCTGGCCGGCGGTGGTCTCCAGCAGGGTCATCACCTGATAGCCAGGCGTCGCGCGGTGGAGAGCATCCAACCCCTGGGCGATACGTCGCAACCCCGCCTCCTCGCCTGAGCCCTTGTGGGATCCAGGATGCATGTTCATGTAGGGCAGGTCCAGCGCCTCGCATCGCTCCAGCTCCCGGATGAGCGAGTCCACCGAGCGCTGCCACAGGTCATCGTCGGGTGAGCTGAGGTTAATGAGATAGGCGTCGTGGGAGACGATGGGGTGAATGCCGGTTTCGGCCTGAAGCTGTTTGAAGGCTACAACCTCCTCCGGCGGGATCTTTGGCTCAGCCCAGCGGCGCTGGTTCTTGGTGAAGATCTGGATCGCCTCGCAGCCGATGGACTGCCCTCGCACCAGAGCCTGGCTGACTCCGCCGGCAATGGACACGTGAGCTCCCAGTCGAGGCATGGGTCCCTCCTTGCTAGCTTTCACGCGGTCTATTATATCACCACCTTGGGGTGGAGCAACCCTTCACCCTCCCGCAGGTTAGAAGCTACTTTACATGCAGGAGGGATGTTTGCAACCTGCGGGAGGGTAGATAGCAACTCCGAGATCGTTTGTAGGGAATCCAGATATGCCTTTGTCCGCCTCCATTCAGGAGCAACGTCATGCCATCCGCTCCCTGCTCGTCCCCCACGACCCAGGCGATGCCCGCACGACCTACTACGCCCTCCAGCATGATCACCAGCGGACCACTCTCACCCTGCATCGCACGGAGGCCGGGCATGCGGATGGCTTCCTGGCCACCTGCATCACCGGGGCCCATCTCTTCCAGCCCCTGGTCGTGTTGCGGGCCTTCGGCCCGGGCACGCTGGAGGCGCTGATCCACCAAGCGCTGGTCCCCGGCTGTGCCTATCTCTTCAGCGTGCCGGTGTACATCGGCGCAGCCCTGGAGGGGATGCTTGCTCTGTCGGAAGCGACCATCTGGCGCATCCTACACACGGATGACTCTCACTTCGCGCCCCTCATCAATGTCTTGGTCACTCAGGAGCGGGGGGCGGAGGGAGGAGTTCGCTGGCAGATCCGCACCCAGGAGCGCGTCGTCGCTGCCGCGGGGGTCAACTGGCGGAGCAGCCACTGGGCGGAGGTGTACGTGGCCGTCGAATCCGCCGCCCGTGCACGACGTTGGGACGAGTCGGTGCTGGCCGCCGTGACCTCCGATCTGCTAGCCGAGGGGCTGACGCCACTCTACCCCATCGTCCAGGAAGACAGCCGGGCCCGGCAGGTGGCTGAGGCGCGGGGCTACTACGACAGCGGCGCGCGGGAGTTCACCTGTGTGGGGGTGGTGCCGGCAGTGGCGGATGATCGGAGTAAGATGACATAATGCCCAGGATTCACATCCGAGCCTTTCCGCCCTATCGGGGTTGGCTTGATGGTCAGTCAGAGCTCATTTTAGAAGTCGAGAAGCCCATTCAGGTCCGGGAAATGTGGGCCCGCCTGGCGCGGGCCTATCCCCGATTCAGCGAACTTCTGGCCCATGAAACCGATGAGCAACTGGCGCGGGCCCTCATCGTCCTTCAGGAGGGCCGGCTGTTGGGGCCTGCGGATCTGGTCCAGCCCGGCGCACCGGTCGAACTGCTGCCCTCCATTGCAGGGGGAGGGTGAGGGAGGTGTCAGACCATGCCCAACTTTCAACTAGTGACCGATCTCAAACCCACCGGTGACCAGCCCCAGGCCATCGAAAAGGTGGTGGAGGGGCTGCGCCAGGGCCATAGGCATCAGACTTTGCTGGGAGCCACCGGCACGGGCAAGACCAATGTCATGGCCTGGGTCATCGAGCAGGTGCAGCGGCCCACACTGGTGATGGCGCACAACAAAACCCTCGCCGCCCAGCTCTACTCCGAGTTCCGAGAGCTCTTCCCCCACAGCGCGGTGGAGTACTTCGTCTCCTACTACGACTACTACCAGCCCGAGGCCTACGTCCCCCAATTTGATCTCTACATCGAGAAGGATGCCTCCATCAATGATGAGATTGACCGGCTGCGGCTGGCAGCCACCTCGGCGCTCTTCAGCCGGCGGGATGTGATCATCGTGGCTTCGGTGAGCTGTATCTACGGCATCGGCGACCCAGAGGAGTACGGACGGGTGGTGCTCCACCTGCGGCGCGGGGAGCAGCACAATCGCAACAAGGTGCTGCGCCACCTGGTGGATATCTACTACGAGCGCAATGACTTCGACCTGGGGAGGGGCAGGTTCCGCGTGCGGGGCGACACACTGGAGGTCTTCCCCGCCTACGGTGAGCTCGCCCACCGGGTGGAGTTCTGGGGTGACGATATCGAGCGCATCACGGAGATCAACCCCCTGACCGGCGAGGTGCTCCAGGAGCTGGAAACCCTGGACATCTTCCCTGCCAGGCACTTCATTACTCCCAAGGACAAGCTGCAGTTGGCCCTGCGGGACATCGAGGCCGAGCTCCAGCAGCGGCTCAAGGAGCTGGGGGAGCAGGGGAAACTTCTGGAGGCGCAGCGGCTGGAGCAGCGCACCCGCTATGACCTGGAGATGCTGCGAGAGATCAGCTACTGCCCCGGCATCGAGAACTATTCCCGCCACCTCTCCCAGCGGCCACCGGGCAGCCCCCCCTGGACGCTCATAGACTACTTCCCCGACGACTTCCTGCTCTTCATTGATGAGTCGCACATGACTGTGCCCCAGATCGCGGGGATGTACCACGGCGACCGCTCGCGCAAGGAGACGCTGGTGGAGTACGGCTTCCGGCTCCCCTCAGCGCTGGACAATCGCCCCCTGAGCTTCCACGAGTTCGAGCAGCGGGTCAACCAGGCGATCTACACCTCAGCCACGCCGGGGCCCTACGAGCTGGAGCACTCAGCCCAGGTGGTGGAACAGATCATCCGACCGACGGGGCTGGTGGACCCGGAGGTGATCATCAAACCGACCAGGGGGCAGATCGAGGATCTGCTGGGGGAGATCAACAGGCGTGTGAAGCAGGGGGAGCGGGTGCTGGTCACCACCCTCACCAAGCGCATGGCCGAGGACCTGGCCGACTATTTGATGGAGTTAGGGGTCAAGGTCCACTACCTGCACTCCGAGATCGAGACCATCGAGCGGGTGGAGATCCTCCGCGACCTTCGGCTGGGGGTCTACGATGTCGTGGTGGGTATCAACCTGTTGCGCGAGGGGCTGGACCTGCCGGAGGTCTCGCTGGTGGCCATCCTCGACGCGGATAAGGAGGGGTTCCTGCGCTCGGACACATCACTGATCCAGACCATGGGCCGGGCGGCGCGGCATGTACACGGCCAGGTGATCATGTACGCCGATGGGATCACTGGCTCTATGCAGCGGGCCATTGAGGAGACCAACCGCCGGCGTCAGAAGCAGGCGGCTTACAACCTGGAGCATGGGATCGAGCCCCGTTCCATCGTCAAGTCCATCCGTGACCTGACCGATCGGGTGAAAGCGGTAGCCGAGAAACGAGTAGCCTACGAGGTCACGGGTGAAATGCCGACGCACGAGATAGAGCGGTTGATTAAGGACCTGGAGAAGCAGATGAAGGCCACGGCGGCGGAATTGGAGTTCGAGAAGGCAGCCCTGCTGCGCGACCAGATCTTCGAGCTGCGGGATATCCTTCGAGCGCGCGATACCCGCCCCGAGTGGGAGAAGATCCGCGATGAGGAGGGCAGATGGAGGTGAGAATGACAGCGACCCCAAACGCATTCGAGGCACAGCAAAAGGCCGGGAGCCATTTCAGCTCCCGGCCCATGTTTTCAGGCACGTGGCGCAGACGTCCGTTACGGGCGACTATTGGTCTGCTGCCTGTAGTGAACCTTCGGCAGAGCTCGCAGCCGGGCCGCGCTGTCTTCAGCCGTGAGGTCGCGCTGCGGTTCGGCCAGCATCTCGTAACCCACCATGAACTTGCGCACCGTCGCCGAGCGCAGGAGGGGAGGGTAGAAGTGGGCGTGCAGGTGCCAATGGGGATGGGCCCGGCTATCGGTGGGCTGCTGATGAAACCCCATGGAGTAGGGGAAGGAGGTCTGGAAGAGGTTGTCATAACGGACGGTGACCCGCTGGATGATGTCCGCCAGGCCATCCCGCTCTTTATCCTCCAGCTCGGCCAGCGAGGCCACGTGGCGCTTGCTGAGGAGCATGATCTCGAAGGGCCAGGTAGCCCAGAAGGGCACCAGCGCCAGGAAACGGTCATTCTGGCACACCACCCGTTCCCCCTCCGCCTGCTCCAGAGCCAGGACGTCGCACAGCAGGCAAGAGCCCCTTTGGGAGAGATAGTCAGCCTGGGCTGTGTGCTCTTTGGCCGGCTCATTAGGCAGGCTCTCGTTGCTCCAGATCTGCCCATGGGGGTGGGGGTTGCTGCAGCCCATCATCGCCCCCTTGTTCTCGAAGATCTGCACGTAATTGATGAAGGGCCATGCTCCCAGTTCAAGGTACTGCTCTATCCACACATCCACTACCCGCCGGATGGCGGCTACGTCCATCTCCGCCAGCGTCAGGTCGTGGCGGGGGGAGAAGCACACCACGCGGCACAGCCCCCGCTCGCTTCGGGCGACCAGCAGCTCTCCGCGGTTCACCTCACCCTGAGGGATATCCGGCAGCAGGGCGGCGAAGTCGTTGTCAAAGACGAAGGTGCCCTTGTAATTTGGGTTGCGCGCGCCGCCAGCCCGCTCATTTCCGGGGCACATGTAGCAGCCGGGATCGTACTCCGGCTTCTCCTCGGCGGGTGGCTTTTCCACCTGGCCCTGCCAGGGCCTTTGGGTGCGGTGGGGTGAGACCAGGATCCACTCACGGGTCAGGGGGTTATAGCGCTGGTGGGGGTGATCCTGCATATTGAAGCGATTCATGGGATTTCCCTTCTCTTTCGCCTGTTTCTTCTTCATGCTCGACCAGCCCTCGGATGACCCGCACGATCAGCGGGTCGGTGGGGTTCTCCCGGTTCCAGTAGCCATGCTGCCATTCTCCATCCTCGGCCACGTAGTCGGTCACCAGACCCAGGTACACCACTCGCATCCCCAGGAAAGAGGCCACGGCGTAGAAGGAGCCCGCCTCCAGGTTGACGAACTCCGCACCCCCCTCTCGCCACTGCCTGAGCTTGGCGGGTGTCTCGCGGTAGAGAGCATCGGTGGTGTGCACCGTGCCCAGGATGGGGGATACCCCCTCCGCCTCCGAGAGCTCCACCGCTAACTGCAGCAGCTCCGGATGGGGATAGGCCACCTCCGCATCGGTGTACTCGCGTGAGGCTCCATCCCGGCAGAGGGCAGCTTGGGCGATGAGCAGTCCCCCGATGTGGTTGGGTGAGATCAGCGATCCCGCTGCGCCGAAGCCGATGGCCGTTTTGACCCCCAGCGCGGCCAGTTCCTCCAGCAGGATGGCCGTCACCGGCCCGCCCCAGATCACAGTGGGGAGGATCACGAGCTGCTTCTGGCCTCCCCCGCTGACATAAGGTTCTGAGCCGTAGAGATAGAACCCCTCTCGCCTCTCCACCTCGAAGGCCTTGGAGAGCAGCTCAGAGCCCTCGCGCCCTCGGAAGCACAGCACCGCTGCGTCGAAGTGGGACTCTTGGGGGTTGATCTCCCGCAGGGAGAGGACTGCGTGGGGTGTAAGGATGGGCCTATCCTGGTTCATGTTCAGCTTCCTCTATCTACATTTTGGAGATGCTTACGAGAGAGCCCCTGCTCATTCACGCCATCGCCCATACGCTGGCGGACCTTGGTGGCCAGCACGATCTCCTCGCGATGCCCTTAGATCACCCGCCCGACAATCTCCTCCGAGCGGCCTCGGGAGTAGACCTTGACTCCCGTGCGGCCCAGAAAGCGATATTCCACATCTTACACCTCCCTCCTGCGAAGTGTGAAGTCAGAGGGATGAAGGCAGAATTCCGCAATTCTGCCTTTTAACTTTTGTCGCCATTATACCACCACCGATTGGGTTTGACAATTGGGGGGAGTTGCGATAGTATCTCGAAGGATGAAGGCAGAAGTATGAAGTCAGAATTCTGCATTCTGACTTCTAACTTTTCTCTTACGGAGGGCTGTCAGCGTTGTCTATGAACGTAGACGACACCCTTCAGGAACTGCGCCATTGGCCTCGATTCATGCACCATGTGGCCGCCTGGCGGCGGCTGCCAGCCCGCAGCGCGCAGTACGCCCCCACGCCATCGGGCCTTCACCCCGAGGTGAGAAGCGCCCTTCAAAAGCGCTCCATCCAGCAACTCTACACTCACCAGGCCCAGGCGGTGGAGGCCGCACTTCAGGGAAAGAATGTGGTGATCGTCACCCCCACCGCCTCGGGGAAGACCCTCTGCTACACCCTCCCTGTGCTCGACGCCCTGATCCGCAACCCGGACAGCACCGCCCTCTACCTCTTCCCTACCAAGGCCCTGGCCCACGATCAACTGGATGAGCTGAAGGGCTGGCTGGACGCTGTGGGCACGGAGTTGGCGGTCCACACCTACGACGGCGATACCCCTCCACCCGTCCGGGCTCAGGTCCGCCAAAACGCTCGCATCATCCTCACCAACCCCGACATGCTCCACGTGGGCATCCTCCCCCATCACACCGACTGGGCCCGGTTCTTCGCTGGCCTGCGCTGGGTGGTGCTGGACGAGGTGCACACCTATCGCGGCGTCTTCGGCTCCCACGTAGGCAATGTGATCCGACGGCTGCGGCGTGCCTGCAGCTTCTACGGCAGCCGACCTCGATTCATCGCCACCTCGGCCACGATTGCTAACCCCCGGGAGCACACCGAGCGCTTGATCGAAGCGCCGGTAACGCTCATTGACCAGAGTGGTGCACCACAGGGGTGCAAGCACCTCATCTTCTACAATCCCCCTCTCGTGGACCGCCGCCTGGGCATCCGCCGCTCGCCGATTCTGGAAGCGCGGATGATCGCCCAACGCTTCCTGGAGGCGGGCTTGCAGACCATCGTCTTCACCCGCGCCCGGCTGGCCACGGAGATCCTGCTGCGCTACCTGCGCCAAGGGATGGACCAGGAGGTGCGGGGCTATCGCAGCGGATACCTGCCCGCGGAGCGGCGGGAGATTGAGCGGGG
>CAYRNM010000016.1:0-24953 GCA_964425465.1 uncultured Anaerolineae bacterium | reverse complement strand
GTGCGGCGCAAACCCTACTCCGTGGTGCTCTTCGACGAGATCGAGAAGGCCCACGCCGAGGTGTTCAACACCCTGCTGCAACTGCTCGACGAGGGGCGGCTCACCGACGGCCACGGCCGCACGGTGGACTTCACCAACACGGTGGTCATCATGACCTCCAACATCGGCAGCCACTGGATCAAGGAGCTGGGCCCCGAAGCCGCGCAAGACAGGGTGCTCCAGGAGTTGGACCGCCATTTCCGGCCGGAGTTCCTGAACCGCGTGGATGAGATCATCATCTTCCACGGTCTAACCAAGGAGGACCTGCGGGAGATCGTGGACATTCAGATGCGTCGAGTGCGGAGTCTGCTGATGGAACAGGGCATCACCATTGAGCTGGATGCCGAGGCCAAGGGGTGGCTGGCCGAGGAGGGGTACGATCCGGTGTTCGGCGCGCGTCCGCTGAAGCGGGTGCTCCAGCGGGAGGTGCAGGACCCGCTGGCCATGAAGATCCTCCAGGGCCAGGTGCGCGATGGCGATCACGTGCTGGTCAGTGTGGACGGGCACGGGCTGACCTTCCACGTCGTCGAAGCGGAGGGTGCCAAGTAGGGGCGTACCCTTGCGGTCACCCCTGGGAGCTAGGGCAACTGCAAGGGTTGCCCCTGAGCCGTTGTCTGGACAGGTCAGTAGCCCACTTGTTACACGGAGTTGGCCTCATCAGTGTTTCGGTGTTATAATAAGCGAGGCGGTCAGCCCCGAGCTGAAGCTCAGGGCTGAGCAATGCAAGCCTGCTGGAAGCAGGCTGCTGTAGCTATGATTGTGCTGCTTCAGGGTGCTTCCAGCGCTCTTGGCCCGTTCAGCCTGAGGCTTGCAGCCTCAGGCGACTCAAGGAGGAGAAGAAACTGTGCAGCAAGACAGGCGTTTCACCGTCAGAAAGCTCACCCAGCGCATTGCCGAATTGGGCGAATACCTCTATCTGGATAGCCGACCGCTGGTCGTGGAGTGGCAGGAGGGGCGGCTGGCAGAGGCCGACCCCGAGGGCTGGCACCCCTGCCCGCCCGGTACTCACTGGGGACGCAGAGACATCTGTGCCTCCTTCCGAGCCACAGCCCAAACGCCCGAGGAGTGGGCCGGAAAGCCGGTAGTGGCCCTGCTGAGGCTGGCCGACTACGGTGACCTCTCCGGCCCCGAGGGGTTGGTCTACCTGAATGGCCAGCCCTGCCAGGGGCTGGACCGGCAGCACACCGAGGTGCCTTTGACCGACTCCGCCGAGCCAGGACAGCGATGGGAGATCGATGTCGAGGGGTATACCAGCGCCCGGCTGGAGCGGGATTACTGCGTGGAAGCGACGCTGCTGGCCGTGCCCGATGAGACGGCCCTGGCCCTCTACTACAACGCCAAGGTCGCGCTGGAGGTGGCCCAGACGCTGGGAGAAGAGGACTACGACCGGACGCAGATCCTCCGCGCATTGGACGAGGGGTTGCAGCTCGTGGATTGGCGGGGGCCGCTGGGCCAGGCATTCCGCGCGTCGCTGGCCAGGGCCAATGCCTACCTCGAATCCGAGCTGTACGGGAAGCTGAGCGCGGGCAACCAACCCCGGTTGCTGGGGGTGGGACACGCCCACATTGACACCGCCTGGCTGTGGACCTTAGCCCAGACACGGGAAAAGGCAGCACGAACCTTCTCCACCGTGCTCCGGCTGATGGAGCGCTACCCCGAGGTCCACTTCACCCAAAGCCAGGCCCAGCTCTACCAGTTCATCAAAGAGGATCACCCGGAGCTGCTGAGCCAGATCGCCCGCCGGGTGGCGGAGGGGCGCTGGGAGCCCATTGGCGGCACCTGGGTGGAGATGGACTGCAATGTCACGGGCGGGGAGTCGTTGGTGCGCCAGTTCCTCCTGGGCACCCGCCTGTTTGAGGAGTACTGCGGCACCCCTGGCAGCCCGGTGCTATGGCTGCCCGACGTCTTCGGCTACGCCTGGGCCCTGCCCCAGATCATCCAGCGCGCCGGCTTCAAGTATTTCATGACCACCAAGATCTCCTGGAATGAGTACAACCAGCTCCCTTACGACTCCTTCTGGTGGCGGGGCGTGGATGGCACGGAAGTGCTGACCCACTTCATCAACACCCCCAGCCGCCACTGGTTCGCCACCTACAACGGCACGCTGGAGCCCTGGCAGGTGAAGGGCACCTGGGACACCTACAAGCAGAAGGAGTACCACGATGAGGTGCTGCTGTCCTTCGGCTTCGGCGACGGGGGCGGCGGGCCCACGGCGGAGATGGTGGAGTATGGCCGAAGGCTGGCCGATTTCCCCGGCTCGCCGCGTGTCTCCCAGGGGCGAGTAGAAGATTTCTTCCGCCGGTTGGAGGAGGATGCGGCGGGGCTGCCGGTGTGGAATGGGGAGCTGTACCTGGAGTACCACCGAGGCACCTACACCACCCAGGCGCGAAACAAGCGGGCCAACCGCCAGAGCGAGTTCCTGTATCACAACGCCGAGCTCTTCGGAGTGCTGGCCTGCCTGTGGGGAGCCGACTACCCGCAGGAGGCGCTCAATAAGGGCTGGGAGCTGATCCTGCTCAACCAGTTCCACGACATCATCCCCGGCTCCTCTATCGGTCCCGTCTACGAGGAGAGCCGGGCCCAGTACCGGGAGGTGATGCGCTGGGGGGAACAGGCGCTCGATGAGGCGCTGGGATACATCGTGGGCCAGATGGACCTGGTGGGGGACGATCCAGCGATGGTGGTTTTCAACCCCACCGGCTGGGCGCGCTGCGATCCCGTGGAGGCCAAAGTGGCGATGGCCGAGCCCTTCCGACTGATCGGCCCCAACGGCGAAGAGGTGCCCTACCAATCGGTCGGCGAAGGGGCGATCCTCTTCCCCGCCCAGGGGGTGCCGGCCAACGGCTATCACACCTACCGGCTCCGCCCTGGCGAGCCAACGGCAAAGGTTGAGGAACCGGTCACCCTGGAGGGCCTGACCTTTGAGAACCGCTTCTTCCGTGTGCAGCTCAACCCCGCGGGCCAGATCATCTCCTGGTGGGATAAGCTCGCCGAGCGCGAGGTCCTGCCCGAGGGGACGGTGGCCAACCAGTTCCAGGCCTTCGAGGACCGGCCCCTGGGCAATGATGCCTGGGACGTCAACATCTACTACCAGGACAAGCAGTGGAATGCTGACCAGCCGGCCCAGTTCCACATCTTGGAGCGCGGCCCGCTGCGGGCGGCGCTGGAGATGAAACGGAGCTTTCTCCACTCGGAGATCACCCAGCGCATCACTGCCTACGCGGCACCGCCGCGTCTGGACTTCGAGACCAAAGTGGAGTGGCGGGAGAAGCACGTGCTGCTCAAGGTGGCCTTCCCAGTGGAAGTGCACAACACCCGCGCCACCTACGACATCCAGTTCGGGAATGTGGAGCGGCCTACCCACTGGAACACCAGTTGGGACTGGGCGCGCTTCGAGACCTGCGCCCACAAGTGGGTGGACCTCTCCGAGGGGGACTATGGGGTGAGCCTGCTGAACGACTGCAAGTACGGCCACGACATCAAGGATAACGTGATCCGACTGACTCTGCTCCGTTCCCCCACTGAGCCCGACCCCCACGCCGACGAGGGGCATCACGAGTTCACCTACTCCCTGCTCCCCCACAGCGGCGACTGGCGGGCTCAGACGGTGCAGCGAGCCTACGAACTCAACCTGCCCCTCCTGGCCCGCTTCGCCGAACCCCACAAGGGCACTCGCCCCGATGCCTTCAGCCTGGTGAGTGCGGACGTGCCCCATGTCGTAGTGGAGACGGTGAAACGCGCCGAGGACAGCGAGGACCTGATTGTGCGCTGCTACGAATGTTATAACCAGCGCGGCCCCGTGACCCTGGCCTTCGGCCGGCCCATCGTCGAAGCTGTGGAATGTAACCTGGTGGAGCGGGAGGATCAGCCGGTGGAGTTCGATGATGATCGGCTTACCTTCTACGTGAAGCCCTATCAGATTCGCACCTTCCGGGTCAGACTGGGGGAGAGTAACAAGTAACCAGTCAACGAGGAACAGGGTGATGACGACTCAGTGCCTCGTTACTCGTTGACTTATTCCCCGTTGACTCCTTCCACATGAAGCGAGGAGGTTCACATGACCATCCCCTTCTGGCGCGACGTATCGGTTGTCCTTCTGGCTGTGGAGGCTTTTGTCTTGGCCCTCATCCCTCTGGCGGCGCTCTATTTCGCCAGCAGGGGGCTGCGGCAGTTTCGCTCCTTTCTGCGACCCCTCTTTCCTCAGACGCGAGTCCGAGTGCAGCAGGTGGAGAGAATTACAGTTCAGGGGAGTGAACTGATCGTCGCGCCCATCATCGCCTTCTACGCCCTGACAGCGTACCTCCAGCGTATCCTCCTGACGATGGCCGGCCTTCCGAGGGGAGGCATCCGCCGATGAGGGGTCGGGCCAGGGTGTTTCTCATTGGAGGGCTCAGTGGGGCATTGGTGGGGCTGATCGGGGCCTGGCTATATCTACGGAGTGCTCAAAGCACCTGCCGATCCGACCGGCCCTTTCCCGCTCCAGCGGAATTGTTCAGGCTGAGCCTTTCGATTGTGGCTGTCCTGCGCCAGATCGCGGCCCTGGGCCAGGTGGTCAGTTAGTCGGTTGGTCAATTGGTCAGTTGGTCACTCGCGACCCAAAAGAGAAGTAGGCGTTGGATCAGCCGCTTGATCTCTCGGTGATCATCGTGAACTGGAATGCCCACGATTACCTGGTGGAGTGCTTGACCTCTGTTGAACATCAGGCAGGGGGGCTTTCGCTGGAGGCATGGGTAGTGGACAACGGCTCGACCGATGGCAGCGCGGAGCTGGTCGAAAGGGAATTCCCCGGGGTGAAGCTGCTGGTGAACCGGGAGAACCGAGGGTTCGCCCGAGCCAACAATCAGGCCCTATCCCTGGCCCAGGGACGCTATCTCCTCTTCCTCAACCCGGATACTCGACTGCTGCCCCAGGTCCTCTCGACCCTGACCCAATTTCTGGATCATCACCCGTGCGCTGGCGCTGTGGCCCCTCAAATCCTGTCCCCAGAGGGGTGCATTCAGCCCTCCTGCCGGCGATTCCCCACGCTGGGCACCGTGTTCTGGGAGGCGACTGGCCTGGATCAGATTTTCCCACGACATCCCCTCCTCGGCCGATACCTCATGGGGGATTGGGACCACCAAACCCTGCGCCAGGTGGATCAGCCCATGGGGGCCTGCCTGATGGTCCGAAGGACGGCCCTGGATCAGGCGGGCCCCTTCGACGAGCGCTTCTTTCTCTTCTTCGAGGAGGTGGACCTCTGCCGCCGGCTCAAGTCGGCGGGCTGGGACATCTACTTTGTACCCCAGGCCCGGATCATCCACTATGGCGGGCAGAGCACCGGTCAGAATTCCCGGCGTACGGCCTGGCTTTTCCACCGCAGCCGCTACAAATACTTCCGGAAGCACTTTGGGCGGGGAGGGGAATGGCTGGTACGGGCGCTGATGGTGGTGAGCTTCCCCTGGCAGCTTGTGCTTCGTCTTGGGCTGGTGCTTTCAAAACCCATGGAGCGAGATAGGATGGCGCGGCACTTTAGCGCGGTCGTGGTTCAATTGGTGGCTGCTCTGTGGCCAGGATGAAAATCCTCTTTCTCACCAAATATCCTCCCTTGGGGTCGAGCAGTCGCTACCGGGTCTATCAGTTTCTTCCCTACTACGAAGCGGCTGGGCTCGACTGCTCCGTGGCGAACTTTCACACCGACACCTATGTCCGTCAGTTCATCGGGATGAGGGACTGGCGTCCCAAGGCCCGACGCCTGCCCTATCTGGCGGGCCGCTATCTGCGCCGCCTGCTGTGTCTTCTCCAGGCGGGCCGCTATGACCTGGTCGTGGTCGAACAGGAGGTGTTCCCCTTTCTCCCTCTCTCCCTCGACTCCCTGCTCTTCCACGTGGCGAAGGCTGTGGTTGTGGAGTACGACGACGCTACGCACATCTACCACCAACGCCTTCTGGATTCAGCCTTCCTGCACTCCCTTCTCCACTCCAAGGTGCCCACCCTGATGGCCCGCAGCGGTGGAGTGATCGTCGGCAACCAGTACCTGGCCGCCTACGCCCAGCAGTACAACCCCTATGTCCTGCTGGCCCCGACGGCCATTGACACCGATCGGTATAGAGTGAAGCAAGCGGAGAGCTTCTCTCCCTCCGGCTCGGCGTGCATCGGCTGGATCGGCACGCCGCTCACTGTGTCTTACCTGAGCGAAATCGCTGACGCCCTGCGGATCCTGGCGAAGCGGTACGACATCGCTCTAAAGGTCATCGGTGCTCCCTCCTTTCGGATCGAGGGAGTCCCTGTAGTTGCCATCCCCTGGCGGTTGGATACAGAGGTGGAGGAATTGCTCTCCTGCGACATCGGTGTCATGCCCCTGACAAATGAGGCCTACTCGTGGGGCAAGTGCGGGGCCAAACTTCTGCAGTACATGGGAGTGGGCATCCCGGCTGTCGCTTCGCCGGTGGGGGCTAACCGGGAGATTATACAGCAGGGAGAGAATGGATTCCTGGCTCAGACACCAGATGAATGGGTGGGGAGGTTAGAACAGCTCATCACGGATGTCAGCTTGCGGAGAAAGTTGGGCAGCGCAGCTCGGGAGAGCGTGGAACGTGACTACGCCCTCTCTACTATCGCTGCCAGGTTGATCGAGTTCTTCCGAGGGTTCAGATGAACGGACACAGACAGAATCTCAGGGGCGGCGGTCGAGTACCAGCGAAGGTGGCCTATGTTGCCGCGGTGGATCTGACCATCCGATTCCTGCTTCAAAATGGCCTTCTGTACCTTCAGAGCCAGGGATATGAGGTGGCAGCAGTTTGCAGCCCAGGGCCTTGGCTGAAGAAGGTGCAGGAAGAAGGAATCCCCGTCCATCCAGTGCCGATGAGCCGCGATATCAGCCCCCTGCCAGACCTGCGAGCCCTGGTACAGCTTACCGCCTTATTCCGTCAAAACCGCTTTGACATGGTTCACACTCACACCCCCAAAGCTAACCTTCTGGGCCGACTGGCAGCCCGCATGGCTGGCGTGCCCGTGATCTGTGGGACTGAGCATGGCTTCTACTTCTATGGGATGTCCGGCTGGCAGCGCTGGCTCCACAGGCTGTGGTCCAAGTGGGGGGCCTATTGCTCGGACGTGACCTTCCTGGTCAATGAAGAAGACCTGGAAACGGCCCGCCGAGAGGAAATCCTCCCTCCGCGGAAAGTGCGCTTTCTGGAGGGTGGCACGGGCGTTGATCTGGATCGTTTCCGCCTCCAGGGATTGAGAGCGGAAACGCGGAGGAGCTTGGGCATCGAAGACAGCACTCCAGTGGTGGGTATCGTGGCCCGGCTGACCCATGAAAAGGGGTATCGCGAGTTCCTGCAGGCCGCCGCCCGGGTGCGGGATCAGCATCCCAACACCCGCTTCCTCAGCGTAGGGCCATCTGATGCAACTGACCAAAGCGAGTTCAAAGCGCTGGCTTCCCAACTGGGCATCTCCGGAGCAATAGACTTTCTAGGGATGCGCCTCGACATGCCAGCCCTGTACGAGGCGATGGACATAGTTGTTCTTCCTTCCTATCGAGAGGGAATGCCCGTTACTCTGATGGAAGCCGCGGCGATGGAGCGGCCGGTGGTGGCCACAGATATCCGAGGCTGTCGTGATGTCGTCAGCGAGGGAGAGACGGGCCTGCTAGTACCTCCCCAGGACTCAGAGGCCCTGGCAGCAGCTATAGCCTCGTTACTCTCCGACCCGGAACAGAGACACTGGATGGGCCTGGCGGGGCGGTGCCGTGCTGAGAGGTTGTTTGACCAGCGAAAGGTATTCGCCCAGGTGGAAACGGTGTACCGCCAGTTGTTACGACGAAAGGGGGTGGGCTAGCGTGCCAGACACAGGAAGCAAGATCGTTGTTTATGGGGCCGGTGGCCATGCCAAGGTGGTCCTGGATATTCTGGAACGGGAGGAGCGTTACCAGATCATGGGACTGATAGATGATGATCCCCGCTGGGAGGAGGGAGAGGTCTTTGGCTACCGAGTCCTGGGCTCCGGTGAGGCGCTGGAAAGGCTGAGGAGTTGCGGGGTGGAGGGAGCCATTATCGCCATCGGTGACAACGAGACCCGGGGGCGGCTCGCCCGCCGGGTCGAGGCGCTGGGGCTGCGATTGATCACGGCTGTGCATCCCGCAGCCCAGATTTCGCGAGGTGTGGACATCGGCGCCGGTAGCGCGGTAATGGCGGGCACGGTGATTAACGCCGATACAGTGATCGGTGAAAACGCCATCATCAACACCAGCGCTACCGTGGATCATGACTGCCATCTGGGCTCATGCGTCCATCTCTCACCGGGGGTGCATGTGGCCGGCGGAGTGCGGATCGGCCACCATGCCCATCTGGGCATCGGAGCCGTGGTCCTGCCCGGCCTATCCATCGGCCATCATGCCATCATCGCTGCTGGATCAGTCGTCAACCGAGATGTGCCCCCTGGGGTTGTAGCGGCCGGTGTTCCAGCGCGGGCCATCCGCAAGTTGTATTTGCCTCCAGAGGCCTGAGGCCCTAAAATAGGGTTGTGAACCTCATCCAAGGGGTGCTAAATTCGTCAGATCAGTGAGGAGCAGCCGACATCAACGAGAAAAAAAGAGGAGGATGTATAATGGCCGTTGTGAAAGAAGAAGTGCTCGATCTGATCGAGAAAATGCCAAACGATTGTACGCTAGAAGATATTCTCTATGAATTGTATCTCAAGCGAAAAGTTGACCAGGGCCTTCAAGACATCGAGGAAGGCCAGGTCATGACGCATGAGGAAGTCAGGCGGGTTGCGTAGATGTCTGAACTCACCGAACTTTACGAGCAAATCAGAAACTGCACCCAGTGTGCCCTTCACCGATCACGGACCAAGGTTGTGCCGGGGGAGGGACCAGAGGGTGCGGAGATTATGTTCATCGGCGAAGCGCCAGGGTTTCACGAGGACCGCCAGGGCCGGCCCTTTGTCGGTGCGGCAGGGAACTTTCTGGATGAATTGCTGGAGATGATCGGCCTGACCCGCGAGGAGGTGTACATTTGTAACGTATTAAAGTGCCGTCCTCCCCAGAATCGCGACCCTCAGTCAGATGAGATCGAGGCCTGCAGGCCCTATCTGGACCGCCAGATCGAATTGATCCGGCCCAAGATGGTGGTGGCGCTGGGACGTTTCTCCATGGCCCGCTGGTTCCCCGACGCCCGCATCTCCCGCATCCACGGTCAGCCTCGCAAGATCGGGGCCAGACTCTACTACCCCATGTACCATCCGGCGGCGGCACTGCACCAGCCCAGCCTGCGCCGCGCAGTGGAAGAGGATATGCGCCGCATCCCCGATCTCATCGCCCAGATGGATCAGATCCGCGATGAGGGGCCTCCCCAGCAGGCCCAACAGCTCAGCCTTTTCTAGGACTCCCCAGTGGCTAGCCCATCCATGCCCTGCCTTCCCTGGCCTGTCGGCCAGGACAGGCAACAGAGGGCCTGGCTGCTACAGGCAGCCGGGCTTTTCATCTTGAGCTGGCTGCCCCGCCTGCTCAGCCTAGGGGCCTTCATCACCTGGGATGAGCTGATGTGGATCTACCGCTCAGTGCACTTCAGCCAGGCGCTGTTTTCCGGCGATTGGGCGGCCACCTTTCGTACCGGCCATCCAGGGGTGATGACCACCTGGCTGGGCGCATTGGGCATCGGGGTGCAGCGGCTCCTGTTGGGTGTGCCCTCACCCACGGAGTGGGCCTGGCTCCTCCAACTCCCGGCCCTCGCCCCCTGCGATGCGACGGCCCTTCAGCGGCTCGCCCTCCTGCTGGTCGCGGCCAAAATCCCCCTCACTCTAATCACTGCTCTGGCAGTGGTCGGTTGCTGGGCCCTGGCCCGACGGCTGATAGGCCCGTGGGCAGCCCTGCTGGGCGGGCTCTTCATAGCCCTCGACCCTTTCTTCCTGGGCCTCTCCCGGGTGCTCCATCTGGATGGGCTGTTGGCCAGCTTCATGGCTCTGGGGCTGCTGAGCCTGCTGGTGTATCTACGCTACCCCACCCAGCGCCATTGGCTGCTTCTCTCCGCAGTCACAACGGCATTGGCTGCGCTGACCAAAACTCCGGCCCTCTTCCTGCTTCCCCTGGGCATGACCCTGCTGCTAGTTTTCGGTCGGCAACGGATAAGCGATTTCCTCCTCTGGGGTGGAGTGATCGTCGGCACGTATGTCGCCCTCTGGCCAGCCATGTGGGTCGCGCCGCTGGACACCCTCTCCGGCGTGCTGGATAAAGCCTTGGGCTATGCGGCCGAAGCGGAGGAGACAGCTCGCTTCTTCCGAGGGGCTGCCGTTGCCGATCCGGGGCCCCTCTTCTATCCCCTGGCCTTCCTATTCCGTGTCAGCCCGTTCACGCTCCTGGGACTGCTGGCCTCGCCCCTGGTCTGGTGGCGGGGGAGCAGGAGGGAGCGATGGGTCTGGGGCACGCTTCTGACCTACGCTGGATTCTACGGCATCATGATAGCCCTGGGGGCCAAGAAATTCGACCGCTATCTGCTGCCCTTGTTCCCTCCACTGGATCTCCTGGCGGCGATGGGTTGGGCCTGTTTGGGCCAGGTGGCAGATGGCAAATGGCGAATGGCCAATAGCAAATGCCAACTATCAGCCATCAGCTATCGGCTATCAGCTATCAGCCAAAGGAGATGGGCGCTGGTCGGGATAGCCGCGCTGGCCCTGATCCAGGCACTGCTGGTCCTTCCCTGTCATCCCTATTACCTGGCCTGGTACAATCCCCTCCTGGGAGGACTCCGCCAGGCGGTGCGCATGCTGCCCGTGGGGTGGGGGGAGGGGCTGGAGAAAGCGGCGGCCTACCTCAACGCCCTGCCCGAAGCCGAGAAGCTGAGTGCGGCCAGTGCCGGAGTGCCGGGTATGGCTCCCAAGTTCAAAGGCCAGACGCTCCCCCTCACCCCGGCCAGCCTGGTCGAGGCTGACTACGTGGTGATCTACGTCAGCGACCGGCAGGGCGGGCCTTCCCCCGTGGATGAGCTCATCGCTGGGACGCCTCCCCAGTACGTGGTGCACCTCCAGGGAGTGGAATATGCCTGGATCTACCCCAATGAGAGCTATCGCGCCCCTCTGGAAGTGCTGGCATTGGAGGCCGAAGCAGGCGATGTGCTGCTCTTCGACACGCCCTCCCTCCTGGCGGAGCACTACGGGGGCTCTCTGGTGTGTTACGTGTTCCGTGGGAAGGAGACAGAAGAAGAAGTGGTCTCCGCGCTCCGGCGTCTGTCAGCCGGCCAGAAGCGAATCTGGCATATTCGTTTCTCGGCGCTCCCCTCACCGGCGGCCGAGGTTGCCCACACCCAACTGGCCTCGCGGGCTTACCTGGTTCGAGAGGATGTCTTTCCTCTGGTCACCCTATCCCTCTATCAACTGCCGGAGGGGGCAAATTTCGCTCCTGCCGAGCTCCGAACCGGCGATGGCCCCTTCACCTTCGGCGGACAACTGCGCCTGATTCGCTACGGGCTGGCCGATCCCTCCATCGGCTGGGGGCAGAAACTCGGCGCGCAGTTAATGTGGCAGACTGTAGCTTCACCCGAAGCCAATTGCACTGCCTTCCTGCACCTGGTGGATGGGAGCGGTCACCTATGGGGCCAGGTGGACCTCCCCCTGCGGAATGAGAGGGGAGAGGGAACCGCCGAGTGGCCCGTGGGAGTGGAGGAGACTATCCGTTATCTGCTGGACCCTTGGCCGGGGATTCCCCCTGGTCACTATGAGCTACTGGCCGGCCTGTATCGCTCCGACACCCAGCAGCGTCTTTCCGTCAGGGACGGACAGGGCCAGCCGGTGGGCGATGTCGTCAGCTTAGGCCAGGTCCAGGTCATCTCCTCCCCCCTCCAGCCGAGGGTGGAGGAGCTAGCGATCCCCTACTCCCTGCAGCGCGAGATAGGCAACTCCATCCTGCTGCTGGGCTACGGTCTGTCGCCTTTGTCAGTGCAGCCCGGCATGAAGCTCCACTTGGACCTCTTCTGGCAGGTAATAGCTCCTTCAGAGGAGGATTATGAACTGCTGGTCGAGTTCGGGGGGGAGGAGAAAAGCGCCGCCATTCCCAATCCCTTCTACCCCAGCAGCCAGTGGCGGGCCGGGGAGGTGCTGCGGGGCCAGTTCGACATCCCTGTCCCCGCCGACCTTGCCAATGGCGAATACCCAGTGCGCATCAACCTGGTGCGGCCCGATGGCAGCCACCTGTTGGCCGAGCCGGTCCTCCTGGGGCGAGTCGGAGTGAAGGGACGGGCGCGGAGCTTTGAAGTGCCCGCTATCTCCTATCGCCTCGACCTGCGGCTGGGGGATCGGGTCACACTGCTGGGCTACGATCTGCCGAAGCCGAGGGTCCAACCCAGGGAGCCCTTGCGCCTTACCCTCTACTGGCAGGCCCAGGGGCCGACCGATGCCGCCTACACCGTGTTCACTCACCTTCTGGGACCCGAGGGGCGAGTAGTGGCCCAGAAGGACAGTCCTCCCCAAGGTGGAGCAGCACCCACCACCGGCTGGCTCCCCGGTGAGGTCATCGCCGACGAGTATCAAATTCCCATCCCCTCGGAGCTTCCCCCCGGCCCCTTCCAGCTTGAGGTGGGGATGTACGACCCGGCCACAGGGGAGCGGCTCCCAGTCTACGATGTCCAGGGCAACCGGTTGCCCGAGGACCGGGCGCTGCTGATGTCGCTGGAGAGAGAGTAGGCCATGCTCAAATTGGCATCTGGAGTTTGGCAGAAACCCGGTTTTTGCCGGATTGCACAAAAACTGGGTTTCTTCAGCCCCTTCAAGATCAAACCCCTGTTCTCCGGAGCCCTCTTGCTCCTCATATTCGCCCGATTTATCCTGCAGGGCCTGGTGCGCGTGACCTGGAACATCGCCTCCGATGCCATTGACCAGGGGTCCTACCTACAACTCGGTCTCTTCATACGGGAGGGGCGGGCTTTCACCGATGGCAACCGCAGCCCCCTCTATCCCGCCATCCTGGCCCTCTTCGCCCGGCGGGAATGGGCCTACTTCACCGAGGCCAAGCTGTTGAGCTTCCTCTTCGGCCTGGCCGGATTGCTGCTCGTCTTCTATCTGGCCCGTAAGATGTTCGGCATCTCGGTTGCCCTAGTGACCGTCCTACTGCTCAGCGCCAACGATGGCTTCCAGATGGAGGCCTCCTGGGTGGCCTGCGAGGTGCTGCTCATCCCTCTCTTCTTTCTAGCCTGGTACCTGGTGGCCGAAGGGTTCAGGAAGCGGCGCTGCTGGCTCTGGGCGGGCGCGGTGGCTGGCCTCTGCCAGTTGACCAAGGGGAATGGCCACCTCCTGGCTGTGGCTTTCCTAGTGGGCGGACTGTTAAGCCTGGGCCGATATTTTCTCCGAGAGAGGTGGGCCTATGCCTTTGTCGCCGCTTACCTGGTCACTATCTCCCCCCTTCTGGCCATTAACACCCTGACCTTTGGCGATCCCTTCTACAATTACAACACCTCCCATGCCCTGTGGTTCGACCAATGGGAGGACGCCTACAGGGTCAACTCACCCCCACCTACGATGGCCAGCTACTTAGGGAGCCATTCGCTGGAGGAGGTATGGCAGCGCCAACGGTATGGGATGCGGAGGGCAGCCTTCGACGGAGCCGGAGCCCTCTTCCCCTTCTTCCTCCAAGAGCGGGAACAGAGGGCTCTGGTGGTGGGGATAGGGGGACTGCTGGCTTTAGGGGGTGTGTTGCTGAGCTGGCGAACCATTTCCCGCGATGAGGCGAAGAAAAGCCGATTTCGGGGCACACTGGCCTTCAGCGGTGTCCTCTTCACCCTCTTCTACCTGCTCTTCGCCTGGTACGCGCGGGTCATCTCCAAGCCGCACTTCTTTCTGCCCCCGACCCCTATCGCTTATGCCGGTGGGTTAGGCGCAATGGCGAGCCTGTCGCGCCTCCGATGGCCGCTTGGGGAGAGGGTCCGCAACATGGGCCGAGTGCTCTATATGGTAGGGGGTCTGGTGTTGGCGGGGTGGCTGCTGTACACTGTGGTGGTGACTGTCCCCCAATTGCGGGACCCGTATCAAGTTGACCTGGAGGTCAATCTCCCCCGTGAGGATGTGCTGAGGTGGCTGGTGGCGCGGACCGAGCCGGGCGAGCCGGTGCTATGGGGCCCCAGTCACACTCTCCCTCGCTGGAAGTACACCCCTCGCCTGGAGTTCGTCCCCATCCCCGTGGACGTGGGGTCGTGGCCGGAGCTGGAGACCTATGTTCACCAGCAGGGGATTCGCTACTGGATTCTGGATTTCTCGACCATCGGCCGGCGGGAGGAGCTTCTGGGACCCTACTTTGACCGCCATTATGAGCAGATTGTCTTCCAGCAACCGCTTCCCCGTTGGGAGTTGGTCCACGCCGATCGGAAGTTTATCTTTGACTATTGCGTCTTTCGCGTCTATCCTAAAGGACAGGGATCGCCGCCGATGTCACCCCTTTCACAGATAGGGGTAGGCTCGCAGATTCAGCTCCTGGGCTACCACGTCTCCCTGGAGAATATCCCTTCGGGAAAGGGGGTGGACCTGGCCCTGCACTGGCGAGCTCGGGAGCGGGTGGAGGGGAACTACAAGGTGTTCACCCACCTGCTCAACCCCGAGGGCACGCTGCACAGCCAGCACGATGACCAGCCGCTGTATGGCTTCTGGCCCACCGGGGCCTGGGAGCCCGGCCAGACGCTCGTGGATCACCATCACCTGCCCCTCGGCGACGCTGCATCGGGGGTGTATCGCCTTGAAGTGGGGCTCTACGACGGGGAGACAATGGAGCGGTTGCCGATCACGGATCTGAGCACCGGTCAGGTTCTGAGTGACCATCTGATCCTGCCCGCAATGGTTCGCGTAGGGGCGTCATTAAATGACGCCCCTACGGGATCTAAATTGTGAACCATCCCTGAGTGAGCGACATGATGAAGTTAGAAATCAGGATGCGGAAAGCAAAATCCTTACTTCTACCTTCCGCCTTCTGCCTCCTGGCCTTCGCTCTGCGGGCCTACCACTTGGGTGAGCTCAGCCTGTGGTACGACGAGGGGTGGAGCGTGCATCTGGCCCGACTTACGCCCTGGCAGGCCCTGCCGCAGATCATGGGCTCGGGCCACACCCACCCGCCCCTCTACTACCTGCTGCTGGGGATGTGGCAGGCCCTGGCCGGCCCCAGCGAGTTCAGTATGCGCTTCTCCTCCCTGGCCTTTGGGATGCTGACGGTGGCTCTGGGGTACCGGCTGGGGCACGAGCTCTTCGGTCAGTCCACCGGCTGGGCGACTGCGTCCTTCCTGGCTCTGGCCCCGCCTCAGATCGCCTACTCCCAGGAGGCCCGCTCCTACACCCTCTTCGCCCTGGAGTATGCGCTTCTGATCCTGCTGGTATGTCGCTTCCTGCGCCGCCGGTGGCAGCTTTCCCCAGGCGATTGGGCAACGCTCATCCTGGTGGAAACGATGGCTCTCTACACTCACTACTTCGCCCTGGTGCTGCTGGCTTACCTGGGCTTGATGATGTTCGGTAGTCTGACTTGGAATCGGCAATGGACAGCCCTGCGGCGCTGGCTGGGGGCTCAGCTTCTGGTGGGGCTGCTCTATCTCCCCTGGGTTTGGACGGCGGCCCGCCAGTTGGAGGAACACGCACCGCCGGATATGCAATCGTTGCCCCTCCGCTCCTTCCTGGGCCTCATCTGGCGCTTCTATTTCTCGGGGCTTTCGTGGGCCGCAGTCCGCTATCCCCACTTCGTGCAGGCCACCCTGACGCTGGCTATCCTGGGGGGCATATCACTTCTGGCCAGCATCCTGCTGCGGCGCATCGACAGTTGGGACTGGCTGATACTAGGCTGCTTCCTCCTGCCCCTGGGGGCGGTCTTCGCCATCGAGCAGGTCCAGCCCGGCATCCACCCCCGCTACACCCTCATGCTCTCCGTGCCCCTCTTCCTCCTTTTCGCCCGACAGGTGGTGCTGTGGCTGAGGGGGGCAGCAGCTCAGAAGGCAGCGGGCACGGTGCTGGGTGCGATGATCTGTCTATCCTTGGCTCTGGGCTTACAGGCCATGGCCCGCGAGCATAACAAGGATGACGTGCACGGCCTAGCTGCCTGTCTGACCGCCGAGGCCACGGCTCAGGACTTCATCATATTCGACTACGAGGACTTCGCCTTCCAGTACTACTACCGGGGCCAGGCTCCCGTGCTCTACCTGGATGGGTATGGCCCACCCGCGTCGCTCATCCGACGAGTATTAGAGGAGGCCCAGGGACAAGAGTGCGCCTTCCTGGTGACCTGGTACACTGGCCACACCGACCGGCGGGAGCTGTACCCCTTCCTGCTGGAGCTCAACGGCCGCCTGGAGGATGACCGTCACTTCCGGGGCCTGCGCCTGCGCCGCTACGCGCTGCAGCCACAGATGAGGACTTCATCCCTGGCCCCGACCCTCGCTGACTACGGCCTCCTTCGCCTCACCGCCGCCTTCTGGGAGCGATCCGTGCCCGCCGGTAGCGCGATCGCCGTGGCCCTGCGCTGGCATCTAGTGGAGCCAGTGGAAGCGCGCTACAAAGCAGCCGTGATCCTGAAAGATAGCGCTGGGCGTCAGATCGCGGGGGTGGACAGTCCGCTGGTCAATGACCAAGGACGGCCCACGGAGGAGTGGCTCCCCGGCACGGAGGCGGAGAACTACTACGTGATCCCCATCCCAGTGGGAACCCCTCCCTTGACCCATACCCTGCACGTGGCTCTCTACACCGAGGATGCGCCGGAGGGATTGGACCTGCTGAGCGAGGTAGGAGCCCCCTCGGGCAAGCACTTCGCCCTGGGAGAGGTGGCGCTCACACCCTCCTCCATCCCCCAGCGCGATCCCTACCGCACGCAGGAGCAAATAGCACTGGAACTGGTGGGGGAGCAGATGGCCAGGGGGCTGGTGCTCGACGCAGTGCGGGTGGATCGTAGCACAGCTCAGCCCGGAACCCGCATCCCTGTGCTCCTGCGCTGGCGGGCGACGGAGGATGCGCTGCCGGACTATCATCCCACCCTGCAACTAGTGTGCGATGGCGAAACCTTGGCCCAGCAGCGGGGAGCTCCTGCCGATGGCTGGTATCCCGCCTTCCGCTGGCGCAGGGGGGAGGTGGTCTTGGACCGACGTGAGTTGCTAGTTGGACCCCAGGCCTCGGCAGGGGAGGCGAAGTTGGAAGTGCAGGTGGAGGAAGGACAGTCCTTTGAGTTGGCGAAAATCTCCATCGAAGTGGCAGAACACCTGTTCCAACTGCCGCCCGTCCAGTACACAGCCTACGCCCGCTTCGGCCAAGTGGCTGAACTGGTGGGATACGATCTGTCCATCGCCAGGGCTACTTTACATAAAGATATACCGCTCATCCTCTATTGGCGGGCCATCAACGAAGAACCCCTGTCCACGAACTATGTGGTGTTCACCCACCTGCTGACCGAGGGTGAGGATCGGCTGGTGGCCCAGCACGATGGTCCTCCCGCGGGCGGACAGCAGCCCACACCCGGTTGGGTGCAGGGCGAGGTCATCGTGGATCCCCACCTCCTGCGCTGGCGGGAGGAGTACACCGGGACCTGTTCTATCGAGGTGGGGTTGTACGACCCCACCACTGGGGAGCGCCTCCCCGTGTACGACTGGGCGGGCAACTGCCTGCCCCACGACCGATTGCTTTTGGATCAGAAAGTACATGTGTTGGCGGAGGGTGAGCAGTGATGCGCAAGTTTCGGTACGAGCTACTAGCCCTGTTGCTGCTTTTCCTCGCAACACTGGCTTACGGATACAACTTGACCGCCTGGCGGTTGGACGACGACGAGGGGACCTATCTCTACGGTGCCTGGCAGATCAGCTTGGGGGAGGTGATCTATCGTGACTTCCTCACCTGTGTGCTGCCTCCCTTCCAATATGCTGGAGCGCTTGGGGTCCGGCTCTTCGGCCCCGTCCTCTTTCCCATCCGCGCTTTCAGTGTGGGGCTGACCCTGGTGTCCGCGGCACTCCTCTACACCCTGGCCCGCTGGCATTACAACGGGCGTGTGGCCCTGATCGCCATACTCCTCTACCTGACTTATCCTCTCATATACCACGTGGGGCGTCTCTATCTACCGGAAGCCTACATGATGCCCCTGCTGATGGCGGGTCTGCTCCTCTTCTTGGAGTGGAGCAGAAGAAAGCACTGGCCCTGGCTGGCGGCCTCGGCAGTAGTGCTGGGCTTGGCTACCGCCACTCGCGAATTCGCCGCGCTCGGGGCCCTGGGGTGTGCGCTCTTCCTGCTGGCCCAATCCCTGGGGGATCCAGAGCACCCAGGGCGCTGGTGGCGCGCGCTCCTGATCTTCGCCGCCAGCTATCTCCTGGTGTGCGGCGTGGCTGCGCTGATCCTCTACCGCTTCACCCCGCAGGTGGTGGGCGCGGTGCTGCTCCACCACCTGCGGCCGGGCAGCCACCGCACCTGGCGGCGTATCCTCACCAAGGGGGTGAGCTTCCTCTACGGCTACGCTTACACCTATCCGGCGCTCACCCTGGGGGCCCTCCTGTGGGCTATCCTCAGGTACCGAAACGATGAGCGAGCCCGAGTCTGGGGCTGGCAGTTGGCCACGGGCCTGGTCTACCTCTTCGTCTCCCGCGATCTGACCCACCGCTACCTGCTGTATCTGCTTCCGGCCCTGGTAATGCTTCTGGCTGAGGAAGCCGATGATCTCCTGCAGCGGCGATGGCTGGCCCTACCCGGGCTGGCCCTCCTCGCGCTGGTCGTGGTTCCAGCCCTCAGAGAGGATTGGATAACCGCCCGAATGCGCGACGCCGACACCGAGGCCATCGTGGAATACATCCAACTGCACACCGAACCGCAGGAGTATCTGCTGGGCGACTATCCGGGGCTCAACTTCCTGGCCCAGCGGCCCAGCACCCCCCTGGGTGCGGGCATCTCGGCCGTCTCTACCCAGACGGGCGAGGTCACGGGCCACATGCTAGTGGAGGAGCTGGACCGCTACCCGGTCCAGTTGGTGGTGCTGGACATCAGCGGCTACAGCCACCACATCAAGCTGCTGCCCGACCTCGACTGGTTCCTGGGCCAGCTTTCGGAACGGTTTTTGCGACTCAATGAGTTGCAATGGGACAAGTACCGCCTGGCCTTCTACCACCGCAAGCCCCAAGTTTCCCTGGCCGAGGTTCCCCACCCTACTCATCTCCGCCTCGGCGATTCCATTCTCCTGCTGGGGTATGGGTTGGAACTGACGGAGGTCTCGCCCAGAGGGGTGGTACACCTGACCCTCTACTGGCGGACTGAGGCCCCCATCACCGAGGACTACACGGTGTTTGCGCACCTGCTGGATGGATCGGGTGTGCTACGGTCCCAGGCTGACAGCATGCCCTGGCACGATGCCTTTCGCACCTCCCGCTGGCCGCCGGGCATGCTCATCCCCGATGAGTACGAATTGGCCGTGCCAAAGGATGCCCCGCCGGGCGAATACCGGGTGGCCATTGGCCTGTACTTCTGGCAGACCGGCGAGCGGCTCCCCCTTCGGACTGCCCACGGAGACTTACTACCCGATAACCGCTTTTTTCTGGAACCATCCGTCATGGTGTTGGTGAACTGAACTGTCATGTCCGCTTCGCAGCAACCCCAGTCCCATCGTCCCTTCTGCAGAATGCTCTTTCGCTTCTTAGAGGCCCTGCTCTTCAGTATTTGCATTTCCCTGACGCTGATCCTGCTGGGCCTGACACTTTATGAGGGCTACTATCTGCAGCGCGTCCACTCCGGCGTGCAAGCACTGGGCGTGCCCTTAGGCGGATTGTCCCTGCCCCAGGCGGTGGTGGCCCTGCCCCAGGATGCAGACCCCTATCTGACCAGGCCCCTGCAGTTGCGCTACGATGACCAGGTATGGGAAGTGGTTGCGGCCCAGGTGGGTGTGCGTTTCGACCGACCGGCCATGGCGCGCCTGGCCTACAGTGTGGGAAGGGGGCACGGGCTGAAGATGGACCTCTGGCAGCAGTTAGCCGCCTTTGAGGTAGGATACGAGGTACCCTACCAACTGGCCTTTGATCAGGATGTGGCTCACCAGTTTCTGTCCGATCTGGCAGACCAAATCAACCGTCCCGTCCGAGATGCGGCGTTGGAGTTGCAGGGCCTGAGCGTGGTCACGACGCCCAGCCAGGTGGGGCGGGCGCTGGATGTGGAGGCCAGCCAAGAGCGCATCTTCGCCCAGTTGGCGGATCTCTCCGGCGGGGAGGTAGGGCTGATCGTGCGCGAGATACTACCGGAGCTACCTGATGTGAGCCAGGCGGCCCGGCAGGTGGAACGCATTCTCTCTGGCCCCATGACCCTGAAGCTGCCTCAGGATGCTATCGTTGTGGGTGCTTCACCTCCCCCCGGCCCCTGGGTGATCTCCCCTGAGCTATTGGCCTCCACCCTTTATATCAAGCGGGTTGTAGACGGCTCCACAGCCAGATTAATGGTCCATCTGGAGGGGGACACCCTACGTCCCCAGATTGAGCTTCTGACCGAGGAGTTGGCAGTCCCTCCGGTGGATGCTCGCCTGGAGTACAACCCCGATCAGTCCACCTTCACTGAGCTGACCCCCAGCCGACGGGGACAGCAACTGGATGTGGAGGCTACCCTGGAGCGGGTGCTGGCTGGGGCAGAGAGCGATCAGCGGGAGGTCGTGCTGCCCCTTATCCCCCTGGAGCCGACCGTGTCGGCGGCCAATGCGCACCATCTGGGGATTCGGGAGCTCGTGGCGGAGGGGATCACTTCCTTCAAGGGGTCCTCTCAGGCGCGGGTGCAGAACATCGCCACCGCCGCATCCTGCTTCCACGGCATCGTGGTGGGGCCGGGAGAGGTGTTCTCCTTCAACGAGCACCTGGGGGAGGTGAGCTCGGAGGTGGGGTACGAGGAGTCGTTGATCATCATGGGCGATCGGACGCGGGTAGGGATCGGGGGTGGGGTATGTCAGGTGGCCACCACCGCTTTCCGTGCCGCCTTCTGGGGTGGGTACCCCATCGAGGAGCGCTGGGCACATGGGTATCGGGTTCGAGCCTACGAGCCCCCGGTGGGGCTGGATGCTACCGTGTATGCCCCTGAGGTGGATTTCAAATTCCGCAATGATACCCCCTACTATCTCTTGATCCAGACGGAGACCGATCTACAGGCGCAGACAGTAGCCTTTCGCTTCTACAGCACCTCTGTCGGGCGCCGCGTGGAGATGGATGATCCCATCATAGAGAACCGTGTGCCTCATGGCCCACCAATTGAGGAGGAGGACCCCACTCTGCCGGTGGGCACCCGCAAGCAGATAGATTGGGCAGTGGATGGATTAGATGCCACAGTCATCCGTCGGGTGTATGAGGGGCAGAAGCTGGTGCGTGAAGACCGGTTCTTCAGCCGCTATCAGCCCTGGCAGGCCCGCTTCAAGGTGGGTACCAAACCTGCCGAGGATTAGACTCGTTTCGGTGCGAGACTGTGAGGATGAACATTCACTACCCCACCGACAGCAGCTTGTTGGCTGACGGGGTACAAGTGCTGAGCCGGACCATTAAGCGAGCTCAGGGGACATCTTTATGGATGTCCCCTCTGCCTTCCAGACACTCATCGGGTGGTGGTGTGCACTTTTCTAACAAAGTTCTAACACTCCTCTTATGCTCTTCTAACAAGGCTGGCTTATCATATAGACGTGTCATGTGGAAAAGCAATGACTCATTCTTCCACAGGCTAGAGCGAGGTTTGACTACCTGTGGTAGGGCTCATAGGAGCAGGTGCTATGCAAGGAGTATGTGCCAACTGTGGAATCGAGATCCAATGGCAGCCAACCATCGTGGATGGAAAGACGTATTGCTGCTGGGGCTGCAGTCAGGGCGGACCCTGCACTTGTGACTACTCCAACCTGCCGCTTCCCACGGACAGCGTGGCCCTGGCCTGCCATATAGCGGTTAGAGAGAAAATGGGCCTGCTCCAGGATTACCAACAGAGGAGGAAAATGTAATGTCAAAGATCATCGGTATTGACTTGGGAACCACCAACTCAGTGGTGGCTGTCATGGAGGGGGGAGACCCCACGGTCATTCCCACCGCGGAGGGTGGACGGCTTTGCTCTTCGGTGGTGGCCTTCACCAAGAAGGGCGAGCGCCTGGTGGGCCAGACAGCTAAGCGCCAAGCGATCGTCAACCCGGAAAACACGGTATACTCCATCAAGCGCTTCATCGGCCGCCACTACGAGGACACAGCCATCGAGCGGGAGATGGTTCCCTTCAGGGTAAACAGGGGGCCGGCCAACGATCCCCGGGTCTACATCCCGGTGATGGATCGGGAGTATACTCCTCAGGAGATCTCGGCCCTGATCCTGCAGAAGCTGAAGAATGACGCCGAGGCCTACCTGGGAGAGCCGGTGACCCAGGCGGTGATCACCATACCCGCCTACTTCAACGACTCGCAGCGGCAGGCGACCAAGGATGCAGGGCGCATCGCTGGATTGGAGGTCCTGCGCATCATCAACGAGCCCACCGCCTCGTCGCTGGCCTACGGGCTGGATAAGAAGGAATTGGAGACCATCCTGGTCTTCGACCTGGGGGGCGGCACCTTCGACGTTTCCATCCTAGAGGTGGGTGAGGGCGTAGTGGAAGTCAAATCCACCAATGGTGATACCCATCTGGGAGGCGACGACTGGGACCAACGGGTCATCAACTGGATCGCCGACGAGTTCAAGAAGGACCAGGGGATTGATCTGCGGGGCGACCGGCAGGCCATGCAGCGCTTGAAGGAAGCGGCGGAGAAGGCCAAAATCGAGCTTTCGACGGTCATGGAAACGGAGATCAACCTGCCCTTCATCACCGCGGATGCCTCCGGCCCCAAGCATCTGCAGATGAAGCTCACCCGCGCCAAGCTGGAACAACTGACGGAGGATCTGGTAAACCGCTGTCGTGGACCCTTCCAGCAGGCTCTGTCCGATGCGGGACTGACCGCTCGGGACATGGATGAGGTGGTGCTGGTGGGCGGCGCGACACGCATGCCCATGATCCAGGAACTGGTGCGGGAACTGACGAGTGGCAAGGAGCCCCACAAGGGGGTTAACCCCGATGAGGTGGTGGCTGTGGGCGCAGCGATCCAGGCTGGGGTGCTGGGCGGTGAGGTAAAGGATGTGCTGCTGCTGGATGTGACGCCGCTGACCCTCGGGGTGGAGACGCTGGGTGGGGTGATGACCCCGCTGATCGAACGCAATACTACTATTCCCACCCGCAAGAGCGAGAGCTTCTCCACCGCTGAAGATGGCCAGACAGCGGTGGACATCCACGTGCTACAGGGAGAGCGCCCCATGGCCGCCGACAACATGACCCTGGGCCGCTTCCGGCTGGAGGGCATCCCCCCCGCGCCGCGGGGCATCCCTCAGATCGAGGTGGCCTTCGACATTGATGCCAATGGCATCCTGAATGTCTCGGCTCAGGACAAGGCCACCGGGCGGCAACAGAAGATCACCATCACTGCCTCTACCAACCTCTCCAAGCAGGAGGTGGAGCGCATGGTGGAGGAGGCGCGTCACCATCAGTCGGAGGATGAGCGACGTAAGCAATTGGCAGAAACGCGCAACATGGCCGACAACCTGGCCTATCAGACGGAGAAAACGCTGCGGGAGCTGGGCGACAAAGTGAGTGGTGCTGACCGCTCGACCATCCAGTCCAAGATTGATGAGTTGCGACGGGTGATGGAAAGCACCGACGCAGGCCGCATCCGCTCCGTGATGCAGGAGCTTCAGCAGGCCAGCATGAAGCTGGGTGAGCGAATGTACGCTTCGGCAGGCCCAGCAGGTGGCCCCCCACCGGGTGCTGGCTACACCGGTCCCACACCACCCCCATCGGGAGGCGATGAGGATGTGGTGGAAGGGGAGTTTCGCGAGGCATAAGGAGGAGGTGTGTATGTTCTATCCAGGTTTCTACTTTGACCCCTTATACCTACTCTTTGCCCTGCCGGCCCTGATCCTGGGGCTGTACGCTCAGCTCAAGGTGACTGGAGCCTTCAACCGCTACTCGCGGGTGCGGGCTGGCATGACCGGTGCCCAGGCGGCTCGAACACTGCTGGACAGCGAAGGGCTGTACGATGTGGCTGTAGAGGAAACGGGGGGATTTCTGGGTGACCACTACGATCCCCGCTCCCGCACGCTGCGCCTTTCGCCCGGAGTGGCCCGTGCCGACAGTCTGGCCGCGGTGGGCGTGGCCGCGCACGAGGCAGGCCATGCCCTGCAGCACGCGGGGGCCTACTGGCCTCTGCAAGTCCGCAGCGCCATGGTGCCCACCGTCCAGTTCGGCTCCTGGCTGGGGCCCGTCATCTTCTTCATTGGCCTGCTGATGAATGCCAGCCCCATCGCCTGGCTGGGGGTGATCCTCTTCGCGGGGGTGGCCCTCTTCGCCCTGGTGACCCTGCCGGTGGAGCTGGATGCCAGCCGGCGGGCCAAGGTGCTGCTGCAGGAGCGCTTCATGGTAGACCAACAGGGCATGGCGGGCATCAGCAAAGTGCTCAATGCGGCAGCGCTGACCTACGTGGCAGCCGCGGTGCAGGCCCTCTCCACGCTCCTGTACTACGTGTTCCTGCTGAGCGGCTCCCGGCGCAGGGATTAACGGCGGAACCACAAAGGACGCCAAGAGCACTAAGCTTTAAGGCTCACAGCGGGTCCGTGACCCGCGTCCTGGGCCGGATCACGGACCCGGCCTGAGCAGTACAGAGCCTCAAGCTCCTTGGGCCTTTGACACACATATGGAGGCTGACATGACCCATTTTCGCAAGCGCGGCTCTCTCATTCTCGTGGGGCTGCTGATCCTGACCCTCTTCCTGATGGGCTGTAACCTGCTGAGCCTGGCGGAGAAGGGCCTGGAGAGGGCCTTCGAGGAGCAGTGGGCGACGCCTACACAGGTCGTAGCTCCAGTCCAGCCCACGCCCACTCCGCTTGCGACGCCAGTCCAGCTCACACCCACCCAGGTTGCAACGCCGGTCCAACTCACACCCTCCCCC
>CAYRNM010000015.1:20289-25029 GCA_964425465.1 uncultured Anaerolineae bacterium | reverse complement strand
GGCGCAGGGCGCGTATCCCCCGCAGGGCGGCCTCGAAGGCGCCGGGCTGGTTCCGTACATAATCGTGGGTGGCGGCATCGAAGCCGTCCAGGCTCACGGCACCGATTACCACGCCGTAGCGGCGCAGGTCACGGGCCACCTCATCGTCAATGAGGGCGGCATTGGTGGCCAGAGTATTGGTAAAGCCCAGGTTCTGGGCGTAAGCCAGCAGCTCGAAGAGGTCGTCGCGCACCAGTGGCTCGCCGCCAGTGAAGGCTATCATGCGAAACTCGCTCACCTCGGCCAGTTGGTCCATGAGACGCTTGGCCTCCTCAGTAGTCAGTTCGTCGTCGGCGGGCTTCCCACCCAAGGCGTGACAGTGGATGCAGTGCAGGTTGCAGGCGCTCGTCATCTCCCAGACCGGGTGGGCTGGGAAGCCAATGCAGCCCATGCCCTGTGACCCGGCGGCGCCGGGGAGACATCGGAAACCATAGGTGAGAAACCAGCGCGGCAATTCCCGCCAGCGCGATAGCGCACCCACGTACAGCGCGCTCATCGCTTGTCGGAGGACCAGGCTTGGTGGCCACCAAAAGGGACGCACCTTGCGCCCGGGCCGCTTTCCCCACTCGCTCGACCAACTCCTCATAAGCTCAACCCACAAAGGCAAAGATATAGGCCATCGTGGTGCCCAGGTTCACCAACAAGTTGGCGGCACACAGCCTCTCCAAGGTTGTCCGATCCCGCCAGCGCCCCCACATCACCAGCGCGACCAGGATCAGTGAGAGGGCCAGGATAGGCAGGTAAAGCCACAGCGCCCGCCTGGGCACGCCGTGACTCAGGGAGAGCAGCATCGTCACCCAGCTCCCCAGGTTGGTGAGGCTGTAGAGGATGGCGGCTCGCTCTCGCCCCAGCCGCACTGTCAGGTTGGCCTTCCCTGCTTCCAGGTCAGCCGGGTAATCGGGGAATTCATTGAGCAAGATCACGTTGAAGATGGTGAGGCCGATGGGGGCTGCCAGCCAGTGGATCAGCGGCACGATCTTCCCCATCTGTAAATAGTAGCCCACCGCCACCGGCAGCCAGCCGTAGCAGAAGGCGATCCACACCTCGCCCCATCCCCTGCTCACCCAACGCACCGGACGCGTCGAATAGAAGAAGCCACCTAACACGCCCAGGACGCCGAAGGGGATAGTCCACGGCCCCGTTCGGTAGCCCAGTTGGAGGATTAACCCCACCCCGCCGGCCAGTAGCAGGCTGGCCAGCGAGGCCCTCAGAGCGGCATGGCGGGGCATAAGGCCACGCTGCAACACTTGGGAGCCCCCGGCGAAGCGGCTGCCACCTAGCCGAGTGGAGAGAGAATCCTCTACATAGTCCCAGTATTCTCCGGCGTAGTAAGTGGTCAGCATGACGAGCACCACGCCCAGCGTGCCCCAGGCGCAGACATCCCAGCGGAAGGATTCCCCTTGCCGCCAGGCCAGCACTCCGCCCAGGATAAAGGGCAGCACCCCCACGAAGTGGAAGGGCGGGCGGGAGAGGGCCAGCCAGGCGCGCAGCTTCTCCACCATCTTTCCTCTAACCCGTCAATGATGGCAGTTTCAAGGCGACCCGGAGCCGATCCTAATCTCAATCTCCCCCGCCGAGAAGCCTTGAGTTGCGACAGCATCCCTACGACCCCTCCCCCTCGCGCACCAGGTGACGATCACTGCGACCCTCTGGCTCGGGGCGGGATGTGATCTCCCCCGTGGTCCATACGCCAGGGGCAATCTCGGCTGGCTCAGCGCTGAGACGCAGCTCAACTCGCGCTGCCAGTGCCTCCCGCGTCAGGGGCAGGCCGATGGATTTCACCTTCTCGTCACGGCGGGCGAAGCAACCCTGGAATAGGGCGGGGTGAGCGTGGAGAGGAAGCCCCGGCGACTGCTCCAGCAGCGCCTCCAGGCCGCCGGTGTGATCCTTGTGACCGTGGCTGAGGGCCAGGGTCTGGATCTCCCTCGGATCTATCCTCAGCTCCGCCATGTTGTGCAGGAGCACCGTCCCGCTCTGGCCGGTGTCGAAGAGCACATGGCTCCCCTCCGTTTTGATGAGGAAAGCCAGCCCGTGCTCGCTCCAGAGCGAACCCCCGCCCGCGGTGTTGTCCACAACACAGGTCACCTTCATCGAGTTTCCCCCTCTTTTGATAGCTTAATGGTCATATCGGCTGGCAGGGCCAGCCCCGCTGCCACCTCCACTACTTTGATGATCCCCACGGGCACGGGGCAGGCGGCGTGGCATAGGTGATGGGCCGCCACTTGGTCGGATAGTCAAGTGGTCACTTGGTCGAGTGGTCGCTTGGTCGGGTGCGGAGATCACCAGACCACTAGACCACGAGACCATCAGACTATCAGACCAATCCTCAGCTTTCGGGCACCACAAAAGGCTTGATGTCTAACAGCGGTGTGCCGTTAAGGGCATCCAGCCCTCGCACCACCAGCACCCGCCCCTCCCGTCTGACCAGCTCCACGAAGCTCACCCCAATGGGATTGGGACGGCAGGGGCTGCATAGAGCGAATACGCCTCGTTTGGGCTGTGTGGGATCGCCCCGTGGACGCTGGAGCAGTTCATAGCCCTTTGAGAGGTGGAAGTGAAACACCACCGTCAGCCTGTCCCCTGCCTGGAGGCCCTCCAGCCCTTCCGCGAACTCCTCTTCCAGGATGAGGCGCGATTCCTGGGCCCGGATCTCTGCCGGCGGCGCGGGATGAGGGAAATCGTTCTCCACATGGCCAATGGGCTTCAAGCGAATCTCCCGTGGCACCAGGGTGATCTCGTCGCTCCTCTTCACCCGACCGCCCTTCAGCACGCGACAGAAGATCCCCTCGGTGGGCAGGAGGGAGAGGCCCTGGAAATTGTAGGTGTGGGCCGCCGAGGGTGGCTTGCCCATCTGGACCACCTCCAGCAGGGCCTGGCCGACCCGCAGCCGGTCCCCCACCCGCAACGAGAGCAGGTCCATCCCCTGGGTGGTCAGGTTCTCGGCGAAGGAGCCGGGGCCAGCCGCGATGCCGTGCTCTCGTTTGACCCGCTCGATGCTCTCAAGCGTCAGCAGGCTCACCTCTCGCTTGCTCAACCCCGCGTGGGCATCGCCCACCAACCCGTAGCCAGCGCGCAGTTCGCCCGCACCGATGTCCTCTTTGGGATCCGTGCGCCGCTGGCTGCGGCACACGGCGACGATGTGAGCCATGGGTTCTCCTCGCCTACGCGCGCCATTGCCATTTTCGCCTCCTCTCTGAGTGATGGCCCTCCCTCGGCGGGAGCGGGTTCGGTAGCCGGCGGTCGCACCGGACCGGCCACTGGTTGGACACAGGACAACATTTCTTTGCTCATTGGGGCCTTCCCTTTCCCTCTGCATCAACTGTGCTCTCGCATCCAGCCAAAGCCTCTCCCGACGTGCCGATGCGCAACCCCGACTTGGCCGCCACACTTGTGTCGTCTATGAAGTGCCGACGGTTGAGGGTGACCAGGTAATCCACCCCTGCTTTCATCGCCGTACGACAATGGACACATCTGTTGGATGGGCGATGATGTCTCGGTGCGTTTCGATCTCCTCCGGCAAGGGGTCGCGCACGATGTGGAGCAGGTGCTGCGCAGAGCCTGCCGGTAATACGGCAGGGCTCTGGAGACCTTGCGAGCCACCGCCCGTTCTGTCTCCGCCACCACCTGTTCGGAGACCGTAACCATGAGCTGTCCTGCCTCGGCCAGGAGGAGCAACGCACGGGCCGCCCCGCTTGGGGAGACGACGCCGGCGAAGAGAGCGCTATACTGTCCAGTAAGAGATTCGGCTTGGCCATAGTGTTCGCGGTAGTAGGTCTCTCGCTCCTGCTCCAACGTTTCCAAGACCGCTTCCAGGTCTACATCCTCCTCTGCCATCAGGCGGGCCACTTGGTCTCCCAAGCGGGCCACCTGGGAGACGCGCGGAGTGAGTAGGAACGACCCGTCCTCCAGGTCCAACAAGGTGAAGATGTCTCCCTCATCCAGGCTGTTCTGACGGCGCAATTCAACGGGTAGGATGATGACCTCTTTGCGTCGGAGTTGGACTGTCATCGTGGTCATGATGTTCCTCCGCGGAAGAATTTTCGAATTTCTTCCACACATTTTAGCCCAGATAGTGCAGAAAGGCAAGGTTCAGCCCGTCCTGGCCAGGGTTCAGCGGCTTCCTCACCCTCCCACCTCCAGCTCGCTACCGACGCCCGCCCGGATGAAGCCCTCTTCGTAAGCCTCCGCGATGAGACTTCGAGCCAGGTCGCCGGAGCAGTGACAGGGGGCTACCTTTTGCACACCCAGTTCCCGCAAATCCTCAATGACGTCCTCAATGGCGGCCCTGCTTCCACCACCCAGATGGAAGCCCCCCATCACAAGGTAAACCTCCCCGCCCGTTATCTCCTTCGCCCTCTCCACAATGCTCACGATGCCCGGATGGGCACAGCCGGTGATGACCACCAACCCCTGTTTCGTGACCAGTACCAGTGACTGTTCAAGGATTCCCCTGCCCGTCTCACCGGTGGTGTAGATACCCTCACTCATCTCCATCGGCTCGTGCACCTCCACACGCGCGCTGGCCCTGACCTGGGCCTTGAAACTGGCGGGGAAGGAGCGAGGAAGGTACACGGTGGTTTCCTTGTTGATAGCCAGAATGCCCCCCAGACCACCGACGTGGTCGCCGTGGATGTGGGAGAGGAGGACGATGTCTATCTTGCCTGGATCCAGCCCCAGCGTCGCCATGTTGGAGAGCAGGGT
>CAYRNM010000015.1:0-20189 GCA_964425465.1 uncultured Anaerolineae bacterium | reverse complement strand
AGAGCAGGGTGAGGTCGCCCCACTCCACCAGGCAGGAGAATCCCCAGGCCGTTTTCAGGCGCTCGTCGTACTCGTTGTTGTCGTAGAGAATGGTGATGGTCACCCTTTCCGGGGCCTCAGTGGGCGTGGGCTCAGGCAGTGAGGTCGGCGAGGGCACCACTGGGCTAGGGCCATAGGTCAGCGGTGAGATGTAGGACACGGCTCGAACCCAGGGGCTCATCTCCTCCAAGGGGACGAAGACCCCGCTGATGAACATCAGCGGCCAGCACAACAGCGTGGAGGGCATCATGATGGAGCCCACCGATTGCGCTGGAGCCGAATGGTGGTCGTCTTATCGCTTTACAGCCTGTATAAACCACTGCAGCCCTCTCCCCTGGCCTTTGATCTCATCAAAGCCAGCCTCTCTTAACCGATCGGCCACCTCCTCAAAAGTGAATCTAAACATCTCCAGGTGGTCAAAGAGCTTGAGCAGGTGGTGCTTCCACGTGGAGAGCCACTCCCGATTGTAGTCTTTGAGTATCAAACTGCCGCCAGGCTTCAAAACCCTGAATATCTCTGAGAGGCCTTTCTGCGGGTCTCTCCACTCATGAAGCGAGGATTGGCTGACCACCAGATCCACGGAGTTTGACGCGATGGGCATCTCCTCGGCTTGACCCAACCTCGCCTCATAATCTGACATCCCTGCTTCATCTGCGTGCTCTTGGGCTACCTTGAGCATCTCGCTGGATGGATCAACGCCGATGATCTTTGCCTGTGGCAGCAGTCTATGGAGCTCAATGGAGAGAAGACCTGATCCAGTGCCCAAATCCACTACGACGATGGGTGCCCTTCTTTCCGCAGGGGCCAGGTATTCCACGATCTGTCTTGCAAAAGGGGCGTAGATTAGCCTTGAGCCGAGTTTCGCCCATCTGGCGTGTCTCTGAGTTCGTTCCCTATCCCATTGTTCTCCTTGTTCAGTCATCTTTGCTCCCGTACGTACCGTTTGCCTCCACAGAGGGGAGTTCGTATCAGCGGCCCACTTTGGGTCAGTCCATACGCCTTCGCAGGATCACGACGGCCAGAGCGAATAGCAGGAGGGCAAAGGCAAGCAGCGCACCTAAATCGAGGGCCATCTGCCAGGAGAGTGGGCCCAGCAGCGCGGCGTGAAGCGCCTCCACGCTGTAGGTCAGGGGCAGGGCCCGGGCCAGGAGCTGCAAGGCAGGGGGCAGCTCGGCCAGGGGCACGAAGACACCGCACAGGAAGATCATGGGAAAACGGATGAAGTTGGCCAGCGTCTGGGCCTCAAACACCTCCTGCACAGCCACCGAGACGAAGGCCCCCAGGGCGGAGAAGGCTGTCGTGGCCAGCAAAAGAGCGGCCAGTGCCGGCCCAAGCCGCCATCCCTCCAGCCCAAAGCCAGCTATCACACTGACCAGCACCGCTCCCCCAATCAGCAACCCGAACAGCACCCCACCCAACACCTTCCCTGCCAGCATCGCTGGCAGGGTGAGGGGGGCCAGAAGCAGCCGCTCCAGGGCCCCGACGCGCTGCTCAAAGGTGATGACGATGGCCTCCATGGAGGTGGCGCTGAAGAGGGCGGCCATGGCCACCAGCCCCGGCGCCAAGGTCCTCATGTCGCCTGGGGTGCGGATGGCGAAGGCCAGGATCAGCGCGCCGGGGAAGAGGAGGCCCCAGCTGATGTTGGGCGGCTTGAGGTAGTAGGCCCGCATATCCTTGAGGGCCACATAGAAGATTCCACGCAGGTCGTCCCCTATCATCAACGACCTCCCTTCTCCGTCCGCATCACCTCCGCACGCAGGCCAGTGAGTTCGATGAAGGCGTCTTCCAGCGTTGGCTGCAGGGTGTTCACAGCCATTATCTGTTGTCCCTCGGACTCAGCATGAGCCAGGGCCAGGCGCAGAGCAACCTCCACATCCTCTCCGTGGAAGCGCCGCAGTTCCTCCCCAGAAGAAGAAGCCAGCCGCATCTTCACCGTCGCTCCTCGCCGGACCCGCGCCTTCAGTCCCTCCACCGTATCCAGAGCCACAATGCGCCCCTGCACGATGAGCGCCACCCGATCGCACAGCCGATCCGCCTCCTCCAGGTAGTGGGTGGTCAAGAAGACGGTCACCCCTTCCTCCCGCAGTCCCTCAATGAGAGCCCGCAATGAGCGCGCGCTGACCACGTCCAACCCTACTGTTGGCTCGTCGAGGAACAGGAGCCTGGGACGGTGAACCAAGGCTGCGGCCACCATCAGCGCTCGCTTCATGCCGCGAGAGAGCCTGGCGAACCGGGTATCCCTTCTCTCCCATAGCCGGAAGCGATGGAGCAGTTCATCAGCCCGTGGCCCTCGGTCACGGCGTGGAACGCCGTAAAGCTGGCCCATGAAGATTAGGTTGTCCCGTGCTGAGAGTTCGTCGTACAGATTGGAGTTCTCCGGCACGACGCCTACCTGTTTCTTGATGCGGGGCAGATCGCGACTCAAGTCCAGCCCCAGGACCCGGGCCTGGCCATCGGTGGGGCGGGTCAGGCCGGTCAGCATACGGATGGTCGTCGTCTTGCCAGCGCCATTTGGGCCCAGGAAGCCGAACACCTCCCCTCGCTGTACCTCGAAGTCAGCGTGATCTACGGCCAACAGGCCGGTCTGGAGAGGGCCATATCGCTTGGTCAGCCCTGTAACCTCGATCGCCGGGATGGATTCAGCCATGACACACGGCCTCCTTTGGAGCACAGAGACAGGAGAGCACACATCGCTGCTTGAGCGCACGCACCCCGTAGGCCATGGCCAGCCCCGCCAGGAAGCCCGCCGCCATATTGGTGGCCACCGAGACGGCAGCCGTGACCAAACACACCCATAGCTTCCACCCTCGCAGCCTGACGACCGATTGGCTCAGTTGGATCCCCACCAGGAACATCATCGCCCCCACCAGGGGCATGGGGAAGGCAGCCAGCAGGTGACCGATAGACTTCCCCAGGAACAGACCCAGGGAGATCTCGATCACCCCTTCGATGATGTTCGTGCCGCCAGTGCGGGCGCCAAAGTAGTACTGGCCGGCCAGCCCGCCAGCACCGTGGCACAGGGGCATCCCGCCGAAGAAAGCCGGGATGACGTTCATGAAGCCCATGTTCAGCATCAGCCGTTCTTCCCTCACCGGCTTGTCCGGAAAGTAGTCCCGGATGAGAGCGGCCGTAGCGATGACAGCGTTGGTGATGGACAGCGGGATCTGGGCGAAGCCGGCCAGGAGCATGGCTCGCCACACATCGTCCAGACGGGGCACGGTGAGGGGCGGCAGGGTGATGGCCAGCTTCAGTGACTGCCCCAGCTGGCCCTGCCAAGCGATGATGCCCACCCCCAGCAGCATCAACACAATGGCCGCCGGAGCGTAGCGATTCTCCCGCAGGAGAAGCACGATGACAATGGCGATGAGCCCCAGCAAGGGGGCGGGCCGCATCATCTTGAAGCCCTCCCAGGCCAGCATGATCCCCAGGGCCAGTTGGATGCCCCGCACCATGAACATGGGCGTCCAACGCACGATGTGACGCATCAGTCCGGTCAACACCAGGATGAACCAGGTGATCCCCAGGCCCAGGCCGGAGGCATAGACCAAGGAAGCCGGCCACCTCTGACTGATGGCGGCCACGGCGACGACCTTCTTGGGCTCCAGAGGCATAGGCAGGCGGTAGACCAGGCCAGTGGCGATGTTGACCAATCCCATCCAGATGAACAGGCCGGCCGGGTCCAGGCCGTTGACCACAATGTAACCGATGGCCAGGGGAAACAGGGTGCCGAAGTCGCCCATGGAACCCGCCAACTCCCGCAGGTTGAACTCGAAGGCCGGATAGGGTCTCGGCGACCCCTCTTGTACTGTCATCTTCTCGCTATCCATTTTCTTCCTTATCCATCCCAGAACCATCCAATCCCTCGGACCTTTCAGAGGCCGGGCCGGATTGCGCATCGGCCCACTGGCGGTGATAGAGCCGCTGATAGGTGGGATTGCTGGCCATGAGGCCCTCATGGGGTCCCTGGCCCACAACCCGTCCCTCCTCAATGACGACGACCCGGTCAGCTTTGCGCAGCGTCGAGAAGCGGTGGGCGATGATCAGCGTCGTCCGGTCACGCCGTATCTCGTCCATGGCCTGCTGGATCAGGGACTCGGTGAAGGCATCCACGTTGGCCGTCGCCTCGTCGAGCACCAGGATCCTCGGGTCGGCCAGCAAGGTGCGGGCGAAGGCCACTAACTGCTTCTGCCCCCCTGACAGCAACGCGCCCACCTCCCCCACCTGGCTGTCGTAGCCCTGTGGCAGCCTCTCGATAAAGGCGTGCGCCTGCGCACGACGGGCGGCCTCCTCCACCTGCTCGTCGCTGGCCTCCGGGTTGCCGTAGCGGATGTTCTCGCGGATGGTGTCGGCGAAGAGGAACACCTCCTGAGGCACGATGGTGATCAGTTTGCGCAGGTCTGAGAACGCGATCTCCCGAAGGTCCACGCCGTCGATGCGCACCGCCCCCTCCTGCACGTCATACAGGCGGGCCAGCAACCTGGCGATGGTGCTCTTGCCCGCGCCAGTCGGCCCGACCAACGCCACCGTCTGCCCGGCATCGATGTGAAGGTCCACACTGCGCAGGACCAGCTCCCCATCGTAGCCGAAGCTCACCCCCTCGAAGGTGACCATCCCCGCAAACCCACCATCGGGCCGCCTGGGCCGTGGGGGGTCGGCGATCTCTGGCTGACGCCGAAGGTATTCAGCGATGCGGTCCAGAGAGGCCGCCGCGACCTGAAAGGTGTTGTAGACCAGGCTGAGCTCCCGTAGCGGGCCGAAGAAACGATAGACGTAGCCCAGGAAGGCCAACAGCACGCCGATGGTGATCGCCTGGCGAGCTACCAACGTGCCGCCATAGCCCACCACCAGGGCGATGCCCAGCATGTTGGTGATCGTCATCGTCGGAAACACGGCCGCAAAGAGCAGGCCGGCGCGGAGATTAGCCTTCATGTTCTGTAGGCTCAGGCTCTCGAACTGCTCTACGGTGAAGGATTCCCGGGAAAGAGACTGGACGACGCGCATCCCGACAACGCCCTGCTCCACACCCGCGTTCACCTCGGCCAGTGCCTGCTGTACCTGTTGGTATGCCCGTCGCATCTGCTTGCCCAGGTAGCCCATGCTCACCACGACGATGGGGATCGCCACCAGCGTGACCAACGTCAGGCGCACGTTGAGCAGGGCCATGATGGCGACGATGCCGGCCAACGACAGCACGTCGTTGACCAGGCTGAGGAGGCCGCCGGAGGCGACCTCGGAGAGCGCATTGACGTCGTTGGTGAGGCGAGAGGCAACCTGCCCCAGCCGTTCTCTTTCGTGGAAGGCCATAGATTGCCGGAGGACATGGGAGAAGAGATCGCGCCGGATGTCATAGACGACGCTCTGCCCCACCCATGCCGACAGGTATCCCTGCCAGTAGGTCCCCAGCCAATAGACGCCATTCAGTGCCAGGTACAGCAGCGAGATCAGGGCTAACCCCTGGATGTCGCGCTGGGCGATATAGGTGTCCACAGCGACCTTGGTCACGTAGGGCATGGACAGCGTAGTCACCATCACGGTGAGCATGGCCGCCGCCGCCAACAGCAGCCGCCGCCTGTAGGCCCGCACATACTGCCACAGCATCCCTATCGCCTGGCGGTCCAGATCAGAGAGACGAAATGCCTCCTCCTGACCTTGCCCCTCGAGGCGCCCCATGAATCCACCCCGGATGGTCATCGTCCACTCCCCCCACTTACCGGTTCCAGGGCAGATTCCCCCGGCCAGCTCACGACGGGTTCCTCCGCCATCAACGCTTCAGCCTGAAACTGCAGATCGACCAACTGCTGATAGAGGCCCCTCTGGGCCATCAACACCTCATGCGCGGACCGGCCCGCTGTGCCATGCGCTCGCTCGACCACGCGCCCATCCCGCAACACCAGGATCTGGTCGGCCTGCCGCACCGTCCATAGCCGGTGGGCGATGACAAAGGTCGTGCGGCCGGCGCGTACCTCCTCCAGCGCCTGTTGCATGCGCCGCTCGGTATCGGCGTCCACGCTGGACGTGGGCTCGTCGAGGATCAGGATGCGCGGATCGGTGAGGAGCACCCGTGCCAGGGCGATACGCTGTCTCTGCCCACCGGACAACCGGACGCCACGCTCACCGACCGGGGTGCCGTAGCCCAGCGGGAGGGACTGAATGAAATCGTGCATCTGTACCAGGCGTGCCGCCCACTCGATCTCCTCCTGGGTAGCATGAGGATGGCCATAGGCGATGTTCTCACCGATGGAGGCATCGAAGAGGAAGACATTCTGCAGGGCGATGCCGATCGCATCGCGCAGGCTCTTGACCGTGACCTCACGGATGTCGTGCCCGTCGATGGTGATCCGGCCTTCCTGGACATCGTAGAAGCGCGGCAGGAGGTGGACCAGCGTCGTCTTGCCCGCGCCGGAAGGCCCGACCAGAGCCACCATCTCGCCCGGCGCCGCCTCCAGGTCGACGTCGCGCAGGGCCTCCCTGCCGTTGGGGCCATCGTCGACTTCGGCGAGCTCGCCCGAGCTGTAGGCAAAGGTCACCCCCTCGAACCGCACGTAGCCCTCGACCGGGGGCAGAGGGTACGCACCGGGCGCGTCCTGCACATCCGGCCGAGTATCCAGCACCTCGAACACGCGCTCTGCGGCGGCCAGCGACTGCATCACCACGTTGAGCATCATCCCCGTCTGGCGGATAGGGCGCAGTAGCATCTGGATGTAGGAGGTGAAACCGATCAGCGTGCCCAGGGTGATGACCCCTGTGATCACATTCCGCCCGCCGACCCACAGCACCAGGCCCGTGGCCACGCCCATGATAATCTCGGCATAGGGCAGCCAGAGCGAGGTGATCCGGGAGGTCTGGAGGTTGGCCTGAAGGTACATCCGGCTTTGCCGATCCACCCGCTGCTCCTCGAACTCCTCACGCCCCAGGAGCTTGACCACCAGGATGCCGGCCAGGCTCTCCTGGAGCGCGGCGGTCAGATCGGCCAACGTACGGCGCGCCCTGTTCCACGCCGGGCGCACGCGCCGTGCGTAGACCCACTGCGCGTGGGCGATTAGCGGGAGAAAGCCTATGTACAACAGCCCCAGCCGCCAATCCCAGACGATCAGAACCCCCAGGATCCCGACCAGGGTCAGGAGGTTGGTCAGTATGATGACGGCTGCCCGGCCAAAGAAGTTGTTGAGCACGTCCACATCAGCCGTCACCCGCGACATCAGGTCGCCGGTCCGTGCCCGATCGTAGAAGGAGAAGGACAGCCGGCTGAGGTGCTCGAAGACGGCGTTGCGGATCTCAAAGACGATGCGCTGCCCGGTGAAGGCCGTCAGGTAGAGCCGCAGAAAGTCGATCCCTCCCTGGACCAGCGAGAGGGCCAGCAGCCCGGCAGCCGCCCACCAGATCCTCTCGGGCTGCCTGCCCAGGATGAAGCGGTCGACTGACTGACGGATGATCCAGGGAGGGGCCAGTTCGACAGTCGTCGTCGCCAGCGCCGCCAAGATAACGCCAGCCAGTACACCCGTGTGGGGCTTCATGTAGCGCACCAAGCGGCGCAGGATGGGGCCTGCCGGGCCGGAGGGCTGAGCCCTGTGGGTCCCCCCCATCTTCCTCCGGCCCGCTTGGCCTTTTGTCCGATTCAGGTCACCATCCCCCTGTCTGGCCGGGCCACTGGCAGGCCCTCTACTCCCGGCCCGCCCTTTTTCCCTTATGATGGGAGAAGAGGCTTCTGGCATATCTTTTTCCTATCTGTGACCAGGGGGGACCATGTTGAACATGGCCCCCCTTATTGTGGATATGTATGGTACCTCCAGCGAGTTGAAGCGCTATGACTTCTGTGCCTCTTGGCGCTCGCAAGGGTGTTCTGCCACCTCACCGTGGCATTCCCGGATTTGCTCGGGGGTGCACTCACTCGGATCGCCTTTCAGCTTCTCCGGATGAGCACACTGGGATTTGGGATCACAACCACACATGGTTTCACCTCCTATCATCATTAAACTCTGCTTCGGCGGGAACAAACCCTTCGCCCAATCGCTCTCGGGCCAAGCCCTGATAAGCGGCCAGCCGCTCGTGGTCCAGGTAGTAGTGAATGCGGTAACCCCGTCGCTCTCCCTGCACCATTCCCAGATCCTTAAGGACTCGCAGGTGCTGGGACACGGCCGAGGGCGTCACCCCCAGCTCCTGGGCCAGGCGCCCCACACACAGTGCCCTTCCCTCTTTTTGGTGGGCCAGGAGCTCCACCAATCGCAGCCTGGTCTCATCTCCGAGGGCCTTATAGAACTGAGCCAGATCACGTATATCATCCATCTATCGTATCGGTTTTGATTTAGTATCTGCTCAGGTACGAAACAAATTGTAGCACATGGTCGCCATTTTGTCAAAACCTGACCTACCTCTCTCCATAGTGAAAACTATAGGACAACGGCCGATTTACCATCGGCGGTTGGGATCATAGGATCAGGCCGCGAGGTTTAGAAACTCAGCACCGTGCCGACCAGGCACGAGCGCACTCCTTTGCCGAAGGCCCCAGCCAAGACAAAACGGGCCTTCTCTCCTGTGCAGTGGCTGAGGTACAGCCGTGACGAACGGTACTCCCGGTGCAGCACGGTCGCCACATGCTCCAGATAGGCCTCATCTGTGTCCGCAAGGTGCGTGCCCCCTGCCACGGCTATGAGCTCATCCCCGAAGGTGCGACGCACGTGAAGCAGGGTGTTAAGCAGCCCAGCGTGGCAGCAGCCGCAGAGCAGGACCAGTCCCTGGGCGGTGTGCAATACCAATGACAGGTCATCCCGGTATGGATCGGGCGCCCAGCCATCTCTCTCGCGCACCAGGTGACGATCGCTGCGACCCTCCGGTTCGGGGCGAGATGTGATCCCCCCTGTGATCCATACACCAGAGGCGATCTCAGTTGATTCAGCGCTGAGGCGCAGCTCGGCTCCTGCTTCCAGCTCCTCCTGTGACAGGGGCAGGCCGATGGCCCTCGCCAACACAGGTCACCTTCATCGCCTTTCTCCCTCTTTCGATAGCTTGCCTGTCCTGGCCAGAGATAGTCACATCGGCTGGCAGGGCCAGCCCCGCTGCCACCTCCACCGCTTTGATCCCCACCGGCACCGGGCAGGCGGCGTGGCGCCCGTCCTGGACAGGGCAGGTGACGGGCAGCCAGCCGATGAGTGAGCGGGCCCTCACCCCTGAAGGAGACCTCTTGGAAAGGGTCCACCTCTGCCAGCTCTGCCGCCAACCTCTGGACAGCCTGACACTCGCTCTCGATGGTCAGCAGGATGCGACCGGAATCCCGCGCCCTGGCCTCCACCACGGTGATGAAGCCGCATATCCCGGAGCAGATCTCCACCCTGGCCATTTCCTCCACCTCACCTCTCGGGCACCACAAAGGACTTGATGTCCAGCAGCGGTGTGCCGTTGAGGGCATCCAGCCCTCGCACCACCAGCATCCGCCCCTCTCGTCTGACCAACTCCACAAAGCTCACGCCAATGGGGTTGGGACGGCGAGGGCTACACAGGGCGAATACCCCTCGTTTGGGATGCGAGGCATCTCCTCGGGGATGCTGAAGCAATTTGTAGCCCTGCGACAGATGGAAATGAAATTTCCAATTTGGGCAAAGGGGAGCTAGAGGAAAGATGAGGGCTAGGCTGGCAAGAGATGTGACGTTTACCGCGATGCGATAAACTCCCTCAGCTTGCGCTTGAAAACGGTGGTGTCAAATCGCTCCGCATTCCGACGGATGACCATCGGATCATAGTCCCCCTCGTCGAAGTGGAGCAGCACCTCCACCAGTGCCTCCACCGTAGGCTGGTAGAATAAGGCCCCCGTTTCCCCCTCAATCACTGTGTCCAGCGCACCACCGGCGGCGTAGGCGATGACCGGCCTGCCGGTGGCCTGCGCCTCCAGAGGGGCAATGCCAAAGTCCTCCCGGCCAGGGAAGAGGAAGGCCCGACAGCGGGACATGTATCGAGCCCGCTCCGCATCCGATGCCCAGCCCAGGAAGCGCACCGTCGGCCCGGCCAGGGCCTCCAACCGAGCCCGATCCCGCCCCTCCCCGATGACCACCAGGGGCAGGCCCAGCTTGGTGCAGGCCTCCACCGCCAGGTCAATGCGCTTGTAGGGGATGAGGCGGGAGACGATCAGAAAGTAGTCGTCGTGATCCAGAGCAAGCTGAAAGCGGCTTGTGTCCACCGGTGGATAGATAATGGTTGAATCGCGATGATAGAAAGTGGAGATACGGGCCTGGACCTCGCGCGAGATGGCGACGAAGGCTGTGACCCGCCGGGCAGCGGCCAGGTCCCAACTCCGCAGTGGCCCCACCAAGGGAGACACCAGCAGCCGGGCAAGGAGGCCCAGACCTTCCCGAGCGATATAGCCCTCAAAATCCCACAGGTAGCGAGTGGGGGTCAGGCAGTAACAGATGTGCGTGGCAGCGAGTGAGGTACGAACCCCGTGGCAGAAGCCGCTCTTATTGGAGAGCACGAGGTCATAGTCCGAGAGGTCGAAGGAGTGAAAGGCCAGGGGGTAGAGGGGGAGGAAGGGCTGATGGTGGGCTTTGATGAGCGGCCATCGGTCCAGCCAGGAGGTGCGGATGTCCCACTGGCGATAGAAGGGGGGCATAGCCTGAGGCCAGTACATGGAGGTGTAGATGGGGGCCTGGGGAAACATCTCCACCAGGACCTCTAAGACATTTTCCGCGCCACCGTGCTGGTTGAGCCAGTCGTGTACCAGGGCCATCCTCACTGCGTACCCTCCTCCCCCCATCGTCAGACCAGTAGTATTATACCATGCCTGTCCTGGCTGGGGAAAAGGCCCTCAAATTGCGTTTGACAAGCGCTGCAGCCTGGAGTACAATTGAATTGCCTTTCCCTCGCCCTTTACCTTCATTGCTCAGGAGATGGGATGAGCTATCACCTCGATTTTGAACCCCTCGGCCAGCGGTTCCTCTGCGCAGAGGGGACACTGCTGTTGGATGGAGCGCGCCAGGCCGGTGTGCAACTGGTGGCCCTCTGCGGTGGACAGGGGACCTGCGGCCACTGCCGGGTACAGGTCCGGGAGGGGTGGGTTCCCGATCTCACCCCAGAGGAGCGAGCCCTGCTCAGTCCAGAGGAGTTGGGCGCTGGCTATCGCCTGGCCTGTCAACTCCGCGTCACAGACGACCTGCGAATCCACATCCCCGCCGAATCCCTCTCCACCATCCAGCGCACTCAGGTGGAGGGACGGGAATTGGCCGTGGAGCTGGACCCGATAGTACATCCCTGGGAGCTGAAGCTTGCTCCCCCCACCTTGACCGATCTGCGCGCCGACGCCGACCGGCTCCGCGAAGCACTGGTGGCCGCCACCGGCCAACCCCACATTCGGATCGCCTGGCCCGTGCTGCATGAGCTCCCCTCCCGCCTGCGAGCACAGGAGTGGCGCACGGTGGCCATCCTGCGCCATAACGAGGTGATCGCTCTCCTGGAGCCGGGGGAGGTGCCCCTGGGGCTGGCGGTGGATGTGGGGACCACTAAGCTGGCCGCTTACTTAGTGGACCTGACCACCGGGCGAACGCTGGCCGCTCAGGGGGCCATAAATCCCCAAATCGCTTACGGCGAGGATGTGATGGCCCGGCTCACCCATGCCCGTCAGCACGACACTGGCGCGGCCGAGCTTCAGTCCGCTGTGGTGGGGGCCATCAACGGGCTGCTGCGAGAGCTCTGCCAGAAAAGCGGACGGCGCTGCGATCAGGTGGTGGAGGCGGTGTTGGTAGGCAACACGGCCATGCATCATCTGCTGCTGGGGTTGCCCACCCGCCAACTGGGCGAGGCTCCCTACGTGCCGGCAGTGCGCGAACCACTGGATGTGAAGGCCCGTGAAGTGGGGCTGGCCTTAGCGCCGGGGGCCTACGTCCACCTGCTGCCCAACATCGCCGGCTTTGTGGGCGCGGACCACGTGGCCATGCTGCTGGCCACCGGCATCGGCCACAGTGACCAAAGGGTGCTGGGGCTGGACATCGGCACCAACACCGAGGTGGCCTTGCGGGCCCATGGCCGCTTCCTCACCTGCTCCACCGCCTCCGGCCCGGCCTTCGAGGGAGCCCACATCCAACATGGCATGAGGGCCGCCGCCGGGGCTATCGAGCACCTGCGCATCGTTGACTCCAGTGTGGAGTACCAGACCATCGACGATCTCCCCCCGGTGGGCCTTTGTGGCTCGGGCATCCTGGACGCGGTGGCGCAGATGCGCCGGGCTGAGGTGCTCAACGACCGGGGCGGATTCCAAGACACGCACCTCCGGGTGCGCGAGGGTGAGCAGGGCCCCGAGTTCCTGCTGGTCCCAGCGGCGGAGAGCGGTATCGGTCGGGACATCGTCCTCACCCGGGCCGATGTGGGCCAGATCCAACTGGCGAAGGGGGCCATCCGGGCCGGCATCAATGTCCTGCTGGATGAGGCCCGGCTTCAGGTGGAGGAACTGGACGCGGTGATTGTGGCTGGCGCCTTCGGCACCTACATTGACATGGACTCAGCCATCGCCATCGGCCTGCTGCCCGATCTCCCTCGCGAGCGGTTCGATCAGGTGGGGAACGCGGCGGGCATGGGGGCCAAGCGGGCGCTTCTCTCCCAGGCGGAGCGGCGGCGAGCCCAGCAGTTAGCCCGCGAAGTGGAGTACATCGAATTGACCACCGATCCGCGTTTCTCCATCCAGTTCGCTGAGGCGATGTTTCTCCCCTAGCGCCTTTTCACCAGGAGGTGGCAGATGACCCGACAACAGGTGATCTTCATCCTTGCCCTGAATGCCCTCATCTCCCTGGCTATCAGCCTGCTGGTCGTTTGGCTTGTGAGTCCAAGAATTGCCCCGTCGGTGACCCTCCCCCAGGCAATGCCTTCTGCCACTTCAGCTACAGAGCCCACTCCGCTGCCCCAGGCTTCCCCTGCAGGCCAACCTTCTCCTCCCATGACGCCGACCCCCATAATCCACGTGGTCAAGCCCGGCGACACCCTCTTCTGGATAGCTGAGAAGTACAACGTGTCCAGGGAGAGCATCATAGAGGAAAATAACCTGGCCGACCCTGACATACTGGCCGTCGGCCAGGAGTTGATCATCCCGCCGCTAGAGGTGGAAGCTGCGCTCCCTACGGAACCCCTTCCCTCTTACACGGCCACCCCTGTCGAGCCTACGGCCACTCCGACCGAGGAGGCATTCCATCTGGAGATCACGGATATCGTGGCCCCAGGAAGACAGGAAGCGGAGGTAGTGGTCCTGACCAACCGCGGCCGGGATGTGCGGCTTCAGGGCTGGACCTTAAGCAATGGCCGGGGGCAAGTGTACACCTTCCCCAATCTGACGCTCTTCAGAGGCAACAGTGTCCGCATCTACACCACCAAAGGCCGAAACACCCCCAGTGACCTCTACTGGGGGCTGGACTCAGCCGCCTGGGGGCCGGAAGTTGAGGTCGTCACCCTGAAAGACTCGGAGGGGAATGTACAGACCACCTATGAGCTACATTAGCCCCGCCAAGTGACAGGTGTCATTGAGGAGCAGGATGTCGTACAGGCCATCGTGGTGGCGGAAGTGGTTAAGACAGGCGGTGTCCTGCTCGATCCGCCAGAAGGAGGCCAGGCTCAGTCCCAGCAGGGTGCAGATGAGCACCTTGTTGACCACCTGATGTCCCACCAACAGCACCATGCCATTCGGGTTCTGGGCCACGATCTCTTGCACGGCTGACATGACTCGCTGCTGAACAGGGGGCAAAGACTCCCCGCCGGGGATATGGACCTGCTGAGGTGCTTCCAGCCAGCGTCGGTAAATCTCTAGCTCCGCCTGGGCTACTTCCTGAGGTGTACGTCCCTGCCAATGGCCGTAGTCCATGTCCATTAGTCCCTGAGCGGGCCGGATCGGTAATCCCAGCCGCTGGGCCAGGGGTTCGGCTGTCTGATGGGCGCGGCGCAGGGGGCTGGTATAGATAGCCGCGATGGGCCATGCTTCCAGCCGCCGAGCCAAGGCGCAGGCCTGGGCCTGCCCGACGTCATTCAGGTCCAGGTCAGTCCGTCCCCGGAAGCGCACTACCTGATTCCACTCCGTCTGTCCGTGGCGCACGAGTAAGATATTGGTGCTCACCCTGTCCTCCTTTCGAAACCACAAAGGGCACGAAGAGCACAAAGCTATTTTCTTCGTGTTCTTCGTGCTCTTTGTGCTTATCTCCTACCCATGTGGTCATTTTACTGCCTTTGCTGCGGCGAGTCAACAGGGGTTGGGAAAGGGGGCCACGAGTAACAAGTGGTGAGGGATGAGATGAAGGGTGAAGCGGTAGGGGAACCTTGGTACATCCGTTACTATCGGGAGCGCTTCCTGGAGGAATACGAGCCCTTCGACGAGGCGACTACGCAGGCTCAAGTGGACTTTGTAGAGGATGCTCTGGGGTTATCTCCTCCGGCGCGCCTCCTCGACCTGGCCTGCGGCTGGGGGCGACACAGCGGGCCCCTGGCTGAGCGCGGCTACGAGGTGGTGGGTCTCAATCTGAATGAAGCCTTCCTGAGGGCGGGCTGTGCCACAGGGCAGGGTAAAGTGAGCTGGGTGTATGGGGACATGCGCTGGTTGCCCTTCCCCACCGGCTGCTTCGACGCGGTGGTCTGCCTCTGGAACAGCTTCGGCTACTTCGACGACGAGGGTAACAGCCAGGTGGTGCAGGAGGCCGCTCGCCTGCTTGCGCCAGGGGGCCTGCTGCTGGACATTCCCACCCTGAACTTCGGCGATTGTTGGTCGGGGCAGAGCTGGAAGCGGAGCTCTCCGTATACGGGGGCTACGATCCCGCGGAGAAGTTCTCCCTGGATAGCTACCAGATGATCGTTGTGGCCCGCAAGGGGGGTTAGCCTGTCCTGGCCAGGGAGGGGTTTTCAAGGGAGAATGCTCTTGACCTGAAGGGAGTTAAGGAGTATAATTAGGGCCGCTGGTGGGTGAGGAAGCCGCGATATGGTGTGGGCGATGGAGATGGGCGCCCACCTAGAATGGAGTGTGACACAACACATGGGCAAGCTCAGACGTTTGGTGCTCGACGTCTTGAAGCCCTATGAGCCCACCATTGTCGAGTTGGCTCGAATGTTGAGCGATCTTGAGGGGGTCGAAGGGGTTAATATCAGCATCTACGAGATAGACCGCCGGGTCGAGAATGCCAAGCTCACCATTCAGGGAAGTGACATTTCTTTCCAGGTCGTGGAGAGAGTGATTCAGGAGAATGGGGGGGCGATCCATTCCATTGATGAGGTGGTGGCCGGTAAGGTCATTATTGACGATGCGGCTACACCCCAAGACCCCTATCAAGGATGAGGCCTTAGCGTAGGTGACACCTATACGACGCCTTGTAGGGCGTCGGGTGCAGGAGTTAAGAGAATACAGCGACATCGCCGATATAGGGGAGATCGGCCGTCGCTACTTTGCCATGAACGCTTTCGATGGCGTGTTGACCATCATCGGCGTCCTCATGGGCAACTTCATGGCTGAAGTGCGCCAGCCAGCCATCGTGATCTCCACCGGTCTGTCCACCTGCATCGCCATGGGTATCTCGGGGTTGTGGGGGGCCTACCTGACGGAATCCGCCGAGCGCAAGCGGGACCTGGATGAGTTGCAGAATCACGTTCTGGCGGACCTGAGCCAGACGAAGATTGGGCGGGCCTCACGGGCAGCGGTAGTCAGTGTGGCCCTGGTTGATGGGCTGGCCCCCTTCTTCTCAGCCTTGACGGTCCTGACGCCTTTCTTTTTCACCGCTTTTCTAACTGACATCACCGTCAGCTACTATCTTTCCTTGGGCATGGCGCTGGCGGCTCTTTTCGGCCTGGGGGCCTTCTTGGGGAAAGTGTCCAGGGACAATCTGGTTGTTTCGGGTGCGAAGATGATCACTGCGGGATTAGTCTCTATAGTGTTGAGTTACCTGTTGGAGAGGGTATAGTACGAGGAGGGTGGTATGCAGCTCACAGTCGAACTCTTTGGCCTGGCCCGCCGTCTGAGCGGGGAAAAGGAGGTGATGGTTGAGGTAAGCGATGAAGCGACTCTGCGCAACGTGGTCGTCGCCCTCACCAGGAGGTTCCCCACTTTCCTGGGTCCCCTCGTCGTTCCAGAGACCTATGAGTTGGTGGAACCCTATTTCTTCAACTACGATGGACGGCGAGTCAGCAAAAGCCTGGAAGAGAAACCCAAAGAGGATGACCGGCTCTTGTTACTGTTCACTGAAGCAGGAGGTTGAAAAGACATGTACGCTTACACCGGCAAGATCTTACACGTGGATCTGACGAGCCAAAAGACACACCAGCAATGGGTGGATGAGGATTTTCTCAAGACCTACATCGGCGGGGTGGGCCTGGCCACACGCCTGGTGTACGACAACACCCCTGCTGGAGCGGACCCCCTGGGGCCTGATAATGCCCTCTGTTTCGCCGCCAGCGCTTTCGCGGGCACCATTGTTCCTGTGGGCACAAAATATGGTGTGGCCGCCAAATCGCCCCTCACCGGCTTCATCGGCGATTGCCTGTCCTCCAGCTACTTCGCCCACATGATCAAGCATGCAGGATACGATGCCCTCGTCATCAAGGGGAAAGCGGACAAGCCCACTTACCTCTTCATTGACGATGACATCGTCCAATTCAGGGACGCCTCTGGGCTCTGGGGCTTGGAGACCTGGCAGACCGAGGAGGCCATCCGCGCTGAACTCGGCGATGAGACGGTGCGCGTCGCCTCCACAGGTCCAGCCGGGGAGAAGTTAGTGCTCTATGCTAATATCACTAACGACCGTCAACGTCAGGCCGGCCGAACGGGGCTGGGGGCGGTGATGGGGGCCAAGAACCTGAAGGCCGTGGCCCTCCGGGGCTCAAAGCCCATCGAGGTGGCCAATCCACAGGAACTCTCCGGGCTCTGTCTCGAGCTGGCTCAGAAGGCCCAGGGGACGGCGACGGAGAAGTACCGCATCCTGGGCACACCATCCAATATCCTCACCCTCAACCGCCTGGGGGTGCTGCCCACCCGCAACTTTCAGCAGGGGGTCTTCGAGGCCGCGGAGAGGATCAGCGGCGAGTACATGCATGAGCACTACACAGAGAAGGCGGTCGCCTGCGCCGGCTGCCCCATCGCCTGCGAGCAGAATGTGGCGGTCAGGGAGGGCCTCTATGGGGGAGCACGCACCTCCATTGACTATGAGTCGCTCTACGCCAACGGCCCCAATTGCGGCATGGACTACTTCCCCGGCATCATCAGGGCCATCGAGCTCTGCGACCGCTATGGAATAGACACCATGAGCACCGGGGTCGTGGTGGCCTGGGCCATGGAGTGCTTCGAGAAGGGCATCCTCTCCGAGGCGGATTTCGATGGGCTGGAGCCCCACTTTGGCAATCACCAGGCCGCAACCGCGCTCATCGAGAAGATTGCCCACCGCGAGGGGATCGGCGATCTCCTGGCCTGGGGGGTCAAGCGGGCCTCGGAAGAGGTGGGGCAGGGAAGCGACCACTTCGCCATGCATGTGAAGGGGCTGGAGATGTCTGGCTACGATCCCCGGGGCCTGCAGACCTTCGCCCTGGGCTGCGCGGTGGGGACACGAGGCCCCTGCCATAACCGGTCGTTGGCCTACGAGGCCGATATCAGGGGCGAGGTGGACCGCTTCACAGCGGATCAGGGAAGGGGCAAAGTTGCCAAAGAAAAAGAGGAGTTTGCTGCCGTCTTCGACACCTTGATGCTGTGCAAGTTCATCCGAGGCTGCTTCACCGATCTCTACCCCGAGGTGGCCCGGCTTTATACACTCACTACCGGGATTGAGATGACGGCCGAGGAGCTGGAGCTCACTATGGAGCGCATCTGCAACCTGAAGAAGGCCTTCAACATCCGACAAGGATGGACCAAAGCGGATGATTGGCTGCCGCCTCGCTTCCTCAAGGATCCCATCCCTGCCGGTGCATCCAAGGGGTGTGTGGTCAAGCCTGAGGATTTGCAGATGATGATTGAGTCCTACTACGAGGCTCGGGGCTGGACAGCCGAGGGCTTTATCCCCAAGGAGAAGCTGGTCCAACTGGGCATGGCGGACATCGCCGAGGAGATGGGCTGCTAGCCTATCTTTTAGTGCTCACCCTCCCGCAGATAGAAAAGGGGGGTTCGCCGACCTGCGGGAGGGCGATCCATAAATGTGTTATTTACCTAAATGAGGAGTCAATGCCATGGCGACGAAACACCAATTTATCGTCTGTGACCCGGATAAGTGCGTGGGGTGTCAAATCTGCGAGTTTATCTGCTCCCTGACGAAGCATGGCCGTTTTGACCCCTTGCTCTCTCGTATCCGCAATGTGCGCATCTATCCCATCGTGACGATGTCCGTTTCCTGCCGCTTGTGTGAGGATGCCCCCTGTGTGATCTCCTGTCCCCGCAAGGCCCTCTCTCAGGATCCGGCGACGGGCATCATCCTGGTGGATGACGACCTGTGCGATGGCTGTGGTTGGTGCATTGAGGCCTGCGACTTCGGTGCCATTCTCCTCAACCCGGCCACCAAGCGGGTGGAGATATGTGACCTCTGCGCAGACAAGGATAAGCCCCAGTGTGTGAAGTTCTGCACCAAGGAGGCTCTCTCCCTCTCCACACCGGAGGTGGTAGCCCAGAAGGCGAGGAGGGACGTGGTTACCAGGTTGCTGGAGGAACTGGTAGCCAGTTAACTGGCCGATAGTAGCAAGAATAAGTGGATGAAACGGATCGGAGGCTCAGGCCTTTGATCCGTTTCATCTGTCACCCTTGCATCTCTGAGGGTGGCTCAGCCTGGGGTTTCGATCCCCAGGCTGGATGTGTGAGTGTGAAGTATGAACTCCGTCGTTGAAAAGAAATTGAGGGCCGCGGATCGGTTCGTAGAGCGGCTGCTCGCTACTCCAGCGAAAGCTCACATCGCCAAGATCATCCTCCACGGCAGTGTGGCTGAGGGGACGGCGCGACCGGAGAGCGATGTGGATCTGGTCATCTTTCAGATTGGGGGAGATGATGTAGTTGCTGACTTCTGCGACGAAGTGGGTTTTGAGACCCTAATGGAGACCACCGAGAGCGTCGAGCCACTCATCTATCCGCTAGGCGCTTATCGGCATCCGCCTTCCTATTTTGTCTACCGTGCCTTGCATGACGGGAGGGAGATATACTCCATGGAAGAAGAAGAGCTGAAGCAAGAGGAGATCAAAGCGCTTTATGAACTGGGGCATGAATATCTTGAGGTCGCGAAGGAAATCTTGGAGAATAAGCATTATCGTATTGCCACCGATGTCGCTTACAACACCGCTGAGCTGGCGGTGAAGGCTCTCATTTTCCTGCGTGCCGATAAGCTGCCCTCAACCCATCGAGGGGTGGTGAACAGATTTGGTGAGCTATACATTAAAAGTGGACGCTTGCCCGTCGCCTATAGCAGAAGACTGCGACTCGGACTACATTATCGCAATCTGGCTCGTTATGAAGGCTCAGCCCAAATTGGCGCTGCAGAGGCGGAAGAAATGATGCAGCTGGCGGAGGCTCTATTGGCAGCGCTGGAGGAGGAACAACGAGCAGGAGGGGGAAATGAGCAACAAAGATGAGCTGAGAATCGGTGTCTACGTCTGCCACTGTGGGTCGAATATCGCGGGGGTGATTGACCCCGGCGAGGTGGCGGAGTACGCGGCTGCCCTGCCCGGAGTGGTCATAGCCAGGAATACTCACTACGCCTGTGCCGACTCCGGCCAGGCCCTTATACGGCAGGACATCAAAGAACATGACCTGAATCGTGTGGTGGTGGCGGCCTGCAGCCCCCGACTCCATGAGCCTACCTTCCGGGCCTGCGTGGCTGAGGCGGGACTGAATCCCTTCCTCTTCGAGATGGCTAACATCCGGGAGCAGGATACCTGGGTCCATTCCCATGAGCCGGAGGCGGCCCTGCAGAAGGCCAAGGATATGGTGGCCAGCCATGTGGCTAAAGCCCGCTACCTTACTCCTCTAAGCATGATCGAGGTGCCGGTCACCAAAAGGGCTCTGGTCATCGGCGGAGGGATCGCGGGCATCAGCAGTGCCCTCGACCTGGCGGATATGGGGGTCGAGACCATCATCGTGGAGAAGGAGCCCTCCATTGGGGGAAGGATGGCCCAACTGAACAAGACCTTCCCCACTATGGACTGCTCCATATGAATTCTGGCCCCCAAGATGGTTGACGCGGCGCGTCACC
>CAYRNM010000014.1:20865-25144 GCA_964425465.1 uncultured Anaerolineae bacterium | reverse complement strand
GACTTGCTCTATGCCCAAGTGGTCAAGCATCGGCGCCAGGGCCGGGTAGTGAAAGTCACCCAGAAGGTGATCTTCGGCACTCAGGAGGCGCTGCAGGCGTATCTGGAGCAATCGTCGGTCAGCCACTGCATTAACACCGCTTTTGTAGAGCGGCAGAACAACACCATGCGGCAGCACAGTCGGCGCTTCACCCGCAAGACCCTGGGATTCTCCAAGGATGACTATTGGCTGGAGCGGCAAGTGCACCTGTGTGTGGGTTACTACCACTTCTGCTTGCCACACGGCGGGTTGCGTGAGGAGATAATCCCTCCGCTTCCTACCAAGGGCAGAGGCTCTCCCAAGAAATGGCGGGAGGTGACCCCCATGATGTCGGTAGGAGTGACGGATCACGTATGGACCCTGCCAGAGTTGCTGACCTACCGACTGCCACCAGACGCTCCTGTTGGCCCATCGCGTGCCAAACCATGCTCTGAAAAAAGCTCTGAGCAGGCTGCTCTAACAAGAGCACCGCCAGAAGTGACAATTATATCAACTGTTAAGGGACATTAGGCAGTTATTGGCGGGGCAAGTTTTACGCTGTCAAACAAGTCGCTCCCATCGTGACAGAAGAAGCTGATCGGCTGATAGTTGTGACAGTGTTCGTTTATTATTTCTGATGGAGGTGGTTATGAAGGTCGTCTACGATCCCACGGTGGATGCCTTAAGCATTCGCTTGGTTGAGGAGCGAGTGGAGTGTGAAGTGATCCGGCTGAACGACCAGGTGGCCGTAGACATAGGACCGGGCGAACGCATCGTAGCGATTGAGATTCTGGATGCGAGCGAGTTGGTTCCAGGTCTGAAAGAAGAGGGTGTCTTCTTAGAGAATCTGAAGGTCACTGCGTAACGAGCTTCCCAATTCCACCCAATGGTCTTATAGTTTCGGCCCAGGGACCTTTGCCAAGGTGGTGTAACCTATGACCGACATTGCCATTCGCGTCGAAAACCTGAGTAAACGCTATCGCATCGGCGTTAGCGGGGACGGCGCCTTTCGCTACAAGGCCCCGCGCGATACCCTGACCGGCGCGATGTACGCCCCGTTTCGCCGCCTGGTGCAAAGCGCAAAGGGCGAAGGGCAAAGGGCAGAGCGCAAAGCGCCATGCGCTATGCCCTCTGCCAACCACATCTGGGTCCTCAAAGATGTCTCCTTCGAGGTCCAGCACGGCGAAGTGGTGGGCATCATCGGCCGCAACGGGGCGGGGAAGACGACATTGCTCAAGATTCTCTCCCGCATCACCGAGCCGACGGAGGGCTACGCCGAGGTACATGGCCGGGTGGGTTCCTTGCTGGAGGTGGGTACCGGTTTTCACCCCGAACTGACTGGGCGGGAGAACATCTACCTGAACGGTGCTATCCTGGGGATAAAGAAGGCGGAGATTGACCGCAAGTTCGATGGGATCGTGGCTTTTGCTGAGATCGAGAAATTCGTAGCACGCCGATTAAGCCTTACTCCACATGAGGAGATAGCCAACAGGAGGGTAAGGAGATGCTAGAGGGCTGGCTGGGGCTCCGGCAAGAGGCGGGGGCTTGATTTCTTTGCCCTCTCTTCTGGGTGCCCTGACGGCTATTCTTCAGACGCACCCCATGTGCGAAAGGGTAACTGTGGTGGAGACCAAGGAATTCTCTCCCGTGAGATATCGGCAAGAATTGAAAGCGAGGAGAAGCGATGGGCGAGACAAGAGCGCAATTTGAAATCCACGGAGCCGATGGCAAAGCCATAGAGTTAGAGGCTACAGTGGATACAGCGGCAACTTTCACCAAGGTGCCTGAATCTGTAGCTGTCAAGTTGGGGCTTAAGGCTCAGTATGAAACCGAGGTCGAATTGGGCGACGGCCGGATACTCAAAAGGGGACTTGCTTTAGCGGAAGTGGAGATCGAAGGCCTAAGAAGGCCTGTCTTGGTTGCCATTGGAGGGGAAGGCGAACGAGCCTTGCTTGGCTATACCACTTTGGAGATTTTGGGCTTCAAAGTAAACCCCGTTACCGGTAAACTGGAAAAGACTGTGGCGATAGAGTGTTAGCTGGAAGCCCTTGCCTATGGCACGCCGGTGGCGGCGACGGCGGTGGGGGGAATACCAGAGCAGGTGGGGGATGGCGTCACCGGCTTTCTGACGCCGCCAGGAGATGGGGACGCGATGGCTAAGGCCATCATCACGCTCCTGACCGAGGATGCCCTGCGGATGCGGTTAGGGCACAATGCGGCGGAGGACGCCCAAAGGCGCTTCGACCTGAACCGACAGGTGGGGAAGTATCTGGAGTGGTATCAGGAGCTGATCGGGAAGTCAACTACCACCCCGCTGAAGCGGGTGGCTTGCGAGGAATCGCAGGCCGCGGTTGACCAGCCTCAGCAACTAGGCCGACAGGCCTGATGGCGCTACGTTGTTGGTAGAGCTAGAACCCTTACCAAAGCCTAATAGGGTACACACCCTGGGGCGCCCCCCCAGCTCCAGGCACTGTAACCGGTAGCTGCAGACAAGCTGTAGTGGTCGGCGCGAAACGGGCTATCGGACGAGCTGGCCGACAACATTGGCGAGGGGGCTATGACGGGAGCGCGTGCCCGGCCGGGCGATCCCCGGCCCCTCATGCGCAAAGGGGAAGCAGATGCGAGTATTTGTCCTACACCAAGACGACACGCCTTTGATGCCGACATCACCTGCAAAGGCGCGCCATCTGCTGGAGAAGGGCCAGGCGACGGTCGCCCGGCGAGAGCCGTTCACCATCCGGTTGAAGGTGCCCTCTGACAAGCACCGCCAGCCGGTGACGATCGGAGTAGACCTCGGCGCGAAGACGGTGGGCGTAGCTGCCGCGGCTGAGGGATCAGCGCTGTACCAGGGCGAGGTGGCCAACTCGACACTCAGGCAATGCAGGCAGGACGGTGCAAGCTGCCTGGCTGGGCCTATCAGCGAGGGGACCAATATGGGTGGGAGAATACAAAAGCATACGTCCGTGCAAGGGACAACTACACTTGCCAGTATTGCGGCGTGGTAGCTCCTCCCGACCTGGAGGTGGACCACATCGTGCCGAGGAGCCGGGGTGGATCAGACCGGCCGGATAACCTGGTGGCAGCGTGTCACGACTGCAACCGGCGGAAGGGGAATCTCACCGCTACGGAGTACGGCCATCCGGAGGTGGCGAAGGGGGTCAAGCGGTCCCTGCGTGCTGCTGCCCACACCCAAGCGGGCAAGACGGCGACATGGGAGGCACTGACTGAGATCGCGCCGGTTGAGGTCACCTATAGCGAAAGGGAGACCGGTCGCACCTGGGGGCCAGCCTGGAGCGGGAGGTGTTTGGCTTCCGGCAATGGGACAAGGTTGCGCTGCCGGATGGGCGGGTCGGGTTTGTTAAAGGGCGGCGGTCGAGCGGGTACTTTGCCGTGTCGGATTTGGACGGCGACCTGATCGCGCCGTCAGCCAACTACCAGAGGCTGCGGCTGGTGGAGCGCAGCGGCACACTTTTGGCAGAAAAGAGAAAGTGTGCTTGTCAGCAAGCACGCTTTGTTGTATAATTGGGGCATGAAGCCCGGCGGCTGAGATCATCCGTTGGGCGACGCGGCTGACTCAGAGCGGATTGACAGGCCAATCTGCCAAGAGCCCAGCAATGCGTGGTCTAGCGAATGAGTATACAGTTTCAGTGGGATGCACAGAAAGCGACCAGGAACGAGAAGAAACATCGTGTCACTTTTGCGGAAGCTGCGATGGTATTCCGAGATCCGCTTGCCTTCATCTTCGATGATGAAGAGCACGCTGAAGAGGAATACAGAGAAATCATCATTGGTCACTCAAGCCGAAATCGGCCCCTTGTTGTATCGTTCACCGAACGTGGCGATGTGATTCGGATTATCGGTGCCCGAAAGGCAGACCGAGAAGAACGTGAAGACTATGAAAGCGCGAAACGATGAGGTAGTGCGAGAAGCAGACGAACTGCGCAAGCACTACAGTTTTGACTACAGCAAAGCAAAGCCCAATCGCTTTGCACACCGATTCAGTGAGGAATCCATTGTGGTCGTGCTTGACCCGGATGTAGCGGCGGTGTTTACGACTTCGGAAGCGGCGAATCAAGCCTTGCGTGTCCTGATCACTGCGCTAGGAAGCCTGGCAAGGACACCTGACCTGCTGGAGAAGGTCAAGAACAGCACCATCGCTGTAGCATCTTCTCAATCTTGATATTGATTGGGCGGTGTTATGAAGGAATCGCTGACCGATTGGGAACGGCTCGATGCCCTTCAGAATGAGGACATTGATCTG
>CAYRNM010000014.1:0-20765 GCA_964425465.1 uncultured Anaerolineae bacterium | reverse complement strand
AACGAAATAACTGCGATGCACAACCGATCAGGGCGTGAGCGGAAGAGCTACTATTTTTACTTTTACTTTGCCTCGCGTGCGAGGCGAATGGCTCACGCCTGCCGGGAGATGGTGGATTCCATCTAGCATCCGGCTAGAGCTCAGACTACAAAGCGTGGGACATTCGCTCCCACGCTTTTTTGTTCTCGACCCAAGAACAAGGAGGTGAATGTGCCCCTTAGAGGAGTGCGCGGCGCGACAACGGTGGAACACAATGACGCGGAGGAGATTCTGACGGCCACGCGAGAGCTGCTGCAGGCGCTCGTGGAGGCTAACGGCATCGCCCCTGAAGACATCGCCAGTATCATCTTCACCACCACACCGGACCTCACCGCCGCCTTCCCCGCCCGCGCCGCACGCGAGCTGGGGTGGACCGATACCGCCCTGCTGGGAGCACAGGAAGTGAAGGTGAGCCAGGGCCCGGAGCGCTGTATTCGGGTGCTGATCCATTGGAATACCAACCATCGTCAGGATGAGGTGGTACACGTGTACCTGAAAGGGGCCAAACAACTGCGATCAGATCGAACAGAGAGGAGAGGAGGATGATAGCCGTCTACCCAAAGGGAACCACAAGGGAACATCGGAGCCGGGAGCCACACTTCGGCCCCATCCCTCAGGAGGGAGAGTATTGGGCCTGCAGCTAGGAAGGGGGAAGCGATGATCATCGTCATGCGCATGGGAGCAACAGAGGAGGAAATACAGGGCGTCGTAGCCCGCGTGGAAAGCATGGGCTTCCGGGCCCACCTATCCCGAGGCCAGGAGCGCACCATCATCGGCATGATCGGCAATGAGCGGCTAGTGTCTCCCAACGGATTGCTGCTCCTGGATGGAGTGGAGAGGGTGATGCCCGTGCTGCAGCCCTTCAAACTAGCCAGCCGCGACTTTCACCCCCAGGACTCCGTGATCCCCATCAATGGGGCGCAGATCGGCTCACAACGGGTGGTCATCATGGCCGGGCCCTGCGCCGTGGAGAGCCGCCAACAGCTTCTGGAGACCGCCTGGGCAGTGAAGGAGGCAGGGGCCTCCATCCTGCGGGGCGGAGCTTTCAAGCCCCGTACCTCTCCCTACAGCTTTCAGGGCCTGGGCGAGGAGGGGTTGGAGCTGCTGGCCGAGGCGCGGGAGGAGACGGGGCTGGCTATCATCACCGAGGTGATGGGGCCGGAGCAGGTCGAACTGGTCAGCCGCTACGCGGATATCCTTCAGATTGGCGCCCGCAACATGCAGAACTATAATCTACTGCACGCTGTGGGCGCTTCGGGAATGCCAGCGCTCCTCAAGCGGGGGATGATGGCTACCCTGGAGGAACTGCTCATGTCAGCGGAGTACATCCTATCCCACGACAACTACCGGGTCATACTCTGTGAGCGCGGTATTCGCACCTTCGAGCAGTACACCCGGTACACGCTGGACATCAATGCCATCCCCGTGCTCAAAGGTCTGACCCATCTGCCGGTGATAGCGGATCCCAGCCACGGCACGGGCAGGTGGGAGCTGGTGCAGGCGGTCTCCAGAGCGGCTGTGGCCGCCGGCGCTGACGGCCTGCTCGTGGAGGTGCATCCCCATCCTGAAGAGGCGCTCTCCGATGGCGCTCAGTCCCTCCGGCCCAAAGCCTTCGCTGAACTGGTGCGGCAGGCACGGCAGATTGCGGAGGCGGTGGGGCGGACGGTGTGAGGTGTTTGGAGACAGTAATGACTCTCGGCCAAGCGCATGTGGCCATCGTCGGCCTGGGCCTCATGGGGGGCTCGCTGGCCGCGGCGCTGAGCGAAAGTAGAGCCTGTCGCCACATAGAGGGCATCGCTCGACGCCAGTGGTCTATTGACCAGGCGCTGCAGCGGGGATGGATTGACCACGGCACCCTCGACCTGCAACAGGGGGTGAGCGGGGCTGATATGGTCGTCCTGGCCACGCCGGTGCGGACCATCATCCAGCTCATCGGCCGGATCGGACCCTGGCTGAGGCCAGGGTGCTTGCTGATGGACCTGGGCAGCACCAAACGACAGGTTATTGCCGCTATGGAAGACTTACCCCCTGACGCAGAGCCGGTGGGCGGGCACCCCATGTGCGGCAAGGAGCTCTCGGGACTGGAGGCTGCCGAGCCGGGTCTCTATCAGAACGCGGCCTTTGTCCTCACCCCGCTGGGGCGCACCTCCCCCGCCGCCCTGGAACTGGCCCAGGAACTGGTGCGGGCGGTGGGGGCCCAGCCCCTCATCTTGGAGGCCGAGCGACACGACCGGCTGGTGGGAGCGGTCAGCCACCTGCCCTATTGCCTTGCCGCGGCGCTGGTGCAGACGGCGGAGGAGGTGGGAGCGGAGGACGAGCGACTGTGGGATTTGGCCGCCTCCGGCTTTGGCGACACCTCCCGTCTGGCGGCAAGCGATGTAGCCATGATGCGCGACATCCTGCTCACCAACCGGGACGTGGTGGCCGACCTGCTGCGTCGCTATCAGGCTCAGATGGACCGCTGGCTGGCCGCGCTGGAAACGGAAGATGAATCGGAACTGGAGCGGATGATGCAGGCCCTATGCTCCCGTCGCCGGGGGCTGTTTCATTCCAGGGGAGGATGAAGAATGAAACTCAGGATTCGGCCAGCGCAACGACTGCGGGGAAGCATCCGGGTACCGGGCGACAAGTCCATCTCCCATCGCACGCTGCTCTTGGGGGCCCTGGCCGAGGGCACCAGCCAGGCGCGCGGCTGGCTGCTAGCCGGCGTGACTCAGGCCATGTTGCGCTGCGTGCGGGAACTGGGCGTCGTCGTGGACCTTCAACCCACAAGGGCCGGCCTAGCGGATCTGATGGTCCACGGCGCGGGGTTGCACGGCTGGCAGGCCCCTTCCCGGCCACTCGATTGCGGCGGCTCAGCCGCGACGATGCGGTTGCTGGCCGGTGCGCTGGCGGGCCAGCACTTCACCTCTATCCTTGATGGCAGCCCGCGCCTTCGCCAGCGCCCCATGGGCCGCGTTGTGGACCCCCTGCGGCGGATGGGCGCGCGGATCGAGACCCATGGGGGCAATGCGCCACTGACCATCACCGGCGGCGATCTGCAAGGTATTGACTACACACTGCCTGTGGCCTCGGCTCAGGTGAAGTCGGCCATCCTGCTCGCCGGCCTCTTCGCCCAGGGGCCGACCATCGTGCGGGAACCCGGCCCGGCGCGCGACCACACCGAGAGGATGCTTTGTGCGATGGGGGCTCATCTGAGCATTGAGGGCTCAGCCATCACGTTGACCCCGGGGGAGGGATTGATCCCCATTGATATGAACACCCCGGGCGATGTCTCCTCAGCGGCCTTCTTCCTTGTGGCCGGGTGTCTGGTGCCGGGGAGCGAGGCCCTGATCGAGGGGGCGGGCCTGAACCCCAGGCGCACCGGGCTGCTGGAGGTGCTGTGGGCCATGGGAGCGGACATCGGGGTGGAAAATGAGCGCATGATGGGCGGCGAGCCGGTGGGAGACCTCCTCGTACGGTGGAGCGAGCTGCGTACCACGGAGGTGGGGGGCCCGCTGGTGGTGAGGATGATTGACGAGTTTCCAGCGCTGGCCGTGGCGGCCACACAGGCCCAGGGTGAGACAGTGGTCCGCGACGCCCAAGAGCTGCGGATGAAGGAGTCGGACCGCATCACGGCCATCGTCGGCGAGCTGCGGAAGTTGGGCGCTCAGATTGAGGAATGCACCGACGGGTTCGTGGTCCAAGGACCGATCCCGCTGCGAGGGGCAGTGGTGGACAGCCACGCCGATCACCGGCTGGCCATGGCTCTGGCCGTGGCGGGGCTGATCGCGGAGGGAGAGACAGTGATCAGGGGGGCCGAATGCATCGAGGAGTCCTTTCCAGGGTTTGAGGACACCTTGCGGGGCTTGTGCCAGGGCCCCTCATCCTCCATTGGGCCAGCGAATGTATCTATACCCCAATCAAGAGAGCCGGGTGCCACCCCGGCTCTCTATCAAAAGAAGGAGGAGAAGAGGAGAAGAAATTGATGGAACTACTTGACCGCGGACTTCCTGCGCTGTCTGCCTTATAATATACCACCGACCAGGACTGGATGCTGGACGCTTTCTCTACGCTTTTCCTACGGGATGCCTACTTTGATGGGGAGATTGTCCCATAGAACCATGACCCCTGGAGGCGGTCGAAAATCCAGCATCCTGTACAAACCTGAGAGAGGTTATGGGCCGGAAAATGAACCATTCCGTAGGGGCATCTTTAATGACGCCCCTATTCGGTCCGTGTCTGACAGGGTATTGGCAAGCCGAGCGGGTTGTGGTACAATAAGGAGCCAGACGTGGTCCAGAGCAGTTTTAGAGGATGTCCCCCTGCGCTTTTGGGGAAGGCCTCGGAAAGAGGCGAGCATTGAGAGTTGAGATCGAAGGACAAGAGCGATTATATGACGGCTTCTTCAAGCTGGACCGGATCATCCTGCGCCATGAACGCTTCGACGGCACCATGAGCCCTCCCAAGTCCATCCTCAATCTGGAACGGGGCGATGCGGTGGGCGTCCTGTTGTACGATGTCGAGCGCGATGTGCTCATCTTCGCCGAGCAGTTTCGCTACGCGGCCTACCAGCGCACCGGCCAGGGTTGGATCCTGGACCTCATCGCCGGGATGGTGGAAGAGGGGGAGAGCGCAGAGCAGGTCGCCCGCCGCGAGGCGCTGGAGGAGGCCGGCTACCGGCTGGAGGAGCTGGAGCCCATCGCGGCATTCCTCGTCAGCCCCGGCGGCACGACCGAGCGCATCCATCTCTTCTATGCCCCTGTGTCTGCATCACATCGGATATCGGAGGGAGGGGGCGTTGACAGCGAGGACATCCACCTGGTAGAGCTGCCCTTCGAGGAGGCCTGGGCCAGGGTCGAGGAGGGCCGTATCTGCGATGCGAAAACCATCATTGCCCTGCAATGGCTCAGATTGAAGAAGGTGAAGAGGTGAAGGAGCTATGATCCCTCTCATATTGCGTCTGCACAACTTCATGTGCTACCGGGACCCCGGGCCGGTGGACTTCAGGGGAATCCATCTGGCCTGTCTGGCTGGCGACAACGGCCATGGCAAATCCGCCCTGTTGGATGCCATGACCTGGGCCCTGTGGGGAAAGGCGCGCGACGGCAAGCGCAGCGCCGATGAGCTGATCCACCTGGGCCAGAGGGATATGGAGGTGGAGTTCGAGTTCGCCTTGGATAACCAGCAGTACCGGGTCATCCGCAAACGCACCAGCCAGGGGCGAGGGCGCACTATCCTCGAACTTCAGACCTTCGATGGGAATCGCTTTCAGCCCCTCACCGAGCCAACCATCAGTGAGACCCAGGCCCGAATTGACCGCCTGCTGCGTATGGATTATGAGACCTTCATCAACTCCGCCTTCCTCCTCCAAGGGCGGGCCGATGAGTTCACGGTGAAGACGGCCGGCGAGCGAAAGCGGATCCTGGGGGAGATCCTGAACCTCTCATTCTACGATGAATATGAGGAACGGGCTAAGGAGCAGGCCAGGGCTAGAGAGAAGGAAACAGAGCAACTCTCAGCCCAGATTGCGGAGATGGGCCGGGAGCTGGTCCATCGCGGCGAATATGAGGCCGAACGGTCTCAGGCTGAGAAGGATGTGGCTCGGCTGAGCGAGGCCCGGCAGGCAGCGGAGCAGGAGCTTGACGCGCTGCGCGCTCGGCAGCGCGACCTTCTGGCCAAAGGGCAGCAGGCCCAGGAGCTCACCCAGCGTGTGACTCAAGGCGAAGAGGAGTTGGCCGCTCTGAGTGAGCAGATCAGGGGTGCGGAAGCGCGAATTGAAACCTATCAGGCCACGCTGGCCCAGGAAGCGGCCATCGAAGAGGGATACGCGAGTCTGCAGACTGCCCGTGAGCAGCGGGAGGAGTTGGATCAAAAGTTCACCCGCCTCGTGGAGTTGAGGGAAGGGGGGCGCGAGCTGGAGGCGGCCCTCGCCCAGGCGGAGAGGGAGTTGCTGGTGCAGCAGCAGGTCGCGCGGGAGCGGATCGCAGAGCTGGAGGCCAGAACGGAGAAGGCACTGGCTCTTCAGTCTGAGAGGGAAGGGGCACAGAGTCAACTGGCCGCTCTGGCGGAGATGGAAAGGGAGCAGCGGGCAGCTCAGGACCGGCTCCAGCAGTTGGCAGCAGAGATGGCGGCACTGCGCACACGGAATGAGCAGCTCAAAGCAGAGATGGAACCGCTGCGGGAGAAGATATCCCTTCTACAGACAGCGGAGACGGCAGCCTGCCCCCTCTGCGGCCAGACACTCTCCGAAGCGCACCGGGCTGAACTGATTGCTCAATTCACCGCCGAGGGAACGGCCAAGGGGGATCAATATCGGGCTCATGCTGCTGAGATATACGAACTGGAAGGGGAACGGGGGCAACTCACCCAGGAGATGGCCCGCCTGGAGCGAGAGCTCCGGCAGCAACCCCACCTTCAGCGCCGAGAAGCCATACTGACCCAGCAGTTAGCCGAGGCCCAGATCGCAGCCCAGGAGCGAGTGATCCAGCAGGAGGCCCTGGCTCTGGTGGAGCGGCGGCTGGCAGAACGGGACTACGCGCCCGAGGAGCAGGCTGCCCTGGCGCAGCTTCAGACAGAGATGGAAGCCCTGGGCTACGACGGGGCAGCTCACGAGCACGCGCGCGCTCAAGTTGCGCGCCTGAGCGAGTTTGAGCCACGCTATCAGCAATTGACGACGGCGCGGGAAAGGCTGAAGGAGGAACTCGCTCACCTCAAGCGGCTGAAGGAGAGCCAGCTCCGCTGGCAGGGGGTGGTGGCCGAGGATCGGAAGCGACAGGAGGCGCTGGCTGCAGAAATCGTCGCCCTGCCCGAAGTGGAATCGCAGCTTCTCTCCCTCGAACCTCAGGTGGATCAGTTGGCTGCTGAGGAGCGGATGGCCCGCGACAGGCTGGCCGCGGCACGGCAGAAGCTGGCTCACTGCGAGCAGTTGGTCCAGAGGCGCAAGGAGTGTCTGGAACAAGAACAGGTGGCGCGCGAAGCGCAGTCCATTTACCAGGAGCTGCGGACCGCTTTCGGGAAGCAGGGCATCCAGGCCATGATCATCGAGAGCGCCATTCCCGAGATCGAGGATGAGGCCAACGACCTCCTGGCCCGTATGACCAATGGGCGGATGCACGTCCGATTCGAGACCCAGCGGGAGAAGAAGACAGAGAGGGGAGAGCTCATCGAGACGCTGGACATCACCATCTCCGATGAGGTGGGCACCCGCAATTACAACCTGTACTCCGGTGGGGAGGCCTTCCGCATCAACTTCGCCATCCGCATCGCCCTCTCCAAACTCCTGGCCCGTCGGGCCGGCGCGCGCCTCCAAACCCTGGTCATTGATGAGGGATTTGGCACACAGGATGCGGAGGGAAGGGCCCGGCTGGTGGAGGCCATTAACGCCATCAAAGATGATTTCGCCCGGGTGCTAGTCATCACCCACATCGAGGAACTGAAGGACGCTTTCCCGGTGCGCATGGATGTGGAGAAGACCCCTCAGGGCTCGCAGATTACGATCCGCTGAAATCAACGGGGGCGACCGCAAGGGTCGCCTCTACCCCGTGCCTTGATAATAATCGCAGCGTGCCTGAAGAACGCAGAGTCCACACCTGGGCACGCGGGCCCGGCACACCTCCCGCCCGTGAGCGATGAGGTTGAGGTGGAAGGCGTAGTAGAACTCCGGGGGCAGGAGCTCTTCCAAGAGGCGGTGGGCTTTCTCCCGCGAGGTGTTGGAGGAGATCAGCCCCAGACGGCGGCTCAGGCGATGGATGTGGGTATCCACCGGAAAGGCGGGCCGGCCCAGGGAGAAGAGCAGGATGATGGCCGCCGTCTTGGGTCCCACCCCCTTGAGCTGCATCAACCAGGCTTTCGCTTCTTCCACGGGCATCTGGGCCAGAAAATCCAAACTCAGCTCGCCGCGCTCGGCCAGAATGGTGCGCAGCGCCTCCTGGATGCGGGGGGCTTTTGTGTCTGCCAGACCGCCGGGGCGGATGGCCTCGGCCAGCTCCTCCGTGGGGGCGGCTATGATCTCTTCCCAGCCGGGGCCGCCTGTACCCTTCGGGGCAGGAAAGCGCTCCCGCAGCCGCTGCCAGGCCTGGTCTCGGTTGACATCATTGGTGTTCTGAGAGAGGATGGTGAGCACCAGCTCGCTCACGGGGTCCAAAGGAGGGCGCCAGGGGTGATCGCCGTACTGCTCGATCAGCAGACGGTGGATGGTCAGGGCCTTCGCGGTGAGGTCATTCACCTGTGACTGATCAGGTGCAGGCATGGAGCTAATACAATGGACAATTTGCGGGACACTCCTGTGGTAGAGGATGAGAATATTTCCCGTGGAGCCTGGGGGGCCGTGGCCTCCTGCCGCCTGGCCCTACTGCTGGCTGTGGTGCTCTTGGGACTGGCGCTGCTGCTCACTGTGGAGTGGCCCAGCTACACCCTGCACCTTATAGCCCTCCAATCGCCTCTGACGGCCACTATCTCGCTGGTGTGGCCCATGATCGGGCTGCTCACTGCAGCGATGGCCCTGGGAGCAGCCACTATTTTTCATCAACACCCAGCGATGCGGGGCCAGCCGGTTCTCAATCTCGTGGCCCTGTGGCCACTGCCCACCCTGACTGTGAGCCTGGCGGCACTGCTGCTGCAGAGGACGGCCTCCGGTGCCCTATGGGCCGGGGGGATCGCCACCACAGGCCTACTGCTTTACGCCCTCTTTCGCCTGGAGTATAGGTTGATGGATCGGCCAGCGGGCGAAAGTCCGTGGGCCGAATGGAGTCTTCACGTGCTGGCCTATCTGCTGGCTCTGACCTATTTTGTGCTCATCTACCGGGTTAGGCTCCGCACCCTCCTGTCCGCGCCAGCCATCATGACGGTGGGAGGGCTGTTGGCCATGCGATTGCTCCACAGCGTGGTCTCCGTTCCTTCCAAGACAGGCTGGCGCAGGGGAAGCATGTGTGCCCTGGCCATCGGGCTCACCCTGGGAGAAACGACCTGGGCGCTCAATTACTGGCCCGGCCGCAGCATCGCGGGGGGGGTGCTCCTGTTGCTCGTCTTCTATGTCTTCATCGGCCTGGCCCGACGGGGTCTGGAGGGCGGACTTCCACGGTCGGCGCTGCTGGAGTATGGGGTGGTCGCCCTGTTGGGCCTGGGCCTCCTCATCCGCTTTGGCTAATCAAGCCGCCTGTTCCAACAGGTCTTCCAGGCGCTGGCCCTGGGCATCGTACAGCTCGGGCCGGCCCTTTTGGAGGGCTTCGGCGGTGATCACGCAGCGGCGGATTTCAGGCCGGGAGGGGATCTCGTACATGATGTCCAGCAGGGCCTCCTCGATGATGGCCCGCAGGCCCCGGGCTCCTGTCTTGCGCTTCATCGCCATCTCCGCTGCTTTGGCCATTGCCTCCTCGGTGAAGACCAGCTCCACCCCATCCACCTCGAACAGTTTCTGGAACTGTTTCACCAGTGCGTTCTTGGGCTCCACCAGGATGCGGGTCATGATCTGCAAGTCGATGGGCTCCACACTGACGACCACCGGGAGCCGTCCCACGAACTCGGGGATCAACCCGTATTTTAACAGGTCATCGGGGATCACCTGCCGGAGCAGTCGGGCTACCTTTTTCTCCTCGTCCTCTTTTTTCAGCGCAGCTCGGTCCCGGCTAAAGCCCAGTTGTCCCTTCTCCTTCACTCGTTCGGCCACAATGTCCTCTAGCCCGTGGAAGGCACCGCCGCAGATGAACAGGATATCCTCGGTATTCACCTGGATGAACTCCTGCTGGGGATGCTTGCGCCCGCCCTGGGGGGGCACGTTAGCCACTGTGCCCTCGATGATCTTCAGCAGCCCCTGCTGCACCCCCTCCCCCGACACATCGCGGGTGATGGAAGGGCTGTCGCCGGTCTTGCGGGCGATCTTGTCAATCTCGTCAATGTAGACGATCCCCTTCTCCGTCCGAGGGATGTCAAAATCGGCGTTCTGCAACAGACGCAGCAGGATGTTCTCCACATCCTCGCCTACGTAGCCGGCCTCGGTGAGGCTGGTGGCGTCGGCGATGGCGAAGGGCACATCCAGGATCTTGGCCAGTGTACGGGCCAGCAGGGTCTTCCCGCAGCCGGTAGGGCCGATGAGCAGGATATTGCTCTTCTCCAGCTCCACATCCTTCAGACGGGGCTTGGCTGCGATCCGCTTGTAGTGGTTGTAGACGGCCACGGAGAGCACGCGCTTGGCCTTGATCTGTCCCACCACGTATTCATTCAACTGCCCGTAGATCTGCTGCGGGGAGGGAAAGGATTCCAATTGGGGCAGCTCATCTAGTCGTCCCTCCCGGAGGATCTCCTGACACAAAGCCACGCAGTCATCGCAGATGGAGACGCCATCAGGCCCGGCTACCAACTGGTTGACCGCGCTCTGGGGGCGTTTGCAGAAGGAACAGAACCTCTCTGAAGATCTCTGCTTGGCCATTTTCTCTAACTCTCCTCTTTCTCTCCTTCCTCTGTTCCTCCTGGGATAGGCCCTTCCAGAGCGGGTTCCATCTCGCCCAGCACCTCGTCTATGAGCCCATATTCTACCGCCTGTATGGGATTCATGAAGTAGTCACGGTCGAAGTCCCGCTTGATGCGCTCCAGCAACTGGCCGGTATGCTTGGCCAGGAGTTGCTGGAGCAGCTCCTGCATGCGCAGCAACTCATGGAGCTGGATCTGGACATCGGGCGCTGAGCCTCGGGCCATGCCTGCCGCAGGGTGCATGTGGATGGTGGCGTGGGGCAGGGCGTAGCGCCGGCCCTTGTTCCCAGCAGCCAGGAGCACGGTGCCCATGCTGGCTGTCCAACCCACGGCAATGGTGGAGAGGGGAGCGTGCAACTGCTGCATGGTGTCATAGACGGCCAGTCCGGGATAGATGTCACCCCCGGGAGAGTTGATGTACAGAGCGATCTCCTTCTCCGGATCTTCTCGATCCAGATACAGGAGCTGGGCAACTATCAGGTTGGCAACCTGATCGCTGATGGGGGAGCCCAGGAAGACGATTCGCTCTTTCAAAAGCAGTGAGTAGATGTCGTAAGCCCGTTCTCCACGCCCCGTAGTCTCGATCACCATAGGAATCAAACTCTCTGGCACCTTCCCCTCCTCAAAGTTGGTCCTGAGCCCTTAGTCCTGACTGTGGACTCTTTCCTTCGCCTCGGCAGCCTTCCCAGATTCAGGTGTTTCTGCCTCTGCGGTGGGTTCTGCAATGTCCGTGACGGCCTTAGCCACCTCAACCATTGATGATCCCGCGCCAATGTCCTCTTCAGCTCCGGCAGCCTCCACTGACCCGGGTATCTCCGCCTCTGTGGTAGGCTCTGTGATGGCTATGGCTGCCTCAGCCACCTCAACCTCGCCCTTGGCGATGGACACCAGGCGGAGGGCGGCCTTCTCGGCCAACAGGTCCTGCCGCACCGATTCCTGGAAGGGCTCCGAGGCCAGCATAGTGCGGCGCACCTCCTCCGCCTGATCGCCATAGGTGCTGCTCAACACCCGGATGTAGGAGGTCACCTCCAGAGGCGTAACTTCCAGTCCCTCCAGTTCGGCCACTTTGCCCAGTGCCAGGGAGCGGTGCAGACGCGCCTCTGCCTCCTCACGCTGCTCCTCCTGCAGTTGCTCCCTGCTCTTGCCTTCCATTTGGAGAAAGAGGTCCAAGTTCAGCCCCTGTTGCCGGAGGGCCATGTCCTGTTCAGAGAGCATCCGGTCCAGGGTGCGTTGCACCAGTTCTTCAGGGTAATCCATCTGGGCCTGATCCACCAGGGCGGCTATCACCTGTCTAACATATTCCCGTTCCGCTTCCCGATCGGCCTGGGCTTCCAATTGCGCTTGCAGAGCCAGGCGCAGGCCTTCCAGCGAGGCGTAATCTCCCACTGTCTTGGCCCATTCGTCGTCGAGGGCGGACAGTACTCGCTCCCGCACCTCTAGCAGGCGGGCCCGCAGGCGCAGGGTCTGCCCCGCCAGGTCAGGGTTAGAGAACCCCTGGGGATAGGTGAAGTCGAACTCCCGTTCCTCATCGGCCGTCATATCCAGGAGTTGCTCGTGCAGTGTGGGGAGAGGCGAGTCCAGCGAGAGGCGGAAGGTGGTTTTTTCCTCATTGACGACCACCTGCCCCTCGCTGTTGGTGCCTTGCAGGGCCACAGTGACCTGATCGCCAAGCTGGGTGGGGCGGTTCACCGGCTCCCAACGCACATTTTGTTCCTGAAGCCTTCCCAAGGCTTCCGCTACCTGCTCATCAGAGATGGACACTACAAGGGGTTCGAGGCGCAGAGCCCGGTACTCGCCCAGCTCCACGATGGGTTCCACGGGGACCGTGAGCTTGAGCACCAGAGGTTCGAGCTGCACATCATCCAACTGAGCGCGGGCCACGGGCTTGATGTCCAGTTGCTCCAGCGCCTCCTCGTACAGTGCCTCTCCGATGTCGTCCACCAGGGCGTTATACACGGCTTCTTTGCCCAGTCGTCGCAGCACCACGCCCACTGGGGCGCGGCCAGGGCGGAAGCCGGGTATGAGCTTTTGATGGGAGATACGTCGGACCGTGGCCCGCAGGGCCCGCTGGATGCGCTCTTCCTCGACCTCGATGGTCACCGCCACACGGCAATGTTCAAGTTGCTCAGTCGTGACTTTCAAAGTGAAAATACCCCCTTAAGAAACCTCGCCATCCTGGCCGATAGGCTAATCCAATCAGTCCTGGCACGGGCAGCACTGTTCATGAGCATAGCACGAAAGCTGAAACAATGCAAGTCCAACAAAACGGGCACGGCAAGGAATCTGACATCGGGCAGGGCCCCCATGTTCCCCGCGACTGGTTGGGTCACCACTGCTTCTTATGCAGCATAGCACAGGTATGGTGTACCACTTTGATGTGGTGCCTGTGGCAGAAGGCGAATGACTTCCTCCGACTCCGCGCCGGGCTGCATCCACACCCGTTTCAGCCCCAGTTCGGCGCACTGGCGCACAATCTCCTCTGTCATCTTCGGAGGCACGACGATGTCCACCACTTGCGGTCGCTCAGGCAGGTCGGCCAGCGAGGGATAGGCCCGTAGGACCTCAATCTCGCCCCCCTTGGAGTTCACTGGGTAGACGGTGTATCCTGCCTGGCGCAGATCCCGGAAGATCCGGTTCCCGTACTTGCTGCGATCTGTCGAAGCTCCCACCATAGCCCACGCACGTTGATTGACGAACTCCCGACTCAGTTCCTCCACCGATCAGTAGACCCCATACTTCCTCACCAGTTCGAGCACCCGGCAGTACCGCTCAAAGCTCACATTGCTGGGCACTGAGTGGTCGGAGTGGTAGATGTAACCGCCACCTCGCTTGGCGAAGGGGATCTTCGTCCTGATCTCCTTTTCGATCACGGAGAGATCCGGATCGGCCATGGCCCGCACATCAATGCCCCCCATGAAGGCCATCCCATCCCCGAACGCCTTCTTCAGTTCGACTACATCCATTCCGGCCTTCACCTCCACAGGCTGGAGGCAGGTCAGGCCATCCTCGATGAAGCGGGGGATCAGCTCCCGTACGCGGCCACAACTGTGGAGGAGGGTGGGTATCCCCTCCCCCCTGAAGTAATCGAAGAGGCGCTGGAAGGTGGGGCGGAGTTGCTCATCGTAGTGGCGGGGGGAGAAGAGGAGGCCATTGCGATAGCCCAGATCGCAGAAGAGCCAGGCTCCGTCGAACTCAAAGCCCCCTTCCTTCATGATCTCGTACATCTCGATGGCCAGGGTCGCATCGGTCTCGTACATGTCCCGCACCCAGTCGGGCTCGGTGGCGATGGCGATGAGCAGTCGCTCGGTGGCGACGTAGGTTTGGATCTTGTCATAGCCCACCGCGGCGGAATAGCAGACGAACTTCTCCTGCTCCTGTGCTCTTTTACACCCCGGAAGTCCCCGCCTCCACTCCACACGATCCCTCTCCAGGACCGATTCCTCGGCCCGCTCATCCTGGGCCGACCCGGCCAGCCACTCCCCCTTCCAGTCCACCCGGTCTCGGCTTGGCATGAGCCGCTCTTTTATCTTCTCCCAATCCTCCCGGCTCTTGCAGGGGTAATCCATGATCTCAGGGGTGGTGGAGTAGTCCTTGTGGTCACGCCGCAGCCCGCCGAAGGGGGTAGTGTGGACGATGTACTCCTCCGTCTCCTCGACCACTTCCACTGGGAAGCGGGGAGAGGTGTCGGCGCCGAAGCAGACGATCTCGTAGTCGAAATACTCGGCGGGAGAGATATCGGTCGGGAGCCCTTCCCCACGCCAGCGTTCGATGGTCGCCAGCCAGGGGGAGTCGTGGATGGGCACTCGATCCGCTTCCTCATGGTTGAGTGCGGCTAAAACTCTTTCGCGTGAAGTCATTTTTGGTCCTCCTCGTATAAATATAGCGTACCACTTCTGTGGATCGTTCCCGAGGAAGTAGGAGGCGCGCGTGTCCAGGCGGTGGAAACCTGGAAGCGAGCGCCATCGGCGAGCGGTGCAGTCTCTCCTACAGCATCTTTGCCAACCGGCGCAAATGGGCCTTCTCCTCGCGGATGACAGCGGAAATGGTCTCCCGTTCCGCTGGGCTCACCACCTCGCGCAGATCGTAGAAGAACAGCGGGGTGTCCTTCTCGAAGCCTATGGCTGCTCGCCGTGTCGTCTCCTGGTCCTGGGCCTGCTCTGCCAGGGCTAACCCCTTATCTGGTCCAGCGAATAGGGCATTAGACAGCGCGGCCTGGAGATAGGCCTGATACTCGTCCTGTCCTCCTGAAGGGTGCGTCTCATCATCCGCAGCATCTATGCCGTGGCTTGCGCCTTGGCCATTATACTTGCGATCTGTGGCAGGTGACATATACCTGCTCACAGTTTATCTTCTCCCTCTCTTTCGTTTCCCCCTTCTCCTGCTTCGGCGCACTGGCCTCCCCTTGCCATCCACCCCGAGCCGGGCCGATATTCGGTGGATAGGATGTGTCGGATCCGCCACTGCCTGCTTGACCTGGTGATAATGGGACTCCAACCGGGCTACATAAGCCGGATCGGTCAGGACGAGCCGTTCTACCATGTTGAGCAGTACAGTGGCATACCGGCTTTGCGGATTCAATGGGTCGAGAAAGGGGCCAGCCAGCTCCTGATCACGATCAAAGCCAAAGCTGATCGAGGCCAGGTATCTGTTGCCCTGCTGCCGGCCGAGCACGTTAAGCATGACTCGCCGGCAGTCGCACTGGGGATCTACACAGTAGGATTCTACCAGGGCGTATTCATCATCAGGTAGCCCCGGATGGCCTCGGGTGGTGATGGTCCGTGTCTCGGCTTCCGCCTGCTTTGGAAAAAGGAAGACAAAGGGTATCAGGCCCACTTTGGTCCTCGTTTAATGCTCCTATGCGTCTTTCTGGATTCCTCTGCAGGAACGCCTAGCCTTCTTTTTCCTCTTTCCTCTCATGCACCACCGAGATATGGATCCTCTCGCTCTCCTGTTTGTTGCCAGCGGCGTCATAGGCCACGACGTAGATCTCGTGGATCTCAGTATACTCGTCCTCACGGATGGTGATGACCTTTCCTCCATCGAAGACCCACATGGGGGCTCCAGTAGCCGGGTCGCGCTCGAAACGGCGGGCGATGTAGGTCTCCTCCGAAGTACTGCCGTCAGGGTGGGTGATCACCCGCGTCGCCTCTACCGGTGGGCCCTCCACGGGCGGGGTATCCTCCATGACGATGATCCATCGGGTGTTGTAGGGTGGGACAGTGCTGACTTTGAGCAGCTCGCCATCCAGGTAGAACTCCACCCGGTCCATGGAGACATTGTCCCTGGCCTCAGCCTGGATATTCACGTACTCATCATCCTCCATGATGTACTTCTTGCCGTCAGGAGGGTAGATGAGTTGCGGGTCGGGTGGGGTGTGGTCCACTGTCACTTGGATGGTCGTTTGGTCAGGTGGCCGGTTGTGACGCATCACCGTCAGCCGCAGAGTGTACAACCCCTCCAGCCCGCTCACATCCCAGAACTCCAGGGGGCCATGATCCACCTGATGGCCATGATCCGCGCCGATGGGGCTCCAGGAGGGGGGATTGAGGCCCGGGCCATACTCCAGCCGCCAGGACTGGAAATCACCCCCCTTGGCATTGCCCACGATGGGCTGCCCCTGGCTCAGATAGGCATAGGGGGGCGGGTCAATGATCGCCACGTCGCCGGCCGCCAGACCCGGCCCATAGCCGTCATACTCCGTGGGAGGCTGAGGGATGTCATTCTCCCGCACCCAGTCCTGCGCCTCCGGAGGGAAGATCTCGTACACCCGCTCCTCCACCAGCTCCGGCGGGGTGTGCACCGAGGCCAGTTTCCCCGTCTCCTTGTTGACCCGGAAAAGCTGGTGCACATCGCAATGGACAGTGGGCACTGTCCCCTCCAGGAAATACTCGCTCACCGTGGCGGGACAGTGCGCCGTGGGCAGGAGCCCCGACACGGCGCACACCTGCGCCTCGACGATCCCCGGCGGTCGGAGGAACTGCTGGACCGGCGCATCCCGCAGCGCATATCTCATGATCTCCTGCCAGATAGGGGCCGCGCCGCGCGCCCCGGGCACGCGCTCCATCGGCTCGTTGTCGCTGTTGCCCACCCACACCCCCACCGCCAGTTGAGGGGTGTAGCCAATGGCCCAGCCATCGCGCCAGTCGGTGGTCGTGCCCGTCTTGGTTGCCGCCGGCCGATCCTCCAAGTGGAGCTTGTTATCCACCCCAAAGGCCGCCGCCCGCGCCTGGTTGTCGGAGAGGATGTCATTCAGGAGAAAAGCCAGTTGGGGGCTGAGGACCTGACGGGTCTCGGGGTGAAGGTACTGTCTGATCACCTGGCCCTGCGAATCCTCGATGCGCAGGATGGCCACTGGGTCCAGTTCGCGGAAGCCGGGGCGGCGGTACTCTTCGGGGATGAGCTGGCCCGCCATGACGCCGCCGTTGGCAAAGACAGAGAAGGCGTAGGTCATGTCCAGCAGCCGCACTTCCCCGCCACCCAGGGTGAGGCTCAGGCCGTAGTAGTCGGCGTTGAGGGTGTTGATGCCCATGCGATGCGCAGTGTTGATCACATTCTTGACCCCCACTTTGCTGAGCATCCATACGGCGGGCATGTTATAGGACCGGGCCAGCGCCAGCCGCACGCGCTGCGGGCCGTGGTATTTGCGGTCGTAGTTTTCGGGCACGTAGTAGGGGTTGGGATCGTCATGGAAACCGGTGCGCACATCCATGATCATCGTGGCCGGGGTGTAGCCCTGGGCCAGGGCGGTCACGTAGGTGAAGGGTTTGAAAGCCGAACCGGGCTGGCGGTCGGCCAGGGCCACGTTGACATTGCCGTCAATCGTTTTATCCCAGTAGTCCAGGCTGCCCACCATGGCCAGGATCTCACCTGTAGTCGGCCGGATGCCCACCACCGCCGTGTTGGAGACGTTGCGCTCCTCCTCCTGGAGCTTCTTGACCTGCTCTCGAGCGATCTCCTCCGCCTTCCGTTGCAGGTCCAGGTCCAGGGTAGTGTAGACCTTCAACCCCTGATAGGCCAATTGGCCCAACTCCTGCTCCAGCCGCTGCTGGACGTAGAGGGAGAAATGGGGAGCCTGGACGTCGAACCGCTCCGCCAGCGAACTCCGCACCTGCAGGGGCTCAGCCTTGGCCGCCACCGCCTGCTCTGCCGTGATGTAACCCTCCCGGAGCATGGCATCCAACACCAGGTGCTGCCGCTTTCGCGCCTCTTCCGGGGCATTGATGGGGTTGAGGGCTGGGAATTGGGGTATGGCGGCTAACATGGCACACTCCGCCAGGTCCAACTCCTGCACGTGCTTTCCAAAGTACACCTTGGCCGCGGCCTCAACTCCATAGGCCCAACTGCCGTAGTTGTTAGAGTTGAGATACCATTCCAGGATCTGGTCTTTGCCCTCCCGGCCGGGGTAGCGGCGAGAGATCTCCAGGGCCAGGATAGCCTCTTTGATCTTGCGGGAGTAGAGCTTCTGGTACCGTTCCTCCGGGGGGATGAGGACGTTTTTGATCAGTTGCTGGGTGATAGAGGAGCCACCCTGGACCTGCTGACCCCGGAAGTTGGCCCAGGCCGCACGGAGGATGCCCCGGAGGTTTACTCCCGGGTTCTCATAGAAATCGTGATCCTCGAGGGCGATGGTCGCCTGACGAAGGTAAAGGGGGATCTCCTCCAGGGGAACAATAGTGCGGTCACCTCGCTGGGGATCGAAGATCTCATACAGGAGGTGCTGGCCGGTGCGGTCGTAGATCTTGGTGGTCTCGAAGGTCTCCTGGGCGGTCTCGATAGCAGTGGGGTCAGGCAACCCCTGGGCGAAGTGGGCGTAGACTCCGGCCACGGTGCCGAAGGTGGCCAGGATGACCAATAGGATGCTGAGGGTGATCATCGCCAGTGTGCCCAGGGCCAACTGCAGCCAGATATACGCCGGGCCGTGGGAGTTCGAGTTAGAGCGCCGTTGCCGATGCCTCATCAGAAGCATTTTGCGTGAACTGCGCATAGTCCTCTCAGAAGGCAGTTTGGCAGAACCCCGGTTTTTTTCTTGGATTGGTGGGGCTTGTGCCTCATCAGAGCCGACTTTTGTGAAAATTCCTCCACCAACGACCACAAAAACCGGGTTTCTTGGTCCCTTCTGCCTTTGTCTACCTACCCTCCTTCAAAAATAGGCCTCTGCCAGTCGTCCCACCATACCTCATTCTCATCCAGGTAGTTGTGGGCCTCCTGCAGCAGCTCGAAGTGGCGGTTCTCCTCGGCCATAAGGAACTGGTACGCTCGGGCCGCAGGCGAGTCCGACACAGCTTCCTCCAGCGCTGACTTGTACATCTCGTAGAAGCGCTCTTCCATTTCCATGCCGAACTTCAGCACCGCCAGGTCGGTCTGCAGTTCGTCCCATCCCCGCTCAGCCGCCTCATCCCAGGGAAAAGCCACGGGGGCCATCTCCTCACCAGGGAACAGCGGCTGACTTATGTCAACCTCGATTTTCTGCTCCATGGCCTCTTGGGGATCAATCCAGCCCTCACCCCTCTCCAGGCTTTGGTACTCCACCGACAGCAGGTGCAAATGTCGGGTTTCATCCTCTCCTAAGCTCTCGAACATCTCCCTGCCCCGGGCGTCAGCCATCCTGGCCACGGCCTCCTGATAGAAGTGGTAGCCCTGACGCTCATTCTCTGCAGCGCGGCGCAAGATCGCCAGCGCCGCCTTCGCCTCGGTCATCGTCTGCCCTCCAATCCATTTCGGATTTCAGATTGTAGATTGCAGATTTCGGATTGCGTAGTGAAGAATCTTAAATCTGCAATCCGAAATCTGCAATTATTGGCCCCCTGTTGGCTCACTCCATTTACTCTTTCAGAACGCAGATAGCCGGGGGCTGACGGACGAGCAGGGCCAGGCTCTCGGAGATGGAGAACTCCAACTTCTCCTCGACGGGGCCAATGAAGCCAATGGCCATGTCCTGCCCGAGCACGATGGCAGCGAATTGACGGCCCGAAGCCAGCAGCACCCCGCCGCTACCGAGTACCGGCGCTTTGAAGACGCCCTCCGTCACTATCATCCTAATGTGCTCCAGCTCGCTGACATTACCCCTGGGATAGCGGCGGAACAGGAGGTTGTAGCGGCTGGGGGTCAGGGCCAGGCAGTAAGGGCCGTGAAAGCCAGCGCCGTCGAGAGTGGTCACGGCCCTGATGACATCCTCGGCCGCCGTTCCAACCTCATCCCAGGGGGAGAGTTCCAGCGCGTTGGAGCCCTCCACCGTCAGCAGGCCGGGTATGCCCGGCGCTCCCTTGAAGACCAGGGTGTCCTCCAGGCGCGCGCACTTGATGGCGGTCTTGGCCACTTCCGTCGTGTCGAGCGATACTCCATCGCGTTCATAGGCCGCCAGGTCTCGTTTGCCAAGGGTGAAGGCCATCTGGATCAGCGACACGGGGATGACCCGGCTGGCGATCAGGCCTGATTCTACCTCGGCATCCTGCAAGGGCACTACTTTCAGCCCCAGGCCATAGGGGCCTTCGATGTGTAGCAGGCGACGGCCAGTGAGCACACTCTTAGCCGCTTCCACCATCGCACTGTCCAGCACCTCCCATGTTTCTGGTCCGAAGGGCGCATCCTCTCGGGCCAAGTACTTGTTTGCCATGTTATCCTCTCCTCTCCATCACTCCTTTAACGACCCGATGGTGGTCTCCTCACCGATGGCCACTGCGGCCTCCTCCTTGGGGACACCAAGCTCAGCGGCCATCTCGTCCACCTCCTCCGCGCCCTCTGCCAGGAATGTGTCCTCATCCCCGGTCAGGATTTGGAGTAGGCGGGCGAATTCACCGGCGTGGACCCGCTCCTCGTTGGCGATGTCTATCAGCACCTTTTTGGCCAGGGGATGGTCGGTAGCATCGGCGTGGGCCATGTACAGGTGGACCGCCTCATGTTCGGCGGCCAGATCCAAGCGGATGGCCCGGATCAGTTCCTCAGTCGTCAGTTTGCGATCTGGCACCTTTCCACTAAAGGGATTGAGAAATTCTGGCATTTTCCTACCTCCTCTGATGATTTTTCGCTTCGTATGGTGTCAAAACACCACCCCTTCCGCGGCGCTTATAGTTCAGCCGATAGCAGCACCTCCTTATCATACTGTAATCATGTGAAGATCCCATCCTCAGTGCAACCTACCTACTTGCGCGCTTCGGCAAAACGCCTAGCGACATCTGCCCAATTGACAACGTTCCACCAGTTGCTGAGCCATTCAGCCCGCCGGTTCTGGTACTTTAGGTGGTAAGAGCCGGGATGGTTCAGAATAGGTTGACACTTTGACA
>CAYRNM010000013.1:20648-25645 GCA_964425465.1 uncultured Anaerolineae bacterium | reverse complement strand
GTGGGAGAGGCTACCCCCTCCCCGGCCCTCCCCCTGGTAGGGGGAGGGAGTAAAGGTGGGGGTGTCGGGCTGGGAGTGATGGTAGGGGTTGAAGTGGGCAGTGCCTCCTCACTCACCGTGATCTCCTCCAGCACAGGGGAATGAGCTGGGTCGGCAGTAGTGAGGGTGGCCCGATAGCGGAAGTAGCGAGTTGGCGGCATTTCAAGGGACACAGCGTTGTCCCCCTCGCTACTGGAGGCCACAGTGTTCCAACGCGACCAGGTTCGGCCATCATCGCTGGTGGCCACGGCGAGGGTGATGTCCGTCCCCTCCGGCAGCCTGGCCTTCCAGCTCAGCGAGCGCCAGACTGTCGGCCGGCCGCTATCCATCGGCGCGGAGACCAATGTGCCCTGGCGGGTGTAGATGGGCGGCGCAGTGGCCAGCCCGATGCGGAAGTGCTGCCCATCGTACCCCGAATACCACATGCGGTACAACTGTCCATCAAAGAGCACGTAGGGTTCGATGGCGTGGATGCTGTCCCACGAGCCCGGCGGGCCCAAATCCAGGACTGGATTGGCCCCATCTTTGGTCCAATGCAGGCCATCGGAGGATGCAGCCTGGCCGATGCGGAAGTTAGCCCCATCGTGGCCCTCGTACCACATCTGATAGCGCAGGCCGTCGTAGATCACATGCGCCCGAGCTACGGAGAAATCGTCCCAGGCCTCCGGTTGGCCCACATCCAACACCCAGGCGTCCTCGGACCGGCGTCGCCACCGCAGGCCGTCAATCGAGGAAGCATAGCCAATGCGCAGCTCGTGTCCCCCGGCGGCCGTCCGCTCTGAGCCGCCGTTGTACCACATCTCGAAGAACACACCATTCCACAGCACGGAGGGCTCGGAAATGTAGGTCGCATCCCAGCGGCTGCTGCGCTCCTCCACCATGAGGGGGTTGGCCGCATCCTTGGTCCAGGCGATCCCGTCGGGCGATGCTGCATAGTTGATGGACCACAGGGCCGAGCCCTGGGCATCGGCCTTCCAGGCGGAGTACCACATGCGGAAAGTTTGGCCATCGAAGAGCACGAAGGGGGGATGGATTCCCAGGCTGTCGTAGGAGCCGATAGGGCCGATGTTCAGCACGGGGTTTTGAGGGCACTTCTTCCAATGAATACCGTCGGATGAAGTGGCATAGCCCACACGCATGGGTGGCTTAGCGCCGGGCTCAACCGATTTCTGACGACCGGTGTACCATAGATGATAAGTCTCGCCGTCGAACACCACCTTGGCCTCATCCACTACAGCGTCATCCCAGGCCCTGGGGGGCCCCACATCCAGCACCGGGTTCTCAGGGTGCTTGGTCCACGGGCCGGGCCGCGATTGAAGGCGCACGCTGCCCCGAGGGTCGGCGTCGTAGCCATAGGGAGTGCCTAGGGCGTCAAGGGCGCGCACATCCACCCCCTGCTGCTCCGCAGCCATGAAATCGGCCTGGGTGGTGTGGGTCCAGGTCCGGGAGCTATCCGCCGCGACGGGGAAGGCGGTCAACAGTATCCAGAGGGCGGCGATGATCCTCTTCACCATTGGTCATCCATGTTGAAGTAATTGTAGGTGATGTGAGCGATGTCGGCGATGAGAGGCGCGCTCTGCTCCCATTGCAGCCACCCCTGCTGGTACAGGAAGATGACCAGCACATAGTCGCCCCCCGGGGAGAAGACGATGCCTGCGTCAGCGTGAGTATCGCCGATCCAGCCGTGCTTGTGGGTCAGGGGCGTCCCCGCCGGCGCGCCCTCCTCTATCAGCGAGCCGATGCGATTGCCCTTCATCAGCTCCAGCATGGCCTGACATTCCTGGGAGGTGATCTGGCCTGGATAGGCGGCGATGAGGGTTCCGCCACCCCTTGCGGCCTGGTAGATCATCTCCATAAGCAATCCCATATCCTGCGGCGTGGTCTGCATGTAGGGATCGGGCTCAGTGTCCACATCTTGCCGCGAGTTGGCAGGGGTCACGATGCAGGGAGGGGGTTGATCCTCATCGTAGGGAGTGGCCATGAAGGTATTGACCAGCCCGACCCGCTGCATGGATTCGGTGAGCCGCCGCACGCCTCGGTAGGGATCGCCCTCCCCAATCTCAGCCAGCAGGAGATTGGCGGTGTAGTTACCACTGAGGGTCATGGTCTCAGTGAGGAGCTTCGTCTCCTCAATCGTGGGGAGCCTATCGAGCTGGCGGAAGAACTCCTCCATGATGGCCACCTTCATAAGGCTCATTCCGGCGAAGGCCACCTCTCCATTCAGGGCCAGTTCCTCGCCGGTGGCTAAGTCCTTCACGAAGATGCCCGCCACGCCAGGGAAATCGGCCAGGAGCTCCTGAATAGCGGCCCGCAGAAGGCCCATATCGGGCTGCACCGGCTCCTCACCCTCCTGGGTCACCACCAGCTCCACCTGGCGTTGGGTGGGGGACAGGAGCGCGCCCACCACCTGGGGCAGGGAGGCCTCCATATCCAGCTTTCGGACCGGCTCGCCAGGCACGAAGCGCAACCTGGCTTTGACCAGACGAGGCGGCTGGGCTGGCCGATCCCATTGGGCGGCGATGGCCTGTAACTCCTCCCACAGAGCCTGGGGATCATAGTCCGCAGCTATGGGCACGGGCAGAGGCCGGGGAGTCCCTCCCAGTGTCACGGCCAGGAAATCGGCGGCCTCGAATTGTGTGGCCGGTTGATTCCACACCGCATCCAGCATCCGCTCGGCGTATAATCGAAAGCCCACCTCTTTTGGATCCAGCTCCACCTCCTGATCCAGATAGCGGAGCGTCACTGGCTGGCTGAAGGCCTCTTGCAACCGCTGACCTGCAGCCTCTCGATCCCTCTCCTCTACGATCAGGTTCCCCACCTGGAGAGGACGGGGAAAGCGCTGCCGATAGTGCACATAGCGCACGACGGTCAGGGCCACCATGCCCAGGAGGATGAGCAGGAGGATGCGCTCCAGGTTCGCGCCGGACCGGGGTCTCACTCTTCGATCCTTCCCTCGAACCAGTCAGGGTAGTGGGCCTGCGTCAACTGGACGATGGCCCTCTGTGCAGGGTACATGGCCTCTGGCAGGGCATCGGGCTCACAGAAACGCATCTCCAGAACCTCGTGGCTGAGGTGAGGGGTGCCCCCTCGCACCTTGCAGAGGTAGGCGATGTCCAGCCGATTGAGCGTAAGGGCATTGGCTACGATCAGTAGGGGCCCCACATCCACCAAGAGCCCTGTCTCCTCCTTGACCTCCCGGAAGAGGGCTGCCTGGGTCCACTCACCGGGCTTCAGCCAGCCGCCGGGCAAGCCCCAGCTCGGACCTCGACGATAGGAGTGGTTGAGGACCAGCACCTGGCCCCGGTCATTGACCACCACACCCACCACACCCACCAGAAAGGGGGCATTGAACAGCCAGCAGAGCACCCATTGCAGGCGATAGGGCAGAAGGCGCCAGACCCTAGCCAACACTCGTGACATAAGCCTCCGTGGGCAGCCTCAGCCCGCGTGGCTCCCGCACCAGGCAGTGGAGGAGCAACCATCCGATCAGCGAGAATCCCAGGGCTACCCAAAAGAGGGCCCTGTAGCCCAGGGTGGACACAATCCAGCCGCCGGCCAGTGGCGCCAGGGCCCAGAAAGGGGCAGCGCAGGTGTTGGCCAGGCCGATATAGGTAGGCCTGTCCTCGGGACGGGAGAACTCCAGAATAATGCTCATCCCGGCCAACATGAACCCCGAGCTGGAGCAGCCGTAGAGGGCAAAGAGGGGAAAGAACCAGCCGATGTGGGAGGCGGCAAGGAGTAGAATGAGGACCACGATGCCCAGGCAGGCCGCAATCTCCATCACCGATTTGTGCCCTCCTCGGTCGCCCAGACGGCCCAGAAGCGGATTGGAGAGCGCCTGGCTTCCCAGCAACACAGTAGTGAACCAGCCCGCCGTCTGGTCCGACACCTGAAAGCGCTGCACGGCATAGACGGTGAAGAAGCCACTGGCCATCCCCCCCAGCACCAGGACGATCTGGCTGAGGAGATAGGCGGAGAAATTGCGATCCCTCCGCAGGACGCCCGGCAGCCAGCGGAAGTACTCCCCTTGTGAGATGGGGGGCTTGCTGCTGGGACGTGGCGGCTCCTTGGCCATGGCCAGGAAGCTCCAGGAGAGCACACTGGCGGCGAAGGCCATAAGGAAGCAGTAGGCGAAGCTGGTGGGAAAGGGGAAGTGATCCAGCAGGTAAACGGAGAAGGCCGCACCGCCCGCGCCCAGCACCCCTCCCAGCGAGTTGCTCAGCCCGAAGAACAGACCCCGTCGGCCGAGGGGGATGATCTTAGCGATGTAATCCTGCCAGGCCGTGCCAATCAATCCCCCGCTCAGCCGACCGATGATGCTCAGCAGGAGGAAAAACAGCACAATGGACAGGGTGGGGCTAGCGTGGGGCCACAGGAGGATGCTCAGCCCCAGGGCCAGGTAGGGCCAGCGCTCATGGATGCTGATCAACAGAATAAAGGGCTGCTTGCGCTCCAGTCGTTCCACATAGTTGGCGGTGAAGAGCTGGGGCAGAAACCAGAATACGCTGCCCAAAGCGGGCACCAATCCGATGAGCAGGGGCGAGGTGGTGAGGTGGCTCAGATAGAGGGGCAGGATCGTCACCATCGAGGCGAAGCTCATACCCCAGGAGTAGCAGGCGAAATCCAGGATATTGACCGTGAAATTACGCCGGTAGTGGCGCTGGATCTGGGCTTGATACTCTGTTTCTGAGAAATAGGGTGCAACTGGGGGCACTTGGGCTCCTGTGTAGAATAAGGGCGACAAGTAACGAGTGGATGAGGCACGAGTAATGAGTGGGCCGAACCCTTATTGACTCAGTGCCTCGTTAACTCATTACTCCCTTCCGCTCGGCCTATTATAGCACGCTAGGGCTGGAGGGACAATCGTAGGGGTGCACCCTTTGCAGTCACCCTTACGCAGTGGGGAGAAGAGGGGAGTACAGGAGCACGAGCATCGCTCCCAGGCAGAGGAAGGGGGC
>CAYRNM010000013.1:14263-20548 GCA_964425465.1 uncultured Anaerolineae bacterium | reverse complement strand
CCACCACTCCAATGAAGGCCGCCAGCTTCACATCCCCGGCGCCCAAGGCTCCGTGCCTCGCCAACATCACCACCAGAAAAAGCACCAGCCCCACTGCGCCACCGAGAAGGGCATTGAGAACGCCGGGACGGGGTGAGAGGAGTCGGACCAGCAGCGTGAAAAGGATGGCAGGATAGACCACCCCATTCAGGATCAGCCGATGCCACAGGTCAATGGGGGTTGATGAGGAAAGAGGGAAGCGTGGAAGAGCAACTCCAGCAGCCGCCAGGATGCACCGTACCGGGACCAGAGATAGGTGAAGAGGAGAGCGGTCAAAAGCTCCCCAGTGATCCCCAGCCCATCCTATTCTCGGCGCGTAACACCTTGCCACCAGGCTGGTGCGGGCCAGCCACTCGATCCAGGTGAGGAGGACGCTCTGCTGGAGCTGAAGCGCAGCAGGTAATCCCCGGCCCAATGGAGAAGGCTCCCCATCCCCAGGCCTACCAGCGCCCACAGGAAGATTATGGGGGGCCTCCAGTCCTCAGTAGCGGATCACCACTAAGGTCCCCACCGGTGCCCAGGAGTAAAGCCAGGCTGCATCGCCTCTGGTCAGATTCACACAACCGTGGCTCATGGGACGGCCGAAGTTGCGGTGCCAATAGGTGCCGTGGAGCGCATAGCCCCGGTAGAAGAACATGGTGTGCGGCACGCCGGGCAGGTAGTAGCCTGGCCCAGACATGGCAGTGCTGCGGTACTTGGCGTAGATGCGGAACCGTCCAGATGGCGTCGGGTAGCGGGCGATGCCCGTGCTGACCACCATCGTCCGCACCGGCGCATTCCCCTGCCAGGCGACAGCACGCTGGCTGCTGAGAACGACCTCGACCCAGCGGCCAGCGATTCTGCCTGCGCTACCACCGCTCGAACTTCCGGCTGCGCTACCACCGCTCGGGATGCGGAGCCGCTGGCCCACCCACACGAAGTTGGAGTTGGTCAGGCCATTGGCCTGCATGATAGCACTGACGGTGGTTCCGTAGCGCCGGGCGATACTGTAGAGGGTCTGGCCCCGTTGCACCACATGGACACCTCCCTGAGCGACCACTGGGTGGGGCATCCAGAGCAGTGTCAACAGCAGCGCCAGCATAAAGACGATTCGATTACGATGGATAACATACATAATATGCCCTTTCAGGGTGTGGCCACAGTTGCGGGACAAATGACTTGTATTCACCAGGTTTTGACCAATTATTGTACAGTAGTTTTGCACTTTTGACAATTGGGTTTTGGGGCATAGCGCGGCTGGTGCTATACTTGGGTGGCAGAACCCCAGAGCCACTCAGGAGGGAACATGCCCCAGCCGATCCATATCCGAGACGCGCGTCTGGCCCAGTATATGCGCCTGTTTTGCCATGTCTTCAGCCTGCCCCCAGTGGAAGTACTTCGTGGCCGTACTGCTGGGACTGTTGCATTGTGATGAACGGCGGACACTGTCGGCCTTGCTGCGCCATGTGGCGGCTGGTGTGACCATCTTCGGCTTGTGCCACTTCCTGCGGGTGGCTCCGTGGTCCGTAGACGAACTGACGGCTGTCAGAAACCCGTTTTTTTATCCCATTCAGTGGGACGGGTCACCCGTTTGAAGTCCTCCCTTGGGAATGTAAACCCTGCTAACGCTGCGTGTGTTCTTCTTGCCCTCGCCGCTGCTGCGCTTGTCGTGCGCGATCCATCTGCCGCCGCCGAGCCAGCACCTGGCGCTTGTCTTGTGAGCCTTGGCCTTCCGCTTGGCTCACTCTCTCCGCTGGGTCTTCTTCTCCTGGTATCGCTTCTGCTTGGCTGTTATACCAGCCATCAGGAAAGTTGCTCCTTTCAATACCTGGTTTTCGCTGTGGAGCAATCTTCCTTGTCCACGTTAATGTCAAGATGTGGGTAGACTCGGCAGCTCCACAATTGGTCGTGGAGTAGGATGAATAACTTGCGATTGCGCATGGTTGCCGCCATATTTGGGGGCTTGGTTCACTATGCCCACCACAGGGTGTAGACCTTCCCCATGGGTTGCCCCTACTGCTTCTTGATCGGCCCTCCACAGGGCGGGGTGAAGAAACCCGGTTTTTCAGGTCAGGGGAACCACTGGCCTCCGAAAAGCACCTGCAACTAGTGCCACCTTGCTTGCGGAACGCCAAAACCGGGTTTCTGATCTAACCCACTCGACAGCTCGCAATCTGCTCCGGGGTGGGAATGCCGGCGATGCCCGGTTTCTCCACCGAGAAGGAGGCCACGCAGTTGGCGAAGCGGGCTGACTCCCAGGGATCGCCGCTTTCCTCCAGGCGGATCAAGTAGGCCGCGGCGAAGATGTCGCCTGCGCCAGTGGGGTCCATCTCCACCACCGGGCGGGCGGGGAAATGGCGCCTCTCACCTCGGTGAAACACCGTGGATCCCTGCCAACCGGAGGTCACCACCATGATCCTGGCCCACCGTGCCAGGGCCTCGATTTGACTCCAATCACCCCTCACATCCTCCTCGCTCAGGATGAGCACATCAGCAGCCTGGAGGAACTGTTCCGCTCCTTCCCAGCGACAGGGAAAGACGTGGCCAACATCGTCCCATCGTCTCATCCAGCCCTGGGGGGTTATGGCCACCAGGCCGTCCCCCCATCCCTCCACCAGATCTGGACTCACCTCCTGGGCCACGGGCCCCAGGTGGACGATTTTGCTTCGCCGCCAGGGGGGAGGGATGGAGGCCGAGGAGATGGGCTGGGCCACAGCGTGGATCACCTGCCGTCGAACGCCATCCAGGTAGATATTCTCAAACGCTGTCGTCTGCGCCGAGGGGAGGTATAGCACCTCGATGCCCGACAGTGTCTCCTGTAGGGGAAAATCGGGGGCAGTGCTGGTGATGACGCCCACGCGCACTCCCAGATTGCGAGCCGTCAGCGAGGAATAGGTCGCTGTCCCTCCGATGGCGAAGCCATCCGGTTTCAGGTCTTTGCAGACGTGCCCGATGACCAGGTAGTCGAAGGGTTCCATAACTCGCTCCGTGATGAGAGGCCACATAGGGCTATTGTAGCATACTCCTATCGGATGGCCGAAGAGGGTGGAAAACCAAAAATCCCTTGGCTGGCTGCGGCCAAGGGAGCTGACTGTTTGGGGAAGGATCCTCCCTTTATTCGCGGGGGAGAATGGTCACCCGGCGGTGCTCTCCCTGGCCCACGCTCTGGGTGGTGGCCAGAGGGTGATCGCGAAGGGTGATATGGATAATGCGTCGTTCGTGGGCGGGCATTGGCTCCAAGGCCAGGGGCTGCTTACTCAGGGCCACCCTTTCAGCCACGCGGCGCGCCATATCCTGCAACTCCTTGGCCCTTCGCTGGCGATAGCCCTCCACATCCAGAAAGAAGGTCACCCAGCGCAACAACTCCCGACTGACGATCAGTCGGGCGATGTACTGCAGGGCGTTGAGTGTCTCCCCCCGGGGGCCGATGAGAATGCTGAGATCCTCCCCCCGGATATCCAGGGTCAGGAGTTGATCTTCCTGTGGCTCATGCACCGTCACCTGAGCCTGGATGCCCATTTTCTCCAGGAGTTCCTTCACCGTGGCCCGAGCGATCTGCGACTTCTCTTCAGCGGGGGAGGGGATGGGCTCCTCCTCGCCTTCCTCCTCAGCGGGGTAAAGGATCCTCACCTGAGCTGGCTCGGCGCCCAGGCCCAGCACCCCCCGGCGGCCGCGATTCAGGACCTCAATCAACACCTCATCGCGGGACAGGCCCAACTGAGCCAATCCCCTGGCGATGGCCTCCTCCACGTCCTGGCCGCTCACCTCCAGGATGTTATGCTTTCTTCTCTGCATCTTTGTCGCCTCCCTGGGCGAGTGTAGCCGTGCTGTAGCTCATGGTGAAGTATTGTTGGATGAGTTGAAGCAGATTGGAGGTCACCCAATAGAGGACCAATCCCGCTGGCACCTGGACGGCGAAGAAGCCGAACATGAGGGGCATGAGCATCATGGCCTGGTTCATCGCCGATTGCTGGGGATCGGAGGAGGAAGTGGTGGTCATCTTCTGCACGATGATCTGGGTGACCACGGTCAATATGGGCAGAACCAGATAGCCCCCCACCTCCAGCCAGGACATGCCGGCCGGGGGATTCCATATCCAGGAGAAGCTGGTCCCCTGAGGGGGGAACCCCAGGTCCCTGATCCATAGAAAAGCCCCCAGCAGTTGCTGGGCAGCGAGCTTGTAGAGGGCCTGATACAGGCCGATCCAGATAGGGAACTGGATCAACATAGGCAGACATCCCCCCAGGGGATTGATCCCGGCCCCCTGATACAGCTTCATCTGCTCCTGAGCCAGCTTTTCTCTATTCTTGCGGTATTTCTTCTGCAAGGCTTCCAACTGGGGCTGCAGTTCCTGCATCTTAATGGAAGACTTGATCTGCTGCCAGTTCAAAGGGAAGGTGAGCACCCTGATGATCACGGTGAAAAGGACAATAGCAAAGCCAAAGGCATAGGGTATCCCCAGGCTTTCTATCCCGCTGCTCAGAAGCTTCAGCGCGTTGACCAACAGCTCTATAAAGGCATTCCACATGGGTGTCGTTAACCTCCTCGGGGATTATCCTCGACGGGTCATCTCAGGGCACAGGGTCGTAGCCCCCTGAGTGGAAGGGATGGCAGCGCAGGAGCCGCCGTAAGCTGAGTTGCCCCCCTTTCCATAGCCCATAGCGGGCGATGGCTTGGTAGCTGTACTGGGAACAACTGGGGGTAAAGCGGCAAGCAGGGGGCAGCAGGGGAGAGAAAATGAGTTGATAGACCCGGATCAGACCCAACACCAACGTTTTCATCAGAATACCAGTTCTTCCTCAGTCCCCATTCCCGACAAAAGGCCCGCCTGCTGTAGCACTCCTCTCACCGCCGCAGAAATCTGGTCAAAAGGCTGTCGCTGCAGAGAAAGGCGGGCCACAAACACCATGTCCCAGCCAGGGGCAACATCTTGCCACACTTCTCGGATGGCCTCCCGCAGTCTCCGCCTGGTCCGGTTGCGCACCACCGCCTTGCCCACCCACCGGCTGGCGGATATCCCGAAGCGGCTGTAGGGCTGATCGTTGGGCAGTGCACACAGCACCAGCAGAGGATGAACCCAGGAACGCCCCTCCTGCCGGACCTGCCGGAAGCGGTCGGGATCGGTGAGGCGCACACATCGGTGCAGCCGCACGGCCCTACTTCCGGTGAGCGCAGGGGGTCAATCGCCAACGGCCCTTGCTTCGGCGTCGTTTGAGCACTTGCCGGCCCCCTCGGGTGCTCATGCGGGCCCGGAAACCATGCTTCCGCAGACGACGCTGCTTCTTAGGCTGATAAGTCCGCTTGGGCACGCAAACCACCTCCATCAAGCGGAGGCCAATACAGCCTCCGATGTGTTCCATAGAATAGGGATAACATAAGGCTCATAACCAATGCCTTGATCGCCCCATGGCCACTTTAGTGTATTATAGCGTGTTTGCGTTGATCCGGCAAACAGCGCAGCTTAAGAACTTGACATCACTTTCATATGGTGGTACAATAATTCTATCGAATTCAACCTTTTTACCATCTCCAGAACCCTTGGAGGAGGATGAGGCATGGCGCACATTCTAGTGGTGGAAGATGAAGCTGGCGTGGCTAGGCTTGTGGCTCTTGGGCTTGAGCGTCAGGGATATGAGGTGAGGGTGGCAGGCGATGGACCTCACGCTCTGGACATTGCCGTAGATTGGAAGCCCGATCTGGTCATCTTGGATGTCCGCCTACCCCAAATGGATGGTTTTGAGGTCTGCCGCCGTCTGCGAACCCTGCCCCGGACTTCCGAGTGTCCTATTCTCTTTCTGACCGCCAAGGTGCTGCTGGATGACAAACTCACCGGCTTCAAGGCCGGCGGGGATGATTATCTTACCAAACCCTTTGACTTTCCAGAACTGGTTTGGCGAGTACGAGCCCTCCTGCGCCGGTCTCAACCATCGGAACCTGAGCACCTGCGAGTAGGGCCCCTGACCCTCAATTGCCAGACCTTCGAGGTTCGGATTGGGGACCAGACCCAGTTACTCACCCAGGTGGAGTTTGATCTCCTTGCCTACCTCATGCGGCATACAGGACAAGTCTTCTCCAATGACCAACTCCTGCGGGCAGTGTGGGGGTATCCGCCTGGCGTCGGGTCACCGGACCTGGTTCGGGTGCACATTCGTAATCTGCGCCAGAAGATCGAAACTAATCCTAGCAACCCCGCCTTTTTGCAGACGGTCCGCGGGCATGGCTACACTATCCGCGCTGCAATGACCTCTTCATAGCCCCCACGTGTGT
>CAYRNM010000013.1:0-14163 GCA_964425465.1 uncultured Anaerolineae bacterium | reverse complement strand
GGGGAGCGAGGGAAGATTTTCTACGTCCACTTCCGCGATGTGCAGGGCACGGTTCCCAAGTTTCAGGAGGGTTTCATCAACGAGGGCAACAGCGACATGTTCGAGGTGATGAAAACTCTCAAGGAGGTGGGGTTCACTGGGTTCTTGATCGCCGACCATGTGCCGCACATGGTGGACGATACGGAGTGGGGACACCGGGGGCGGGCCTATGCCATCGGATATATGACCGCCCTGCTGGAGGTGGTGAATTCCATCGGGAGAAGTTAGAAGGCAGAACTCAGAATGCAGAGTCCCCAACCAACCGAAGTCTGAGCGAGGGGTGGTAGAATATAGAAGGCGGAAGACGCATCCGATTCTGTCTTCCGCCTTCTACCTTCTGACTTGCTTTATTTGCGAGGAGGGATACCCCCTATGAAATGGATCACTATCCTGTTGATCCCACTGGTGATCCTCTCCCTGCTGCTCCATTGGCTTATCCTGTGGCAGTGGCAGAATGCCCGGCTGGCGCTGCAAGAGGCACTGGACGCGGCCATCAAAGGGGTGTCTGACCTGCGGCAGGAGAGGATTGAATATGAGCTGGCCATTGACCAGGAGATCCCCTTGCAGGCGGACATCCTCCTGAGCCAGCCCCTGGAGGTGCCGATCAGCACCACCATCCCCATCCGCACGACCTTCGACACGACGGTGAACCTGACACTCCAGGGCCTGGAGGTGCCCGTCGAGGTGGCAATTCCCGTAGACCTCCAGGTGCCCCTAAAGGTACAGGTGCCCGTGGATGTGGGACAGTTTCCTGTCTCCACCACCGTACCGCTCCACACCCGCCTGCCCATCATGATCGAGATCAGCGAGACTCCGCTGGCAGACTACCTGTTGCGGTTGCAGCAGGAGCTCCTCCTCCTGCGAGCGGGCCTGTAGGGTGGTCCTGGCCGGTGAGGGCAACAAGGGTCTGGGGGATAGGGAACGAAGGGGAAGGAGAGGAGCTGAAGGGGGAAAAGAAAAAGTCGGGGCGGCCGGATTCGAACCGGCGACCACTTGAACCCCATTCAAGTGCGCTCCCGGACTGCGCTACGCCCCGAACGATTATGATTATACCACAGCCGCGCTAGCTTGGCAAATGCGCGCCGATGAACTCCCACTGACCCCGAACAAAGTCCTCAGTGGACATGGCCCGTTTCCCGGCCAGTTGCACTTCCTCCAAAAGCAGTGCCCCCTCACCGGCGACCACTGCTACACCTTCTGGTGACTCGATCACCTCTCCCACTTTTCCCCTCCGCTGATCCAATGGCCGGGCGCGAAGCACCTTGAGGCGCTGTCCCTGCCAGTGAGTGTAGGTGCCGGGCCAGGGCGCGTAGGCCCGGACCATCCGCTCGATGGCAACGGCAGGCCGGACCCAGTCAATCTCCCCATCCTCCTTCTTCAGCAAGGGGGCATAAGAGGCCAAGGCGTCATCCTGAGGCTGAGGCTGGATCTCACCAGCGAACCAGCGAGGAAGGGCCTCCAACAGCAGCTCAGCCCCCAGGTATGCTAGCTTCTCCGTGAGGTGGGCCCGCGTGTCGTCGGGAGCGATAGGGATGGCCCGCTGGGCCAGAATGGGCCCGGTGTCCATCCCCTCATCCATGAGCATGATAGTGACCCCCGTCCTCTTTTCTCCAGCCAGGATCGCCGCCGCGACGGGCTCCGCCCCCCGGTACCGGGGCAGCAGCGAGGCGTGGATATTGATGCAACCGCGTGATGGGATCTCCAAGGCCTCGGGGCGCAGGATCTGACCGTAAGCGGCGACCACCACCACCTTAGGGGCCAGTTCTCGCAAGTGAGCCACCGCCTCGGGGGTGCGCAGCGCTCGCGGCTGCCACACCGGAAGCCCCAGCCGCTGGGCGGCCTGTTTCACCGGCGGCGGCTGGAGCCGACGGCCTCGGCCACTCCGACGGTCCGACTGGGTGACCACTGTGACAATCTCATACCTACGGGCCAATCCCTCCAGCGTGGGCACGGCGAATTGGGGCGTTCCCATGAACACAACTCGGAACACGCGAATCTCCTGCGGGTATGAAGGGCGAATAGCGCACCAGTTTATTATATGCTGAATTAGCAATTTGTCCAAATCTGTGCTAGAATATGTGAATGTTCCCTTTGAGCAGGGCCAGACCATCCTCCAAGGCCCCTCATTGACACACCGCACAGAGACGAAAGGAGATCCAAATGGCAGAGGAACCGAAGGTAGGGGAACCGGTAGCTCCGCAGGAGATCACTGAGAATGACAAACTGATGGCAGCACTTTCCTATCCCATCCCTATTGTGGGGATCATCATCCTTCTCGTGGAGGACATGAAGGCCCGGCCTTTCCAGAGGTATCACGCCATCCAATCGCTGGCTGCCAATGTCGCATTATGGGCCATCATTGCGATCCTGGCTTGTGTCTTCGCTGTGGTCACCTTTTTCCTCGCCGGATGCGGCGGCTTGCTGCCCCTCCTGCTTTGGCTGGTCACGTTTTACGGGGCCTACCTGGCCTATCAGGGCCAGTACTTTGAGATCCCGGTCATCACCGACTTCATCAGAAACCAGGGCTGGATCAAGTAGCAGCTCTGCATGACAGGGCGAAAGGACACTGTCTCTTGGGGATTCAGGCCAGGCGCTGGCGGGTGAAGCCATCCATTCTACCCTCCCTGGCGGCACATTTGCCCCATCCCTCGCCCCTTGTGGCGCAACTGCTCTACAACCGGGGCATCACCGACCCTGGCGAGGCCCGGTCCTTCCTACAGGGAGGCGCGCTGGAGGACAACCCCTTTCGGCTGAAGGGCGTCACCGAGGCCGTCACCCGGCTGAGGCAGGCGATCCGCCAAGGTGAGCGTATCGCCGTGTTCGGCGATTTCGACGTGGATGGAGTGACGGCCACCGCCCTCCTGATGCAGACCCTGCGTGCTTTGGGAGCCCAGGTGCAGCCCTACATCCCCCATCGGGTGGAGGAGGGATATGGATTGCAACTGGAGGCCCTGCGAAACCTCTATCGGCAAGGGGTACAGGTACTGGTCACTGTGGACTGCGGCATCCGGGCCATATCCCAGATCGAACAGGCACGGCGTGGCCTGGACATCATCGTCACTGATCACCATCATGTAGGGCCCCAACTCCCGCCCGCGCTGGCGGTGATCAACCCCAAACAGCCCCATTGCCCTTACCCCTTCAAAGAGCTGGCTGGATCGGGTGTGGCCTTTCATCTGGCCCGAGCCCTGCTGCGGACCAATGCCAGGACCCCCCTCGGAGAACCGGTCACGCTTCAGGAAGAGGAACTGCTGGACCTGGTGGCCTTGGGCACGGTGGCGGACATTGTGCCCCTGATCAGCGAAAACCGGGCGCTGGTCACGCGGGGGTTGGAGCGGCTCAACCAGCCCCAACGGGCAGGCCTGCAGGCGCTCCTGAACCGGGCCGGAGTGCAGCCGGGGGAGGTCACGGCCATGGCCATCAGCTTCATCCTCGGCCCCCGGCTGAACGCCGCCGGCCGGCTGGACACGGCCATGCTCAGCTACCAACTCCTCACCAGCCCCTCCCTGGAGGAGGCCCAACCCCTGGCGGAGAAATTGGAGGCCATCAACCGCGATCGGCAACAGGTGACGGAGGAGACATTGCAACAGGCCCGGGAGCAGGTGATGACCGAACCTCTGCCCCCCCTGCTTTTTGCAGCCCAAGAGGGCTTTCACCCCGGCGTCGTAGGGCTGGTGGCCAGCCGTCTGACCGAGGAGTTCTACCGGCCAGCGGTGGTCGTTGAGCTGGGGGAGCAGTTGAGCCGAGGCTCGGCACGGAGCATCCCTGAGTTCCACATCGCCCGCGCCTTCGATGAGTGCGCCAGCCTGCTGGAACGACACGGCGGCCACCACATGGCTGGCGGGTTCACCATCCGCAACGAGAACCTGCCCATCTTCCGTGATCAACTGCTGGCCATTGCCCAGCGAGAGCTGGAGAATGTGGAGCTGAGGCCCACGCTGGACATTGATCTGGAGGTGGAACTGAGGGAGGTGGACTGGGCCACCCAGGCGCTGGTGGAGCAGATGGAACCCTGTGGGGAGGGCAATCCTCGTCCCATTTTCCTCAGCCGCAGGGTCCAGTTGCGGGAGGCCCGCGCCGTGGGCGAGGAGGGGCGCCACCTACGGCTGCTGTTGACCGATGGACGGGCAGTGTGGGATGGGATTGGCTTCGGGCTGGGGAGCTGGGCCGGCAGGCTGGGGGGCCGGGTGGACATCGTCTACACCATCGAGGTCAACGAGTGGAACGGAGAGCGGCGATTGCAGCTCAACGTGCAGGATCTGCGGCCATCGGAGTGAGGGAGGGAGTGATGACAGAGCAAAAAGGGACAGGGCGGAACTGGCGAAGGATGTGGAGAAGGACAAGTTTGCCGCTGAAGGTGGGCATCTGCTTCGGGTTGCTCGGCGCGGTGCTGGCCGCCATCGGATTGGCGCGGGGCGCTTTCGAGCCCTTCTCCTGGCGGGGATTGGCCATGGCCATCATCCTGGCGGGCGGCTCCTGGGGACTGGTGAGCTGGGCCTTGGCCACCGCCGTGATGGAAGCTGGTCGGGATGGGGAAACCACAGGAGAGGAGAGAGGGTAACCAATGGTTAGGATGAAGGTTATCGTCAATCCAGCAGCCGACCGAGGACAGGCACGCCAGAAAGCAAGCGCGATCCTGTCCCTGCTGGCGGAGAAGGGGCTGGACTTCGATATAGGCTACACCCACCAGCCAGGGGAGGCCATCGGGCTGGCCCGGGCGGCAGCGGAGGCTGGCTATGAGCCTGTGGTGGCCCTGGGCGGGGATGGCACCAGCCAGGAGGTGATCAACGGGCTGATGCAGGCCCCCCACACGGGCCCGGCCGGGACGCTGGGCATCCTGCCCGTGGGGTCGGGGAATGACTTCGCCTACGGGGTGGGCATTCCATTGGATATGAGGGCCGCCGTAGAGCATCTGGTCGCTGGCCAGACCCGGGTGATTGACGTGGGCTTCATACAGGTGGATGGTATCCCGAACCGCTACTTCGGCAATGGGGTGGGGATTGGCTTCGATGCGCGGGTGGCCCTTGAAAGCACCCAGGTCAAGAGGCTGCACGGCTTCGCCATGTACTTCTGGGCCCTGCTCAAGACCCTGGCCTTCCACTATCATATTCCCACCCTGACCATTGATGATGGCCAGAGGGTGCACACCCAGCCGGCACTGCTCATCTCCGTATCCAATGGACGGCGCTACGCTGGCGGCTTCCTGCTCACTCCCCAGGCCAGGGTGGACGATGGCTTCTTCGACGTCTGCCTGGCTGATGAGATGAGCCGTCTCAAAATTCTCAGTTTTATTCCCAAGGCCCTGCAGGGCACGCACATCTACGAGCCAGAGGTCACCATGGGGCACGCGACACAGGTGGTCGTCACCTCCGAGGACGATTTAGTGGCCCATGTGGATGGGGAGATCCTCTGCACGGCTGCCCATCGGCTGGAGATGGAGATTGTCCCCCACAGCTTACAGGTGATCGTTTGAGAGGAGTTTGACCTTGTTTCCCCTCAAAAAGAGACTTTTCCCCACCATCCTGATGGTGGTAACTCTGACCCTGTACCTTGTGCCAGCGACCTGGGCTGATGGGCCACTCACAGTGACTATCCTGCACACCAATGACACCCATGCCCGCCTGGAGTCCTTCGAGCCCTTCAACCAGCCCTTGCAGGGCGGCGTGGCGCGGCGCTACACGGCCATCCAACAGGTGAAGGCCGAGGGGGGCAACGTCATCCTGGTGGACGCAGGTGATGCCTTCCAGGGCACGCTCTTTTTCAACCAGTGGCAGGGCGAAGAAGAAGCCCACTTCATGAACGCTCTGGGCTACCAAGCCATGGCCGTGGGCAACCATGAGTTCGACGCCGGCCCTGCTGTGCTGGCCAACTTTATCCAGAGAGCCGATTTCCCGGTGTTGAGCGCCAACGTAGACGTTTCGGCCGAGCCCGCGCTGGCGGGCCTCCTTCCAGCCTACACCATCCTGGAGGTAGCAGGCGAAAAAGTCGGCGCCTTGGGCCTGACCACCGAGGATACGGCCTTCATCTCCAGCCCTGGCCCCCACGTTGTCTTCAAGAGCACGGCCGAATCGGCCAAAGCGACCGTAGCCGAACTGAAAGCTCAGGGGATCAGCAAGATCATCGCCCTGGCACACCTGAGATACAGTGAAGGCCTGGCACTGGCCGCGGCCGTAGAAGGCCTGGATGTCATCGTGGGAGGGCACAGCCACACGCTGCTGGGCAGCATGGAAGGAGCCCAGGGGCCTTATCCCACCGTGGTCACCTCGCCCGCCGGCGACACGGTGCTGGTCGTCAGCGCCTACGAGTGGGGCAAGTACCTGGGCCGCCTCGACGTCACCTTCACCGCCGATGGCAGGGTGGAAAGCTACAGCGGCGCACCGATTTTCATTGACGAAAGCATCGCCGAGGACACCGACATCGCGGCTGCGGTGGCCCAGTACGCTGCACCCATCGAAGAGCTAAAGGCCGCCATCGTTGGCCAGACAGCGGTGGGCCTGGAGGGCACGCGGGAATGGGTACGCAGTCAGGAGACTAACCTGGGCAACCTGATCTGTGACGCCGCGCTGTGGAAAACGGCCGCAGAAGGCACCCAGATCTGTCTCCAGAACGCTGGCGGTATACGGGCCAGTATCCCCGCTGGCGACGTGAGCATGGGCCAGGTGCTGGAGGTGTTGCCCTTCGGTAATCAGATTGCCACCTTTGGCCTGAAGGGGTCTGACGTGTGGGCTGCTCTGGAGAATGGCGTTAGCCAGATTGAGGATGTGGAGGGTCGCTTCCCGCAGGTGGGCGGACTGAAGTTCATGTTCGATCCGGCGCAACCGGCCGGTTCGCGCATCGTCAATGTGAAGGTCAAGAACCCGGACGGCAGCTACAGCCCCCTTGACCTGAACGCGGTCTACAAGGTGGCCTCCAACGACTTCATGCGCCACGGCGGTGACGGCTATGACATGTTCGCCGAGAATGCCATTGACCCCTACGACGCTGGCGCGCTGCTGGCCGACACAGTGGCCGAATACATTGGTGCTCACTCGCCGGTGAGTCCCGCTGTAGAGGGACGGATCACCCAAGTGGAAATGGCCCTGCCGGTCACCGGCGGCGAGTCACCGCCGGAGCAAGTGGGCAGCTTCGTCATCCTGCTGGGCGTGACGGTCGTCGCCTTGGGCGTGTATGCCCTGCGGCGGGTGCGGAGCGAGACGCCACTGTGATCTCTGCCGCAGGGCTGCCCCAACTCCCAGCGCCGCCGGTTCACGAGAGGGTCATCCGTGAACATCCCCTCGCCCACCTAGGTGCGGATTTCGCCATCCCAATCGTCCGTGGTGATGCGGGCGAAACTCATCAGGCCGGCTGGCACCCGGCCGGCCACGGTCCCGCAGGTGTTCTCCACACCGAGCGTCGTGGCCAGGATCTCGGCGACGACACCCAACCTGGCCATTTTGACCAACGCTGGGGAGGGAATGCCCTCGGCCGTGACGTAGGCTACGTCTGGCTTTGCTTGATCCGTGGCCGGAAACGAAACCGCAGCGGCGTGCCCACGAAACGGTATACCTCCCGCAGCCGGTTCTCCAGGTAACGGCTGTAACTGGGATCCACCAACTGAGGATTGTTGACGAAGAAAATAAAGGTGGGAGGATCAACGCTGGCCTGAGTGACATAAAAGACCTTCAAACGGCGGCCCCCTTTGGAAGGTGGCGCATGCTGGAATAGCCACTCCCGTACCAGCCGGTTCAGCTCCCCCGTCGAGATGCGGACCAACCGCTCCCCCTGCACCCGAAGCACCGTGGGCAGCACCTGCTCCACCCACTGCCCCGTCTTGGCGGAGATGAAGAGCAAGGGGACGTAATCGAGGAAGGGGAGCTGGCTGTAGGTCCACTGCCTGTACTCCTGCAGGGTGCGGGACTCCTTTTTAACGAGGTCCCATTTGTTGACCACCAGCACCAGGCTGCATCCCTGTTCGATGATGTACTCGGCGACGTGCGCATCCTGTGTCGTAGGCCCCTCGGGGGCCTCGATCAGGAGGAGGGCTACATCGGAGCGGTCAATGGCTCGCAGGGCCCGGATGACGCTGTACTGCTCCAGCCCGGCCTGCACCCTAGCCCGGCGGCGCAGGCCCGCAGTATCTATAAGGACCACCGGCTGCCCATCCACCTCGATCCGGGTGTCAATAGCATCCCGCGTTGTGCCTGGCACCTCACTGACGATGACCCGTTCCTGGCCCAGGATGCGGTTCAAAAGCAAGCTCTTTCCCACATTGGGCCGCCCCACGATGGCGATGAGGATCGCCTCATCCCTCTCCTCTTCCTTCTCAGCGGGGGGAAAGGCACGCACCACCTCATCCAGCAGGTCGCCAGTGCCGGTGCCGTGGAGCGCGGAGATGGGGTAGGGAGAGCCCAACCCCAGGCGGTAGAAATCCACCGCTTGCAGTCGGCGGGCCGGGCTCTCCGTCTTGTTGACCGCCATGAACACCGGTTTGGCGGAGCGGCGGAGGAGATGGGCCACCTCCTCATCGTTGGCCGTCACTCCCCCCTTGCCATCCACGACGAACAGGATGACATCCGCCTCCTCAATAGCGACCTGGGCCTGAGCCCGGACCCGCCGCAGCAGGTCATCGTCGCTGGCCGGCTGGAAGCCCCCCGTATCAATCAGGGTGAAGGGGACGCCATTCCACTCCGCGTCGCCGTACAGCCGGTCGCGGGTGGTACCCGGCACCTCACTGACGATGGCCAGCCGGCGGCCAATGAGGCGGTTGAAAAGGGTGGATTTCCCCACATTGGGACAGCCCACAATCGCTACAATCGGTTTGCGCATTTCATTGGTCGCTTTTCAGGTTCAACTGCACTCCAACCATCAGGCCATCGGACCACCTGCTTATCCAGCCGCGCTGCCTTCTGTCTGGACCGTGGAAGTGAAGGTAGGAGTGAGCTGGAGCGTGGGAGTGGGTGTGGTGGTAGGGGTGAGGCTGGGTGTGGGAATCGGGGTGGCGGTGGAAGTGGGGGTGGCAGTCGGGGAAAGAGTAGGCGTAGGTGGGATCTTCTCGATCTCCACCTCCACCGTATCCGGCACGATGCTTTCCACCTTCAGCCCCTCAGGTATAATGGCTGTGGGGCGCATTTTGTGGACCCCCACCGCCAAGTCGAACAGATCGAGAACAACCTGCACCTGCTCAGAGCGCAGGGCTTGCAACTGGGGTAGCGGTCCCGATAGGATCACATCCACCTGCTCCGGAGAGGGATGGGCGCTCAGGCCGGGGGCCAGCCCCTGTACGTTGACCCACCGCTGGACCGTCTGCCCTCCCATGATAGCTGCGATGTCCACGGTGACCTGGACCCCCTCCCCGCCGGCATCACTGGTGGGGACCAGGGAGACATCGGCTGGCAGGTTCAAGGTCACCCGCTCCGTCACCCTTTGCTGAGCCCCACTCACATCCACCGGATTCGTCTCGACATATCCAGCCAGGTTCGCCAACGCATCGGGGCCGCCGATCAACGTCACCGCTGAGGGTTCAACGGTGATGTTGCTGATCCAATAGCCGGAGGCGACCTGGCCGACGACGACGGCCCGCACAGAGACATCCTTAAAGCCCAGCCGCTGTTCGATGGGCACCTGGGCCTCCACTTGCCTGGGCGTCCAGTCCACCCAACCCACGGCTTCTCCCTGGGCGTTGCGAGGCGAGACGAACACGCTCTTCACTACAGTGCTCTTGGCCCCGCGCAGCCGAAGCTCTCCTGCCACATTGGCCACCTGGTTCACAATGGGAGCCGGACCGCTGACCGTCACGGTGGACGGAGTGGCCTTCACAGGACGGGCTACATAACCCAAAGGGGGGGATTCGAGGATTTCAATCGCCACCGGCACCTCTTTGGAGGCGAAGGGCTCCAGCCGCACAGCGATGCGATCTGGCCTCCGCTCCAGGATGTGCACCCGAGAGTCGGAGCAGGTCACCTGAATCGGTACATCATGCAGGCCCGGCCCCAGTCCTGCCAGATCAATCTGGGCCTGAAACTTGCTGGGGCTCAGGTCATTCCAACTGCTCTGTGGAGCCTGAAGTATAATCTGGGCGCTCTCCACCACTTCTCCGAAGAGCACTAACCCTTCCGGTTTGTTGACCACCTCAATGGGGATAGGCTCGGGGAACATGTTCCGGACAGTGGGATTCTCCTGGTTTACGGCCATCACCCAGACCACGACGGCCAGGACGAAGGCCAAGGCCAGTGAGCCCAGATGGTCCAAAAAACGGCGTATCACAGTGACACCTCTAAGAGCGCTTGTATTCACCCTGCGCCGCCGACTGGCCCGGAACGAGGCGTCGCAGTAATCTCGCTGCGGGCAGCAACCTCTGCCAGGGCCGACGCCTCCTCAGTTCCCGACGCAGCAGGGGCCGATGGAGGGCGCGGAGGATATTTCGCAGCCGGGTGCGGTCCAAGCGCTGCACGATGCGGCCATCGTGGGCCACGGAGATGGTACCCCGTTCCTCTGAGACCACCACCACGAGGGCGTCCGTCTGCTCGGAGAGGCCGATGGCCGCCCGATGACGGGTGCCGAATCGCCGATCTAAGGAGGGGTTCTCGGTCAGGGGGAGCACACATCCTGCGGCCACCAGCCGATTACTCCGAATGATCGCCGCGCCGTCGTGCAGGGCAGTATAAGGATAGAAGATAGCAATGAAGATTTCGCTGCTGACCTGACTGTCCAAGAGGGAGCCGGTGTCAATGAACTCCTGAAGCCCCGTCTCCCGCTCAAAGGCGATGAGCGCCCCCAGCCGGTGCTGGGAGAGATACTCCGCTGCATCGCAGACCTCTTCAATGACCTGAGTGGCCTCCTCCTCGATGGGGCGGGTGAGGATCATGCTGGTGCGGCCCAGCCGTTCCAGGGCCCGCCGGATCTCCGGCTGGAAGATCACCGGAATAGCGACCAGCAGGGCGGAGATGGCTCCCCGGATGAGCCAGGTGAAGGCAGTGAGCTGGAAGACATTGGCAATGGTGATGGTCAGGAGAATGAAGAGCAGAACCCCTCGCACAAGCTGCACCGCCTGGGTGCCGTGGAGCAGGCGCAGGAGGGCATAGAACACCAGCGTGACCAGCAAGATGTCCAGTATGTCCGAGGAATCGAGCCGCGAGAGGACCCACCCCAGGTCAATCACTCCTCATCCTCCCCCTAAAAGGGGCGACCGCAAGGGTACGCCCCTACATTATCCCAACAGCCACGCCAGGGCTGCCTTTTGAGCGTGCAGCCGGTTCTCTGTCTGATCGAAGATCACCGACTGAGGCCCATCCGCCACCTCATCGGTGATTTCCTGCCCCCGGTGGGCCGGGAGACAGTGCATCACCAGGGCATCCCCTTTGGCCTGAGCCAACAGGGCAGCGTTGATCTGGTAAGGTGGAAAAACCCTGAGCCGCGTTTCCGCTTCTTCTTCCTGGCCCATGCTGGTCCATATATCCGTGTAGAGGATGTCCGCCCCTCGGACCGCAGCCAGGGGATCGGCAGTGATGGTGATGCGGCTACCGCTCTGGGCAGCGAACCCCCGGGCCTGTTCGACCACCTCAGCAGAGGGGGTGTACCCCTCTGGGCTGGCCACCGCCATGTCCATGCCCACCTTCGTGGCCGCGAAGAGCAGAGAGGTGCACACATTGTTCCCATCGCCCACGTAGGCCAGCTTCAGCCCCTCAAAGCCCCCTTTCTTCTCAGCGATGGTCAGCAGATCGGCCAGCGCCTGGCAGGGATGGCTGTAGTCGGAGAGGCCATTGATGACCGGCACAGGCGAGTAGGCGGCCAGGGCCTCAATGTCGGCGTGGGCGAACACCCGGGCCATGATCCCGTCCACGTAGCGGCCCAGTACCCGCGCCACGTCGGGCGCGCTCTCCCGGGTGCCCAGCCCCACCTCGCCGGGCGAAAGGTAGAGGGCCCATCCTCCGAGGTGCAACATGGCCATTTCAAAGGACACGCGGGTGCGGAGGCTGGGCTTCTGAAAGATCATGCCCAGGGCCTTGCCTTCCAGCAGGGGGCGGTTGCCCCCCGCCCGCCACTCGGCCTTCAGCTCCCTGGCTAGCTCGAGGATCCCCTTCAACTCTCGTGGCTCCAGGTCAGCGATACTCAGCAGATGTCGCATCTTCTACTCCTCTATCATGGAGGCTCAAGAAACCCGGTTTTTTGTGGCCATTAGTGGGGGGATCTTTCCCCCAAAGTCAGCCCTGATGCGGCACGAGCCCTACCGATCCAGGGGGAAAAAACCGGGTTTCTGCTAAACTCCAGCATAGTATACCACGATAGCAAGAAACTACCAAGGGACTGGGGGACCTTCCTGTAGAGGCGTCATTGAATGACGCCCCTAGGGCGCCTCCTGTACGGCTCCCGTCATGGGCACAAAGCTGACTCCGCCCAGGTTTTGGCGCTTGACCCTACCATCAGCCTGCTTTTCCAGCAGCCAGAGGCTCTGATAGGCCCCTGGTGGTCCGACAGGGATCACCATCCGCCCTTCCACCTCCAGTTGGGCCACCAGGGGGCGGGGGATGTGGTCAGGCGCGCAGGTGACGATGATGGCATTGTAGGGGGCATACTCCTCCCACCCATAGTACCCATCGCCGATCTGGGTATGGACCTGGGAGTAGCCCAACTCGCGCAACCGCTCAGCAGCCCGCCGGCCCAGTGTCTCGATGATCTCAATGGTGTAGACCTCATCGGTGAGCTCGGCCAGCACCGCAGCCTGGTAGCCGGAACCGGTGCCAATCTCCAGCACCCGGTCGCCGGGCTTGACCTTCACCACCTGGGTCATGAGGGCCACGATATAGGGCTGGGAGATGGTCTGGCCCTCGCCGATGGGGAGAGGATGATCTGCATAGGCATATGGGAGCTGATCCTCCGGCACAAATTTGTGGCGGGGGACGGCGCGCATGGCTCGCAGCACCTCTGGATTGGTGATATCCCGCCCCTCAAGCTGTACAGTGACCATTTGTTCACGCTCCTGAATGAAGGGATCGGATGGCGGCGTAGCTATGGGCGGCGGGGTGCGGGACTGACAGCCCAAAGCCACCACAGTGGCAACGGATAAGGCCAGGGCAATGATCCGTATCTTGCACATCGTCATCCTCCCCTCTCGCTGGCAGCCGAAACTGTCCTTACAGTATACTACCGTACCGGGCCAATGTCAACCGAAGTTTGTCAATCCCGACGGAAGGCTATACAATAGCAGCCGCAATTAGGAGATGAACAGGAGGTGGGGATGCAGAAGGTCATGATCATTGGCGGCGGCCCAGCGGGTCTTACAGCAGGCATCTACGCTGGACGGGCACAACTGGAGCCACTTCTGATGGCGGGCCATCTTTTGGGGGGACAGCTCACTCTCACCCATCAGCTGGAGAACTACCCTGGCTTTCCTGAACCCATCTCCGGGCAGGAATTGGCTCAGCTCATGCAACGACAGGCGGAGCGCTTCGGCACGCGCATCCTGTATGAGGAGGCCACTGGCGTTGACCTGTCGAGTTCTCCCCTCAAAGTCGAAACCTACGGGCGTACCTATGAAGTTCAGGCGCTGATCCTCGCCACTGGCGTGAGTCCTCGCCAGTTGGGGGTGCCGGGCGAAACAGAGTTCATTGGGCGGGGAGTCTCCTACTGTGCCATCTGCGATGGCTTCTTCTACCGGGGCAAGCGGGTGGCAGTGGTCGGAGGGGGCGATTCCGCCGTGAAGGAAGCGCTCTTCCTCACTCGCTTCGCCGAGCAGGTGACCGTGATCCATCGTCGTGACCGCTTGCGGGCCACGCAGGTGCTGCAGCAGCGGGCTTTCGCCCATGAGAGGATTGATTTCGTCTGGGATTCAGTGGTGCGGAAGATCCTCGGCCAGCAGGTGGTGACAGGAGTGCAGGTGGAGAAGGTGAAAAGCGGTGAGGTCTCACTGCTACCTGTCGAGGGGGTCTTCATCTACGTCGGTTCCATCCCCAACACCGAATTTCTGAGGGGGGAACTGGAGCTGGACGAGCAGGGGTACATCGTAACTGATGGGCAGTGCCACACCAGCCGACCGGGTGTGTTCGCCGCTGGTGATGTGCGACATGGAGTGCTGAGGCAGGTGGCGACGGCGGTGGGCTCAGGGGCGGTGGCAGCGATGGAGGCGGAGAAGTACATCGCTGAGCTGGA
>CAYRNM010000012.1:16385-27313 GCA_964425465.1 uncultured Anaerolineae bacterium | reverse complement strand
CCCTGAGTTCTTAAAACGGCTTAAATTTGACTATTGGAAGTTTTGTGGTATAGTATAAGACGCTCAGGGGGCGTGGTGTAGCGGCCAACATACCGGCCTGTCAAGCCGGAGATCGCGGGTTCAAATCCCGTCGCTCCCGCCTTGAGTTATTCTGTCCGGAGATTCGGCATAAGAGCCATCCCCAACGTGCTTGTCAGCAGTGGGATGGCTCTTAGCTTTTCCAGTCCCCCTTGGGAAAGCGGGAGAGCACCGTGGCCTCCACGTGCAACAGCACCCGGTCGCCGGACTTAAGCTCCGTCTTGGACTTGTCCTCTGCCATGCGGCGCGCGGGCAGGGGAAAGATGCCGATGGGCAATCCCTCCCGCTGGTAGCGCGACTCCACCAGAGCCAGGCCCAACTGGAACCCCTCCGCGTCCAGGGAACAACTGGTGACCGCGCCGATACACTGCCCCTGGTGGGTCACCACCGGGTCTCCGGGATTCACCTTGCGCTGCCCCTTTTCATTCACCCGGAAGCGGATGAGCGTCCGCTTCACCTCCAGATGGCGGGCCAGGTAGGGATCGCGTCCGATGAAGAAGGGCTTGTGAAACTTGACGTAGGGTCCGAAACCCGCCTCAGTGGGGGTGATCTCCAAGGGGCCGGCCAGCTCGTGGCCGTATAAGGGCAGCCCGGCCTCGGTGCGTGTCGAATCGCGCGCCCCCAGGCCGACGGGCTGAATCCCCCAGGGCTTCCCCCGTTCCAGCAGCAGTTCCCACAGGGCCACTGCCTGATGTGGATGGACGAAGAACTCATAGCCCATCTCCTCGCCCGTGTAGCCGGTGCGGGCGATGATCAGCGCCAGGCCGCAAAGTTGGACCTCCATGAGCTCTGTGCGCTGCATCAGCGCCAGGCGTCGCTGGAGGGTGGGTTCGTCGGTCAAGCTCTGCAATATAGCCAACGAGTGAGGCCCCTGCAAGGCCAGGTCTATCCGCTGGTCATTCCCCGCGCTGGGGTCCTTCAGGTTCCGCAGCAGGGCTGGCCGCTCGATGTGCAGGTCGGGCCGCTCCCGATCCATCACCACCTCCCCCCTATTGACTGCCTTCAGCCAGGCCCAGTCCTTCTCCTCATTGGCTGCGTTCACCACGGCCAGATACCGCTTGGAATCCCGCCGATAGATCCAGACATCATCCACCACTCGAGCGTCAGGATCCAGTAGGTAGCTGTATTGCGATTGGCCATCCTCCAGCCAGCGGACGTAATTGGTGGTCACCATATCCAGGAAAGAGGTGGCGTTGGGGCCGGCGATCTCGAAGACGCCCATGTGGCCCACGTCGAAGAGGGCTGCCGCCTCTCTCACTGCCCGGTGCTCCTCCAGCACGCTGGTGTACCAGACCGGCATCTCCCAGCCGGCGAAGGGGACCATCCGGGCCCCCAGGCGGCGATGGGCCTCGTACAGAGGCGTGCGCTTGAGGGGCCTCCCCTGAGGATCGGGCTCCTCCCAGGTGAAGTCCAGCCGGTGGATGTTGGAGTGGACAGAGGCCAGACTGCTCTGGCCCACGAAGTAGGGCTTGTTCAGGTGGAAGAGGTGGGCATGTCCCGACCGATAGAACTGCAGGCTGGTGGGAGTGCCTTCCTCGTAGGTAGGCATCCCCTCCTGGGCCCGCAGCGCACGCCAGGTGGCCCGACCACCTCCCACGGCCCCTCTTCCTTGCAACTCCTCCCACACATCAGCCACCCGCCCTGGGTTTGCCAGACAGAGGAACTCCGCCTCCGCCAGGCGAGCCACCAGTAGGGGCGGTTCGCGAACTTCGATGAACTCGCCTACAGGAAGCTCCTCCTGCTGAAGCAACTCTGCAGCCCTCGGCCCCCGCACGGCCAGAACCACCCATCGCTCCCCGGCGGGTTTATCCGCCACATCCTCCACTACCGCTGGCCCCTGCACCTTGCGAAAGACGTCCTCCTCGTCGAAGAGCACATAGCCGTCGGCCAGGCCGCGCAGCCAGGCCTTGACCCGCTCATGGTTGGCGGGATGGGTGATGAGCAGATACCGCTCGTCTCCCCATGGACCATCCACCAGGCGCAAGACCACCACATCGTCCATGACCGACCCCTCTTTGTCCAGCAGGAGGGAACGAGCAATCCCTCCCGGCTGGAGCGCGGCGATATCGGCAGTAAGTGCCTCATCGAGAAAGGGGTGGGCCCGGAGGTGGTTGCGCACTAGAAGCAAGCCGTTGTCGGTAAGATCCAAGAGAAAGGCAGAGGTAGAGGCGGCAGCCAATCCGGTATCCACTTCGTCATCAGAGGCTAAATGCGGCGTGGGGAGGGGAAGTTGATTGGTGAGCCCTTTAGCTCCCCGATCGTCCTGGTAGAAGTGAAAGGGGTAGCCGCGTCGCGTGCTGACCTGCCCTGCCAGCTCCCCGGCCAATTCATCCGCCTCCCGCTTGGCCTCCTCCAGCAGGCCCAGCTCCACCTTGCCCCGGGGCCGAGGCCCGCTGACTCCCTCATAGTAAAAGGGGTGGATGTGGGTCAGCACCCGGGCGATGATGGCTGCCAGCCGGCCGATCTGGCCCTCCGTGATGCCCCGCTGGGTGATCCAGGGGGTGCCCAGGCGGATGCCCCGGGCGTCGGCGGCTGAGGTATCGCCGGGGATGGCGTTCTTGTTGCACACCATGCCGCATAGGTCCAGTATCCGCGCTGCGATCTCGCCCATGAGCGGGTAGCCGTTGGGCGTCTCAATAGCTCTGAGGTCCACTACCAGCAGGTGGGTATCGGTGCCGCCGTAGGCCAGTGCGAGCCCCTCCCGCTCCAGCGCCTGGGCGAAGGTGCGGGCATTGTGGACGATGCGCTGCTGCAGAGCGCGGAACTGGGGGGACTTGGCGATCTGGAAGGCCACGGCGATGGCCGCGAACTTCTGCACATGGGGGCCGCCCTGCTCGCCAGGGAAGATGGCAGCTTCGATGCGCTTCGCGTTCTCGGGATCAGCGGTCAGGATCACTGCCCCTCGGGGGCCGCAAATAGTCTTATGGGTGGTGAAGGTGATCACGTCGGCGATGCCCACCGGAGAGGGATGCGCGCCGCCGATGACCAGCCCCGCGGTGTGAGCGATGTCGGCCACAAGGAGCGCCCCCACCTCGTCGCAGATGGAGCGGAAGGCCTTCCAGTCCGGGGCCCAGGGGTAGGAGGTGTAGCCGGCGACGATCAGGCGGGGGCGGTGCTGGCGCGCCCGATCGCGGATCTGGTCGTAGTCCAGTCGGCCAGTGCGGGGGCTGACCTCGTAGGAGGCCACCTGGTAGCGCCGTCCGGAGATATTGAAGGGGCTGCCGTGGGTCAGGTGGCCGCCGTGGGGCAGGGCCATGCCCATGAGGGTGTCGCCCAGCTCGAGGAAGGCCTCGTAGACTGCCAGGTTGGCCGCTGCGCCGGAGAGGGGCTGCACATTGACGTAGATCTGACTGGCTGGGACCTCCTCGGTGGCGAAGCACTGGGCAATGCGCCGTTGGGCCAGACACTCGATGAAATCGGCGAACTCCGTCCCCTCGTAGAAGCGCCGGTCGGAGTAGCGGCGATGATCGGCCAGCCATTGCCCGTAGTCCAGGAGCTCCTCCTCGCCAACCCTCATCATTCGACGATTGGGATACCCCTCGGCGTAGATGTTCTGGAAAACGGAGCCCAGAGCCTGCCGCACGGCCAGGGGCGACAGGCTCTCCGAGGGGATGAGGATGATGCGCCGCGCCTGCCTCTCCGCTTCGATGCTGATCAGCTCGGCCACGGCGGGGTCAACATCGTCCAGGTCCTTGTCGAAGACTAAATCCCAATACCCTTGGCCTTCTCTTATCTTCATGATCAACCCTCTTTTGCTGATTACCTGGCTCGAGAGTTGTAGATATTGCGATCCTATGGTTCGCTCAAATATGGACGAGTTTTGAAAATTATGGTAAGCTCTTGGTATGACCGAGAAGCTTACTGTGATCAGTGAACGAGTTGATGACATCCCTCTGTTGCTGGCCCAACAGAGGCGCATGGGGGTACAATCCCTGCTGGATGAGCACTTTCCAACCTATGGCAACTGGCAAGGCCTCAGTCTGGGGTGGGTGGCTGTGATCTGGTTGGCCCATATTCTCTCCCAAGCCGACCATCGACTGAACCACGTCCAACACTGGGCGGAGAAGCGACTGGAGACCCTGTGCGGCTACACTCGGCAGCCGGTACGCGCCCTGGACTTCAGTGACGACCGGCTGGAGGATGTCCTGCGCGCCCTCAGTGACGACGGGCAATGGGATGCCTTGGAAGGTGCACTGAACCAGCGCCTGCTACGGGTGTATGACCTGAGCTCGGAACAGGTGCGCTTGGACTCTACCAGCGCCAGTGGCTACTGGCAAGTAACCCCTGAGGGCCTGTTTCAGTTTGGTCATAGCAAGGATCGGCGACCCGACTTGCCCCAGGTGAAGGTCATGTTGGCCGCCTTGGACCCGCTGGGTTTGCCTTTGGCCACCGATGTGCTGTCCGGCAATCGGGCCGATGATCCGTTGTATATTCCGGCCATCACCCGGGTGCGGGAGAGTCTGGGGTGCCGGGGGCTGCTCTACGTCGGGGACTGCAAGATGGCAGCGCTGGAGACGCAGGCCTTCGTGCACGCTGGGAAGGACTTTTACCTGTGCCCGTTGTCTGAGACCCAACTGCCCTCCAAGGTGCTGGAGAGCTACCTGACCCCCGTGTGGGGCGGGGAACAGGCTTTGACTCCCATCTACCGAGAGAAGGAGAATGGCGAGCAGGAGCTCATCGCCCAAGGCTACGAACGGCTGGAGACTCTGACGGCGGTGGTAGATGGGGAGACCATCACCTGGACAGAACGGCAATTGGTGATATGCTCTCTCAAGCAAGCCCGGTCTGCCGAGCAAGCCCTGCGGGCCCGGCTGGCGAAGGCACAGGTAACCCTGGCGGTCCTCAACGAAGGGCGGCGGGGCAAAAAGCGTTTCCGGGAGGTGGAGCCCCTGCGCCAGGCAGCGGAAGCGATCCTGGAACGGTATAGGGTCCAGGGGCTGCTGCGGTTGAACTGCCAAGAGATCATACACGAGCGCCCGGTGCGGCGCTACCAGGATCGGCCGGCGACAGTGCGGGTGGAGCGGGAAGTCAAGGTCACGGCCGTCGTGGATGAGACAGCGCTGGAAAGGGCGGTGCGTCATCTGGGCTGGCGGGTATGTGCCACCAACATGCCGGCAGAGCAACTGCCCCTGACGCAGGCGGTGCTGGCCTACCGCAGTGAATATATCATTGAGCGGGGCTTCGGGCGGCTGAAGGGCCAGCCGTTGTCGCTGAGGCCTATGTACTTGCAGCGGGACGACCATGCCACGGGGTTGATACGGCTGTTGTCCATTGGGTTGCGGGTGCTGACGCTGTTGGAGTTTGTGGTCCGCCGTCGCTGGGCAGCGGAAGAAGCGGAACTGGCTGGGCTGTACGCCGGCAACCCCAAGCGGGCCACGACTCAGCCCACCGCTGAGCGACTCCTGGAAACCTTTCAGGAGATTACCCTGACGGTTATTCAGGAACCTCACCAAACTCGCCGTCATCTCACTCCGCTCTCCGAACTGCAACAGTGCATCCTGGCCCTGCTGGACTTCCCACTGGACATCTACACGAGGCTCTGCGCTGATTCTTCTAAACCACCCTGAAAATAAGCGAACCATGGGATGCTACAGACAAAATTCAGGAATAGCGCAGCTTGCTGCGCATGGGTGTGGGGCAAGCCCCGCTACATCGAAGGTCCTAATCCGGAACCACCTGCCAGAAGGGCAGGATCTCCTCCACCCGCGCCCGCTCTTCCTCGGAGATGGTCACCAGCACCCCCTCTGCCTCAGCAGCCAGTGTGCCATCGGCCAGAAGCACCTCCCCCCGCGCCTCCACTGCACGGCTCCGCACCCGGGTCAGCTTCCCTCGGACGGTGATGGGTTGCTCCAAGGGGATGGGCTGGCGATAGCGCACCTCCAGCTTCGCTGTGGCAACCCACCGATCGCGGGCGATGGCCGCCCGTCCCAACACCTCATCGAGTAAAGCGGTGGTGATGCCTCCATGTAGCCAGCCAGGGTATCCCTGGAACTCCTGGCGTGGCGTGAACTGGCATACCACGCTGCCATCATCCTCCTCGTAAAAGGCCAAACGCAGGCCCAGGGGATTCTCCAACCCGCAGACGAAGCACATCTGGGAATTGGGCTGTTTGCGCACTAATCCCGCTCCTTATCATTGGGGATGAGAAGGCCCAGTGCCCAGCTCACCAGGCTGACGATCAGAGCTCCCACAAAAGCGGATCCCAGACCGCGGATGTGAAAGCCCACGCCCAAGGTGCCTCCCAGCCAGGAAGCCAGCAGCAGCATCAGACCGTTGATGACCAGGATGAACAGCCCAAGGGTGACGATGATGAGCGGACAGGTGAGCAGCGTGACCACAGGGCGGACGAGGGCGTTGACCAGGCCAAAGATGAGAGCCATAGCGATCAGGGTCCCCACTCCACCTCGGACCTCGATGCCCGGCACCCATCTCGCCGCCACGTAGAGGGCCAGCCCATTGATGATGAGACGGAGGATCAGTCGTCGCACACTATGTCCTTTCTGAGATGTCCTTCAGTAGGGGCAACCCTTGCGGTTGCCCTCGCCCCCAGGGTGCGCTCCTACTACCACTGAATGGGAAGCATCACCCCCTCCAGAGTGAGCAGGTACTCTTTGATGTGCACCCCGGCCGAATAGCCCGCTAGCGTACCATCCCTGTGGATGACCCGGTGGCACGGCACCAGGATAGGCAGGGGGTTGTAGGCCAGCGCGCTACCCACCCCCCGGCTGGCCCGGGGCCGCCCGATGTGCCGGGCCAGCTCCCCGTAGCTCACCACCTGCCCCGCTGGCACTTCCAACAGGGGCCCAAAGACCAGCCGTTGGAAAGGAGTGGTAAAGCGGTAATCGAGGGGCAGAGTGAAGCGCTTGCGCCTCCCGGCAAAATACTCGGCGAACTGACGCTCTACCTCCACAGGCGGCTCCGAGGCCTCGGCCACGGTATCGCCGCTTTGGGCTGTTAACCAGACAGTGAAAGCGGCCATATTCCCCCCGAATATCATCCGGCATATCCCTTCTGTTGAAAGGGCCACCCAAAGCGGCCCCACAGGTGAGGTGAGGGAACTGCAAAGGAGCTCTTCAGCCATCTCATTCCCTCCCTTGGCTCTCATCAGGTACCCCTTCAGGTGGGCTCCTCCTGCGAAAGCACCAGGGCGATCCCCCCCATCAGCCCCACATCGTCGCCCAGGGCGGCGGGGACAATGGGGGTATCGCGCCAGTAGTCCTCGGCCATGCAACGGGCACGGACGGTCTCGCGCACCGGCTCGAAGAGCAGGTCACCCGCCTTGCTCACCCCCCCGCCGATGACGATGATCTCTGGATTGAAGAGGTGCATGAGGGATACCAGCCCGATCCCCAATAGCTCCCCTGCCTGTCGGATCAACTCGATGCCCAGTGAATCTCCCTGCTGGGCAGCCTCATTCACTTCCCTGGCGGTGATCCGGCTCAGATCGCCATCCACCAGGTCGGGGATGATGGTCTCCCGACCGGCCTCGATCGCCCGAACTGCATTGCGGGCGATGGCGGGGCCGGCGGCCATGGCCTCCAGACAGCCGATACTGCCGCAGCCGCAGCGGGGGCCGTCAATATCGAGGGTGATGTGCCCCACCTCGGCTCCCAGCCCCTTGCTGCCCAGCAGCATCCGTCCATCCACGATGATCCCCCCGCCAATGCCCGTGCTGTGGGTGATGTAGATCAGGTCTCGGGTCCCCTTGCCCGCGCCAAAGCGCTGCTCAGCCAGGGCGGCCAGATTGGCATCATTTCCCACATAGGTGGGCAGTCCAAATTCCTCCTCGATGATGGCCTTGAGGGGCACATTGTGCCAGCCGGGGAGGTTGGGAGCTTTGATGATCACCCCCTCCCAGGGGTCCAGGGGACCAGCGGTGGCAATCCCAATAGCCTGGACTTCCCCAAGGTGCTGGCCTGCTGCCTGGCGGATGGCCTCCTTGATGCGCCCGATCACTGGCTCCGGCCCCTCCTCGGCCAGGGTGGGGTGGGCTACTCGATAGATGATACTCCCCTCTCGATCACTGAGCGCGGCCCGTATCTGGGTGCCGCCGATGTCCACGCTGATGATGTATGGAGTCATGAAAGCCTCCCTCCTTGCAGTTGCGATTTCTCCTGGGTAAGTCTATTATAGCACTGAGCTCCCTTTCTGGCTACCTGGTGACAAGTAACGGGGGGATGAGGCAATGAGTAGGCTGAACTTGTTACTCGGTGCCTTGTCAACTTGTTACCCTCTTCCGATTTGACCAAATGGAAGAAGTGCACTACAATCTGATCTACAATTCCGTAGCTCCGTCGAGGGCGGTTGCGCTCAAGGGTGAAGGGTGAGGAGAGCGATGTTTGAGGCCCTGCAGGATCGCCTTCAGGGGGTGTTTCAAAAACTGACCAGCCGGGGGAAGCTGTCGGAGGGCGACGTGAAGGCCGCTCTGCGGGAGGTGCGGCTGGCCCTGCTGGAGGCGGACGTCAACTATAAAGTGGTCAAGGACTTCCTAGCCCGGGTCCAGGAACGGGCTGTAGGGCAGGAGGTGATGCGCAGCCTCACCCCAGGCCAGCAGGTGGTCAAGATCGTCCACGAGGAGTTGATCGCCACCTTGGGCCAGGGACGAGAACTCGATCTCTCAGGCCCTCTCCCGCATGTGATCTTGCTGGTGGGCCTGCATGGCTCCGGCAAGACGACCCAAGCGGCCAAACTGGCCCTCAGACTGCGCAAGGCGGAGCACTTCCCCCTGATGGTGGCCGCCGACACCCGCCGGCCAGCGGCGATCACCCAGTTGGAGGTATTGGGGCGTCAACTGGACCTCCCGGTCTACGTGGAGCGCGATGGGGCCCCACCCCCCCTCATCTGCGCCCATGCTGTGCAACGCGCCCGGGAGATAGCCTGTGACGTGGTGATCCTTGACACCGGGGGGCGGTTGCACATTGACGAGGAGCTGATGGCCGAGCTGGCCCAGATACGGGAGCGCACCCACCCCCGGGAGGTGCTGTTGGTGGCTGATGCTATGACCGGGCAGGAGGCCGTGCGCATCGCATCGGATTTTCACGCTCGGGTGCAACTTACGGGACTGATTCTAACCAAGGTGGATGGTGATGCTCGGGGCGGAGCGGCCATCTCCATCCATTCAGTGACTGGTGTGCCCATCCTTTTCATCGGTGTGGGTGAGAAGTTAGACGCCCTGGAGCCCTTCCATCCGGAGCGACTGGCCTCGCGCATCCTAGGCATGGGTGATGTGCTGACCCTGATCGAGAAGGCAGAGGCAGCGCTTGATCAGGAGAAGGCAATGGCCGCCGGTCAGAAGATTCTGAGCGCCACCTTCACTCTGGAGGACTTCTTGGAGCAGATGCAGGAGGTGCGCAAGATGGGGCCCATCAGCCAACTGATGGAGATGATCCCCGGTTTTGCGCAGGTGAGCCGTCAGGTCTCGCCTGAGACGACGGATGAGCAGTTCAAGCGGGTGGAGGCCATCATCAACTCCATGACCATCCAGGAGCGGCATAATCCGCGCATTATCAATGCCAGCCGCAGGCGGCGAATCGCTCGCGGCAGTGGCACCACCATCCAGGAGGTCAACCAACTGCTCAAGCAGTTCCACCAGATGCAGAAGATGATGAAACGGTTCAGCAAGGGCCATGACCGGGGCCGGGGGCTGGTGTCTATGTTCGCTGGCCTGAGTGGTCGGTTCTGATAGAAGAGACAACATGAGCGTCCAACCCATGAAAGTCCGTGCCCCTGACGTAGAGCCGGTGGAGATGCTGCCTGGGATCCGGCGGCGCACATTGGCTTACGGCGAGCAGCTGATGGTCACTCAGTTTCTCATCAGCCGGGGGACCGAGCTGCCCCGCCACAGCCACCCTCACGAACAGATCTCCTACATCGTGAGCGGGGAGCTGGAGATGCAGGTCGGGGGCCAAAGCTATCACCTGCAGCCGGGGGACAGCCTGCTGCTGCCCGCTGAGATGGAGCACAGCGCCCTGGCCCTACAAGATGTCGTGGTCATTGACACCTTCTCCCCGCCACGGGAGGAGTATAAATAGCGAGCGAGCCATTTTTTGAAAGGAGCTTGAACAATCCATGCTACGAATTCGCTTGCGTCGGATGGGGGCCAAGAGGCAGCCCAGCTATCGGGTGGTAGTGGCTGATCAGCGTGCGCCCCGCGACGGCAAGTTCGTGGAGGCCATCGGCTACTACAATCCGCGCACCCAGCCCATGACCTTTCAGATTGATGAGGAGCGGGCTCTGTATTGGCTGAGCCAGGGCGCTCAGCCCAGCGAACCGGTGGAGCGGCTTCTCAGGAAGGGGGGTACTCTGGATCGCTTCGCCCGACTTCAGGCCGGCGAGCCTTTGGAAGCACTCCTGGCCGAGGGAAAGCAGAAGCTCGAAATGGAAGCCGAGGAGGTGAGGGAAATAGAAGCAGCGAAAGCGGAGGAGGAACAGCCTATGGCGGAGGAGGCAGTGGCCACCTGGGCCACAGGCGAGCTTGAACTCGTCGAGGAGCCAGAGGAGTCTTGAGGGGAACGAGGCCTTGGGATAATCCTTCATCCTTCGCTCCCAAGGGCCGCCACGCACTCTGTCCTTGGACCGCCTGTCCCCCGACTCTCCCGTTCCGGGACAGGCTGCACAGATTAAGGAGAAGCATCTTCCCATGAAAGAGCTGATCGAATACATCGCCAAATCACTGGTGGATGATCCCACCCAGGTGCGCGTTGATGAGATCGTGGAAGAGGATTTGACCACTTTCGAGTTACGGGTCGCCCCAGAGGATATGGGTCGGGTGATCGGGCGTGGAGGCCGGGTGGCCAACGCCATGCGCACTCTCCTGCGCGTGAGCGCGGCCAAGCAGGGGAAGCGAGCTC
>CAYRNM010000012.1:10937-16285 GCA_964425465.1 uncultured Anaerolineae bacterium | reverse complement strand
TACCTCTATCAGATCGTGGGGCTGGCTGCTTGGACTGTGCAGGGTGAGTATCTGGGCAACGTGCGAGAGGTCCTGGCCACCGGAGCCAACGACGTTTACCTCATCCGAGGGCCGAAAGGCGATATCCTCCTGCCAGCCATCGAGGAGGTGATCCGCGAAGTGAATCTGGAAGCCGGCCGACTGACCGTGACACTGTTAGAAGGGCTGGTGTGAGCCAGCGGCCGGAACCTCATCGGACATCTGAGCGCCGTCAGGGCGCTCTCTTTGTTGAGCTTGACAAAAAGATGATCCCCATGTATGCTTGCTCAATGGCTCTGAGAGATGGAGGGCTGAGGGTGACGGACCGCAAATACTGGGTGGGGTTCAATCTGGTGACGGGCATCGGCCCAGCCAAGACGCGGATGCTGCTCAGCGCCTTCGATAGTGACCTGGCGGCAGCCTGGAATGCGGATGCGGGAGCTCTGCAGGCTGCGGGCCTGGACCGGCGGGCCTTGGAGAACCTCTTGGAAACCAGGACCGCCCGCGACCTGGACGCGGAGATGGAGCGGATAAGCGTCCAGGGGGTCTCTGTCCTCACCTGGGAGGATGAGGAGTACCCCCGGCTGCTGCGGCAGATCTACGATCCTCCGCCAGTGCTCTACGTGAAAGGGCAGCTTCTTCCTGAGGATGAGTGGGCGGTCGCCGTGGTGGGCACCCGAGTGGCGACAACCTACGGCAAAGAGGCGGCCACGCAGATCGCGGAGGGGCTGGCCCGCAATGGCGTGACCATTGTCAGCGGCCTGGCGCGGGGGATTGATAGCACCGCCCATCGGGCGGCGCTGGAGGCCGGCGGCCGCACCATCGGTGTGCTGGGCTGCGGCCTGGACATTATCTATCCCCCAGAGAACCGGCGGTTGGCCGCTCAGATCATCCAGCAGGGGGCATTGATCAGCGAGTACCCTCTGAGCACTCCTCCTGAGGGTGGCAACTTCCCCCCGCGCAATCGCATTATCAGCGGGATCTCTCTGGGGGTGGTCATCGTCGAGGCGGGGTCACACAGTGGAGCGCTCATCACTGCCGATTACGCCCTCGACCAGGGACGTGAGGTGTTCGCTGTGCCAGGCAATATCTTCCGCCGCGCCAGCCAGGGAACGAACACCCTCATCCGAGAAGGGGCCACCCCGGTGCTCAGCGTGGAGGACATTTTGGAGGCCCTGAACCTGAGCCTGGTCAGCCAACAGCAGGCCGCTCGGGCCATCATCCCCGAAAATGAGACGGAGTCCCGCCTGTTGGAGTACCTCTCCGCCGACCCGGTCCACGTGGATGAGCTCGGCCAGCAGGTGGGATTGCCCATCAGTGAGGTGACCAGCGCTCTGACGCTGATGGAGCTGAAGGGGATGGTGAGGCAGGTAGGGGGGATGCACTACGTCCTGGCCCACGAGCGGGGTGTGGAGTATGGGATTGATTGAGTTACAAGTTGAAAGTTAAAAGTTAGGGAAAGTGAGGATGGAACGGTGGCTTCGCCCTTTGTGATCATCCTGGCTGGAGGGAGCGGCACGCGATTGTGGCCGCGCAGTCGGAAGCAGATACCTAAGCAACTGCTGGACATCGTGGCCAAGAACACCATGCTCCAGGAGACCTTCATGCGGGTCAGTCCCCTGGTGCCAGCCGAGAGGATCTTCATCGTCACCAATGACACCTATGCGCCCATCGTGCGGGAGCAGTTGCCGCAGCTCCCGGGGGGCAATATCATCAGTGAGCCCTGGGGACACAACACCGCCCCCTGCATCGGCCTGGCAGCCTGCTACCTGCGCCACCTCGATCCCGAAGGGATCATGATCTCAGTGCACGCCGATCACCTCATTGAGGACGAGGAGCAGTACCGCCGAGGGTTGCAGGCTGCGCTGGAGGCTGCCAGCGAGGGGTATCTGACGACCCTGGGAGTGCAGCCCACTTTTCCCCACCCTGGGCTGGGCTACATCCGCCGTGGGCGGCTGCTCAGGCAAGCCCACGGCTGCGAAATCTACGAGATTGCCCAATTCGTCGAAAAGCCTGGCGAGGAGCGAGCGGAGCAGTTCCTGGCTACTGGGGAGTACTGCTGGAACATCGGCAACTTCGCCTGGCAGCTCCCCGTGATCCTGGGGGAGTTCGAGAAGCTGATGCCCCACCTGTATGATCAGCTCATAGCCATTGACGCCGCCATTGGCACCCCCGAGGAGCGTCCGGTTTTGGAAAGGGTATGGCAGGAGGTGGTGGATGAGGCCATAGACACCGGGATCATGGAGCGCGCCCAGCGAGTGGCGGTGGTGCCAGTGGACATTGGCTGGAGCGACATCGGAAGCTGGGCCACCCTGGCCGACATCCTGCCCGCCGACAGTGAGAACAACGTAGTGGTAGGGGGGGAGCACATCGGTGTGGACACCACCGGCACGCTCCTCTACGGCACCAGCCAGCGCCTCATCGCCACCGTGGGCCTCAAGGACATGATCGTCGTGGACACCGACGACGTGGTGCTGGTGTGCCCCAAGGCTCGGGCCCAGGATGTGAAGGACTTGGTAGCCAAGCTGCGGATCAGCAACAAAGAGGAGTACCTGTGATCAGTTTGGATGCCAGACGGCTATGGATTGACTACGACGACGAAGCCGATGTGCTTTACATCAGCCTGGAACGGCCTCAGCAGGCAACGGATAGCGAACTGAGCGAGGAGGGAATCTTGTACCGCTACCGAGATGACAAGTTGGTGGGGTTGACGGTTCTCGATGCAGCAGCACGCCTGGGAATTGGAGGCCATTGAAGAGGGGAACAGCCAGACCAATGCAAGCCTACTGTGTGAAATGTAAAACCAAACGGGAAATCCAAAATCCGGAGCCAACTTTCACTAAGACTGGTCAGCCGGCGATGCAGGGCGTGTGCCCCGTCTGCGGGACGAAGATGTTCCGCATGGGAAAGACGGAGGCCCACAAAGGGCTGCCCCGGCCCGATCCCCCCCAACGCGATGGGCAACTGGTCATCGTTGAGTCACCGGCCAAAGCCCGCACTGTGGGCCGCTTCCTGGGCCGGGACTACGAAGTCAAGGCTTCCATCGGCCACGTGCGCGACCTGCTACGCTCCAGGCTCTCAGTGGATATTGAGGATGGCTTCAAGCCCACCTATCGGGTGCCTAACGAGAAGAAAGAGGTGGTGAAGGAGCTGAAAGCAGCGGTGGCCCAGGCATCTGAGGTCTACTTGGCTACCGATCCAGATCGGGAAGGGGAGGCCATCGCCTGGCACCTGATGGCTGCGGCCAGCATCGCTAAGCAGCGGGCCCGCCGAGTGGTCTTTCATGAGATCACCCAGTCCGCCATTGATGAAGCCTTCTCCCATCCCCGCGACATTGACATGCAACTGGTCAACGCCCAGCAGGCCCGTCGCATCCTCGACCGGCTGGTGGGCTACTCCATCACCCCCCTGCTGTGGAAAAGGGTGAAGGGCGGGCTGTCGGCAGGACGGGTGCAATCGGTCGCGCTGCGACTGGTAGTGGAGCGCGAGCGGGAGATCGAGGCCTTCGTGCCCGTGGAGTACTGGACGATTGAGGCGGACCTGGCCAAGCGCGACGGCCAAGTGCCCCTTGAGGAACGCAAATTCCGGGCCAAGCTGCACCGCATCCACGGCCAGAAGGTGGACCTCAAGAATGAGGCGGACACGCAGAGGATCGTTGAGGAGCTCAAAAGAGCAGCCTATGTGGTGGCTCAGGTGCAGAAGCGGGAGCGGCGTCGTTATCCCCAGCCGCCCTTCATCACCAGCACCCTGCAGCGCGAGGCCTCCAGTCGGCTGCACTTCAACACCCGCCGCACCATGCGCCTCGCCCAACAACTGTACGAGGGGATTGACCTGGGCGGGGGAGAGCGGGTGGGCCTCATCACCTACATGCGCACCGACTCCACCAACGTGGCCGAGTCCGCCCAGCAGGAAGCCCGGGACTATATTCGGCGCACGCACGGTGAGGACTTCCTGCCCCCCAAGCCACCGTACTACAAGACCAAGGCCAAGGGCGCTCAGGAGGCCCACGAGGCGATCCGCCCCACCTCCGTGTGGCGCACCCCAGCCCAGGTGAAGCCCTATCTCACCCGCGATCAGCATCAGCTCTACAGCCTCATCTGGCGGCGATTTGTGGCCAGCCAGATGTCGCCAGCGGTAATGGACACTACCTCCATTGATGTGCTGGCTGGGCCACCGGTGGGCGAGAAGCCCTACCTTTTCCGCGCCACCGGCTCCATCATCAAATTTCCCGGCTGGCTGGTGCTGTTCATAGGCGACAAAGAGTTGGGAGAGCAGGAGAGCATCCTGCCGCCGCTGGTGGAGGGGGAGGAGGTGGAGCTCATCGAGCTCATCCCGGAGCAGCACTTCACCCAGCCGCCGCCCCGCTACAGCGAGGCCACCCTGATCCGTGCCCTGGAGGAAAATGGCATCGGCCGGCCTTCCACCTATGCCCCCATCGTCAGCACCATCCAGAGCCGGGGGTATGTGGAGCGCGTAGACAACCGACTGCGGTCCACTGAGCTGGGCATTATAGTCTGCGACCTGCTGGTGGAGCACTTTCCGCGGGTCATGGATATGGGCTTCACGGCCCAGATGGAGGAGGACTTGGACCGCATCGCTGCTGGCGAGCGGGAGTGGGTGCCTGTGCTGCGGGAGTTCTGGGGGACCTTCTCCCAAACGCTAGCCCGGGCCGAGGCGAATATGGCCCAGGTGGAGATATCAGATCAGCCCACGGGAGAGATGTGTCCCCAGTGTGGCGTGCCCCTGCTCTTCAAATGGGGCCGTTACGGCAAGTTCATCGGCTGCAGCAACTATCCCCAGTGCCGCTTCCACAAATCCTGCCTGGAGAAGATCGGCGTGGACTGCCCCCAGTGTGGCGGTGATTTGGTGGAACGGCGGACGCGAAAGGGCCGCACCTTCTATGGCTGTGCCAATTATCCAGAGTGCAACTTCGCCTCTTGGAAGCGTCCCATTTCCACACCCTGCCCCGAGTGCAAGGGCTTGCTCACCCTTTCGGGTCGGGACAGCGTGCAGTGTACAGTCTGCGAGGCCCAGTTCCCGCTGCGGGAGGTGGAGGAAACAGGAGTAACGAGTCAATGAGGCAGCGAGTAAAGGGTGTCGAGATGAACAAGCTAGATACGTTGACCATCCCACGCGAAATGGTTCCTCTTGTGAAATCCAGTTTGCAGTTGAAAAAGCAAGCTCTGGAGTTCAGCCTATCGAAGTATCGGGACAGGCTTTCGGCCTTTGAGCAGCGATATGGCATGAGCTCTCAAATGTTTGCTGCTCAGTTCAATGCTGGAGAGCTGGGGGATGATGCTCATTGGTTTGAGTGGCAATACCTCCTGGAG
>CAYRNM010000012.1:0-10837 GCA_964425465.1 uncultured Anaerolineae bacterium | reverse complement strand
CTCCTGGAGACCGTGCGTGTATGACCATCGTTGAGGCGCTGATCAGGCTGTAACAGACAAAGGAGCCTTCTATGCGACTTACCCAACTTCGCCACAAGTTCGCCGAACAGGAACTGGATGCCATCGTCATCACCCAACCGGAGAACCGACGATACCTGTCGGGTTTCACCGGCTCCGATGGGGCGCTCATTATCTCCGCTGAGGCCGCGTACTTGGCCACTGACTTTCGCTACTACGAGCAGGCCCAGCGCCAGGCGCCCGACTTTACCCTGGCCAAAATCGAGGACAAATTCCCCCCTCGCCTGGCCGAGCTGGTGGTTGAGATGGGAGCCCAGCGGGTGGGCTTTGAGAGCACCCACGTCACCATGGATCAACACCAGCGGTGGGCCGAGGTAGCCGAGGGCTTCGAATTGGTGCCCACCAAAGGGATAGTGGAGGAGCTCCGTGCCATCAAGGACGAGAGGGAGTTGGGGCTCATCCGACGGGCGGTGGAGCTGAGCGATGCTGCCTTCGCCCACATACTCCAATGGCTGAGGCCCGGCGTGACAGAGAAAGAAGTAGCCTGGGAGATAGAAGTCTTCATGCGCACCCACGGCGCGGATGGCCTCGCTTTTGACCTCATCATCGGCTCTGGTCCCAACGGGGCGATGTGCCACGCCGAGCCCGGCGATCGGCAAATCCGAGAGGGGGAGCCCATTGTGCTGGACCTGGGAGCGCGGGTGGATGGCTACTGCTCCGATCTCACCCGCACCATCTGCCTGGGTGAGCCGGATGAGATGCTCCGCCGCATCCACGCCATCGTCCTGGAGGCGCAGGAGGCCGCCGAGCACGCGATGCGCGCCGGACTGAAGGGCCGCACCGTGGATGCCATCGCCCGGGACCTCATTGAAGCGGCTGGACACGGGGAGCATTTCGGCCACGGCCTGGGTCACGGCGTGGGATTGGCAATACATGAGAGGCCGCGGGCTGGCAAGACCTCTGAGGATGCGCTACAAGCGGAGATGGTGGTCACTGTGGAGCCAGGGATCTACATCGAGGGGTGGGGTGGGGTGCGCATCGAGGACCTGGTCGTCGTGCGGGAGCAGGGGATAGAGATCCTCACTACAGCCTCCAAGGGGCTGGCGGGATAGTGGGGGCGCCCCTTGCGGTCGCCCCTCAGATGGGCAACCGCGAGGGTTGCCCCTACCAGCGGGGGTACAATTGAAAGGGCGAGGTGACTCCGATGGATCCAATAGAGAAGATTGTGGATAAGATCAGGGCTTTCCCCATCCCAGCTATGGGACTGGCTTTCCTGGCTGGTCTGCTCCTGGGCTGGCTGGCCATCGGCTGGTGGATCTGGCCCGTGAGCTGGACCGACGCCGATCCCTGGGATCTCCGTGCAGAGCACCAGGAAAGGTATGTTGACCTGGTGGCGAAAGGCTACGCTCAGGCCAGAGATGCGAAGCAGGCCAAAGAAGCCCTGGCCGGCTGGGACGAGGAGACATTGGCCGATCTCCTGACCACCATGCAGGATCAGGCGCCCGATTCGGAGGCCCGCCGACAATTAGCAGACCTGGCCTTGACGCTGGGGCTTCCCAGGAGTGAGGCGATCGCACCACCGGGGCTCAGGACTTCCCCTGCTGTCCCTCCCCTCAGGAGCAGACTGGTGGCCGTTTTCGTCACCGCAGGAGTCGCGCTGGCGGTGGCTGTGCTGGTCATCGTCGCCATCTCCACCCGCCCCTGGGAGTCCGCCGCGAAATGGGCACAGCGAGTCCAGCGAGCGCAGGCCGCAGAAGCCCCCCCACTGATCCCTGGCCGCTTCGTCAGCGTCTACGCCCGAGATCGGGACGACTACGCCGACTACTTCCCTATTGAGGCTCCCGATGGCCAGTTCCTGGGTGAATGTGGGCTGAGTATTGGCTGTGTCCTGGGCCGGGAGACGCCACGGCAGGTGACTGCTCTGGAGATGGTGCTCTTTGATTCCCTCGATCATTGCACCGAGACCCGGATGTTGATGAGCCGCTACGCCCACGAAAATGCCGCGCTGCAACAGGAGTTAGTGACTCGTGGGGGGCTCATTCCGGCTGAACCTGGCACTCAGGTCTCGGTTGAGACCAACAATCTGCACATGTTGGCCACGGTCACGGATGTAGAGTATGTGGATCAGGAGCCAGCGGAGGGGGTGTTCCAGCGGGTGGTGGTGGACCTGGATGTGAGGATCAAGTATCTCCCCACGGAGAAGTCAGAAGGCGGAATGCAGAAGGAAGAGTTCTAACTTCTGCGTTCTCCCTTCTGCCTTGTTTCTCCTATACCCGCTCATAGGGCCGAAAGAGCTTCCGGTATTCGTCGAGGGCATAGCGGTCCGTCATACCGGCGATATAATCGCATACCACCCGATAGAGGCCCCCTGTGGGGATGCGGGCCTGGACCTCGGTGGGGAGCTGGATGGACTGAGCTACGTAGGCGGTGAAAAGCTCCTGAATGAAGCGCGAGGCCTTGGCCGCCATGCGCATGACCCGGTAGTGACGATAGAGGTTCTGGAGTAGAAAATCCTTCAGCGCCCGGTTATATTCCTCTATCTCGGCTGAGAAGCCGACGATGTTCTCCGACAGGCTACGGATATCCTCAACCGAGCGGGCGTTGATCGCCCGCAGTCGCTTTTCCGTCTCCTCCAAAAGCGCTGTCACCTCCAGGCCGATGAGGGTACGAATAGCCCGATGGCGGGCTATGTCACTGAGGGGCTTATCCGGAGGCAGGCCAACTTGCCTCAGGACCTCCTGCCAGATAGGAAGCTCGGCCACGGCCAAGGGGTCCAAGATCCCCGCCCGCAGGCCATCGTCCAGGTCATGGGTGTTGTAGGCCAGCTCATCGGCGGCGCTCACAATCTGCCCCTCCAGTGTAGCACGTAGTTCCGGCTCGTAGCGGGTGGCAGGCCCTCGGTCGTACTCGGTCTCATGCTTGAGAATCCCCTCCCGCACCTCCCAGGTGAGGTTGAGGCCCGGAAAATCGGGATATCGCTGCTCCAGCACCTCCACGATACGCAGGGACTGCTGGTTGTGGTCGAAGCCGCCGTGGTCGGCCATGAGCTCGTGGAGCGCCTCCTCGCCGGCGTGGCCGAAGGGGGTGTGGCCCAGGTCATGGGCCAGGGCGATAGCCTCTACCAGGTCCTCGTTGGCCCTCAGCGCGCGGGCGATGGTGCGCCCGATCTGGGCCACCTCCAGGGTGTGGGTCAGCCGGGTACGGTAGTAATCCCCCTCGTAGACCACGAAAACCTGGGTCTTGTACTCCAGCCGTCGAAAGGCGGTGGTGTGCAGTATGCGATCCCGATCCCGCTGAAAGGCGGTGCGATAGGGGTGTTCCTCCTCGGGGTACTCTCGCCCCTGGCTGTTGCGGCTGCACATGGCGTAAGGGGCCAGATGCTCTGCCTCCCACGCTTCCCTCTCCTCACGCCACAGGATCATCATTCCCTTCCGGTGCCACTCTGAAAAGCAAACCACTGAGACACAGAGAACACGGAGTCCCTCCTTATTTGACTCAGCGATGCCCAGGAGACCCCCAGGTCGGTTCCTACAGGACTCTGCGCCTGATGCCGTCTTTGAGCACTGGGACATTGAAATTGATGAGCAGCCCAACTTGACAGCCGGTGAGCTTAAGGTAGGTCAACAACTGGGCCTCGTGAACTGGACGGATGACATCCGCTGCCTTCAGTTCAACGACCACCTTGCCAGCCACGATGAAATCGAGCCGATAGCCGCAATCTATCCGCACCCCTTTGTACTCAACGGGCAAGGGTTTCTCCTGCTCGAAGGGTAGATTCCGGAGTGAGAATTCCCGGGCCAGACAAGCCTGATAAGCAGATTCCAGCAGGCCAGGACCCAATTCACGGTGCACCTCAATCGCTGCCCCGATGATCTGGCCAGTCAAATCCTTTTCGTAGAACATGGCATTTCCCCCATACTCTGAAATAAAGAACTCCGTGTGCTCTGTGCCTCTGTGGTGAAGAGGAGCTCATATCAAGAGTTCAGGCCCAAGACCCCGCTGCCGGCGATGGAGGTACAGACCGAGACTTGCGGCTCCAGACCCCGAGGCTGATAATACAGCCCTGTGAGCCGATCGATGAGCCGCTCTGCCGCCTCCTCTCGGGCCAGGGCCATGATACACCCTCCCAGGCCAGCTCCCGCCAACTGAGCCCCCATCACCCCCTCGGTCCGCTGGGCGATGTCGGCCATCAGGTCCAACTCCGACGTGCTACAGCGATAGGAGCCGGGCTGCAGGTGGAACTGGGCCCGCATCACCCGCTCGGGGTCGCCGCTCTCCAGGTCCTCGATGCGTGCCAGCAGGTAGCCCTCCGAGATAAGCGCTCTGTAGGGCTGGGGCCGCCACTCCTCGTCGTAGCGCACCACCCGGTCGCCGTCGTGGGAGATGTTCATCAGTTGGCCGAATCCGACCATGTCCTCTGCCTTGAGGAGATCGAGGCAGAGGCGGCTGCGCTCGCACTCGGCCAGGCCGTAGAGCACCACCCCCCGGATGGGATACCCCTCCGGCGGTGGGACGTGGGTGGCGAAGAGCGGCTCCACCTCCTCCGGTGCGAGCCGGTCGGTCAGCTCCCGACGGCTGGCATCTTCGGGCAACCGCAGCAGAAGCTGGTAGATCCAGGCCAGGGGGATGCCCAGCCGTTGAGGATGGATGTCCCGCAGGTGTTCGATGAGGGGTGCGTACTGAGGGAACCAGCTCCGCACCAGATTCACTCCCAAATGGTAGCAGGCCACCCGGTGGTTGAATGCGTCGCGCGCCCCGGCCGCCTTCTGGGCCTCCAGCCCGGAATTGCAGATCACCATTCGATAAAATGGGGGAAAGCCCACTGTCTCCTCCAGGCCGAAGGGGAAGAATCGGACGTGAATGACCGCCCCCCTTTGGGCGAACTTCATGGCTGCGTGGTCGGCGCTCCCGCCCCTTGTGCCCACGAACCACTCCCCCTCCCCGCACAGGTCCACGAACTGGCGAGGTTGTACCTCCAGCCCGTTGATGGCCACCGCCGCCTCGGCCGTGGCCACCACCAGCGCCGAGGAGGAACTGAGCCCGGCGCCGATGGGGACGTTGCCACTGACCACCATGTCCATCCCCCGCAACTGGGCCTCGGGGAACTGTTTCTGCAGGCGCAGCAGGGCCGCCTGCACGTAGAGGCTCCAGTCGCCGGCGGCCTCAGCGATCATCCGACGCACGGTGTCGCTGTTCACCAGCGATATCCAGTCGTCCCACGTAAGCTGGGCCACCACCTCGCCGAGGCAGAACTCGCGGGGTCCAAAGGTCTCTTCGTCCGCATTGAACAGCCGCACCCGGTTATCCTCCCGTGGGCGGGCCACAGCCAGGATCTCGCGGTCAATAGCCATCAGGTTGCACCGCCCTCCCTGGTGGTCCACATGTCGGCCCATGATGTTGATCCGGCCGGGGGAGCGGGAGATGAGCACCGACGCTTCGGGCCCCAGATGGTTCTGAGCGCACAGCAGCACTTGCCGGTAAGCTCCGATCCGCTCGGCGAGAAGCGTCCGATCTTCACCATAGATAGCTCGCAGGGTCGCCCAGAGTGTCCCCTGTCCCCTTTTGGCTTCCTCGAAGGCAGTCAGCCACTCGCGGATGGGGCGCAGGGCGGGCTTCTGCTGAAGCTCACGAATAGCGCGATGTTCCTGCTGCCGGCGGAAGTGGTCCTGAATGGTCAGCAGTTCTGCCGGGTTGTTGAAGCCCATCACCTGATGGGGCTCGTCGAGGGGGACCGCCTCCAGGCGGAAGTGGCGGTCGGGTGTGCCCTGGGCGAGCAGGGTAATGCAGTCGGTCAGGTACTCCTCCCGCTGGGCGTTGTCATCGTAGATCCGATCCAGAGCCCAGGTGAGGGCCGGGGCCTGGAAGAGGTACACCGAGACATTGCGCTGCCGGGCCCTCTGCTCCACCTCCTCGGGTGTGAGCTGCACCCTGCCCAACTGAAAGCGCGTCTCCTCCTCCGTGATGAGGGCTGCCAGTTTGTGGGGTACGACCGCTGGATACTCTATCGCCCGCTGGACCAGCTCCCACAGAGGGCCGAAGGCGCGGGTGGCCTTAGCCTCGTCAGGGAAGGACTCCCGCATGGTCTGAAGGGCCTGGGCTGCCCAATCCGAGACCCCACGGCGGGCCACTTCGCGAAGCCGAGCCAGCACCCGCTTGCGTCTCAGGTCCGCCTGCTCGATGTCGGCCAGTACCTGTCCCGCCTCGTCGCACACGATCCGCCCGGCGGTGGGGAAGTCCTGGTGCGATCCCACCAAGAAGGCCAAGTCGGGCCCCGTGGAACGAAAATGGGCGATCAGCTTGCGCAGGGCGCTGGGGTGGATGACTTTGTCGCCGGGCACCACCAGTACCGGCCCCTCATATCTCAGCTCCTGCAGCACCTTTGCTCCCTGTTTGGCTGCGTGGCCTGTGCCCCGTTGCTCAAGTTGGTAGGCGAAGATAGCGGGCTCGCCCGTGCGGGCCACGGCGGCCATCACCTGCTCTGCCTTATCCCCCACCACGACGATGTGGGGGCCGACGCCGCAGGCGGAGCAGGTGGCCAGCAGCCGCTGGATGGCTGGCTGGCCGTCAATCTCGAAGCACACTTTATGGAGCTCGGCGGAGCCCATGCGCGTTCCTGCGCCAGCGGCGAGGATGATGGAGAAGATAGTCATTCTTGGAAACTGGATGCAGCCTTAGTTTGACAAATAGCCAAAGTAATGTATGATCTTTTGTACAGAGGAGGTGACGTATAATGGCTATCACTATTCTACCCACCACCGAGGTGCGGGATAAGATGGCTTCAGTGTTGAATAAACTTTCGGAAACGGGAGAACCTGTCTTCATCACCCGCTACAGCAAAGCTGAGGCTGTTCTGCTCTCCATTGACCGCTACAATGCCATGATGGACCTTTTGGAGGATCGGGAGGACGAGCTGGACAGCGCGCTGGGGCGCAGGCTCCTGGAGGAGCAAGAGGCTCACGCCCGGGGTGAGGGCCGGGACTTCGAGGCCTTCGTTGCTGAGCTGGAGAGACAGGGTGTATCGGATTGAGACAGCCTCCCGTCGAGTGGAGCAGGAGATCGCCGATCTCCCCGTTGGAATGAGAGAACGAGTAATCCAAGCCATCCGGAGGCTGAGGGAGGATCCCCGCCCTGGGGGGCCCGGAAGATGATGGGGGAGATGCGGGGGGCGTGGCGGATTCGGGTCGGAGACTACCGCATCATCTATGATGTGGATGATGATCAGCGGCTGGTGGTCATCCTGATGGTCATGCATCGTCGGGAGGCCTACCGGTGCCGGTAAACCGCTCCGGATTTGTCAAGTCTGCCTGGGTTGATCGTGCTTTTTCACCGCATAGGATCAGTAGCTCTTCGATATCACCGGCAGGTAGACACACTTGATAGGGTAGTTGTGCAAGATGAGCGGAAGGTACAGGTTGTGGAACTGAACCTCCAGTGTCAGGCACAGCCCATGTGTGCCGCCGTTGTCGGATGTAAGGACAAGCCCACCCCAGTATACACCTGGCGCCACGTCCGTCAGACTAATCTGGACACTCACCTCCTGACTGCTGCCAGCGGTCACGGTGAAGCTGTCGGGCGTGATAACGAATTGAGTGCCCGCTACTGCCCCACCCAACTGATCCGTCAGGTCAGTAGCGGAAACAACCACATTCTGGAGCGATTGCTGCCCGCCTGCTTCAGCAACGGTGAAAGTCACCTGGGCGGAGGTGCCGACCAACCCGGATAACTCTACGGCATCGGAGATTTCGACCGTTGGAGAGGGAGCCGGTGACGTGGCATTGAAGCCGATGGTGCCGCCTGGCGCACTCAGGATTATCTGGCTACCCTGCGTCTCCCCAGGCGTGATGGCCTGGGTGAAAACTTCCGAGTCGGTCAGGGAGGAATCCTGCCAGGTCTCGATGCGAAGGGTATAGGTCACGGCTGTCTGCCCCGTCAATTCGACGAAGTATTGGCTCGTGTTGAAGAGGGGCTGGGTGACGGTGATGACCTTTTCTGTGTCCAGGTCGGCATAAGTGCCCCCGGGGATGTAGGGGATAGCGGCATCATTGTTCAGAGCAACCAAACTCTCAATGTAGGAACTCGATGTTGATTTGCCGTTGGCATCCAGCAAGCGCAGCGCCACGGAGGGTGAATTGATTGTGATGCGCAGAATTTGAAGCGTTTCGTCGGCAGCCATAGCCAAAGCCCCTGTCCCAGTCAACCGCCCATGCCCCTGGATGTACTGATCGTAGTAACTGCTCCAGGCCTCCTCAAAAGCCCGTCCGCTGGGATTGACCAGGCAGACACCTGAGGCGTGCACCATTTTGAGCGGGCGGCCATCTGCATCCACCTCCGAGATAATGCCCACATGGTTGCGACCGTCCTTCCACTTGAAAAAGGCAATATCACCGGGTTGGTATGTCTGGCTGTGGGGGAGCAGTTGTTGGTTGTAACTGAAATAGCGTCGCATGTCCTCAGCGTTCCGGGCTGACCCCCAGCAATAGCGACCCGGGTGAGCGCAATGGTCCTGATAGAGAGCGTCTTGCAGATTGAAAGGTACACCGGCGTTGTAGGCATCCATCGCCAGGTCGGTGCAGACGCCCAGGTAAAAGCCGTGATATGGCCCGCTGCAACCGACGTAATCCGATGGGCAGCCTCTCCAGCAGGGCCTGGGTTGTGCATCTAGACTGCAATCGGGGTAGGGCATTCCGATGTCCACACGAGCTTCGCTCACAATGGTGCGAACCCCTGTGAAATCCTGCCTCGTGGCATCTGGCGGCACGCGGACCGTGCGCCTGGATGGCGAGAATACATACCCGCTTTTGCTGGGCGTGAGCGTGTAGGTGCCGGCGGTGAGACCGGTAATGGTGTAGGCACCGCCGGCGTCTGTAGTGGCGGAATAGATTGCTCCGGCCGAGATGGTCACGTCAGCGATGGGATTGTCACTGCCGTCCAGCACCCGCCCCGAGATGTCAAATTCGCACTGCACGACAAAGTCCTGGCCTGAGGCATCCGGCGGCACGGTGACCGTGCGCGTCGCTGGCGTGAACAGGCAACCGGCCTTGTTCGGCGTGAGGATGTAGGTGCCCGCCGAGAGGCCGGTGATGGTGTAGGCACCGCTGGCGTCAGTGGTGGCGGAATGGCCCACCCCGGCTGAGACAACCGCACCGGGAATGGGGTTACCGTCACCATCGCGTATGTGGCCAGTGATCGAGTATGTGGGCTCCGCCCCTGTAAACCGGGCGTATTTTAGGTCGCCATTGGTGTGGTCATAGTAGCTGATATGTGGATACCCATTTCCATCCAGGGCCAGGGAGGTGTACTCGCCAACATCCCCCTCACTGTCCACGGTCTCAACGTGCCAGCCAGAAGCGTCTTGATAGGCGTACTTTAGATCGTAGTTAGCCCCGTCCAAGTAGCTGATGTGCGGATAGCCTGCTGCATCCAACGCCAGAGAAGTATCTAAGCCCCAGTTGCTGTCCACAGTCTCGATATGCCAGGCCGACCCATCCCAGCGGGCGTATTTCAGGTCGCCATTGCCAAAGTAACTGATGTGGGGATACCCGACTGAGTCCAGTGCCAGCGAGGTGTCACAGCCCCCTTCGCTGTCCACAATCTTGACATGCCAGCCAGAAGTGTCCTGATAGGCATACCATAGGTCGTCATAGTTCCAGTCGCAGTAGCTGATATACGGATATTCATATTTATCCAGGGCCAGGGATATTGCGCACGAGCCGACGTACCTTTCACTGTCCACGGTCTCAAAGTGCCAGCCTAAGACATCCTGGTAGACGTACTTTAGATCGTAGTTGGTGAAGTCGTAGTAGCTGATGTGGGGATACCCGTCTCCATCCAGAGCCAGAGAGGTATATCCTCCACCGAACTCTTTGCTCTCCACGGTCTCAATATGCCAGCCAGAGGCGTCCTGATAAGCGTACTTTAGATCGTAGTTAGCCCAGTCCCAGTAGCTGATGTGGGGATACCTGTCTCCATCCAGGGCCAGAGAGGTGTGCGTACCAACACCTCCTTCACTGTCCACGGTCTCGATGTGCCAGCCAGAGGCGTCCTGATAGGCGTACTTCAGATCGTAGTTGCAGGAGTCATAGTAGCTGATATTGGGATACCCGTCTCCATCCAGGGCCAGGGAGGTATACCCGCCAACATCCCCTTCGCTGTCCACGGTCTCGATATGCCACTCTGTTCTTATCCGTTTGCCCGTGAAATCCTGTCCGATAGCGCCGGGCGGCACGCTGACTGTGCGCGTGGGTGGGGTGAACATCCAGTCGCTCTTAGTGGGCGTGAGTGTGTAGGTGCCAGTGACGAGCCCGGCGATGGTGTAGGCGCCGCTGGCATCTGTGGTGGCGGAGCCGCCCGCCCCGGCCGAGACGACGACGCCGGGGATGGGATTGCCGCCACCATCGCGTATGTGTCCGGAGATGGAAAATGTGAGTTCCCTAATGATGTTGGTGAGGGCCATGTTGTAAACCGCCGCCAAGCCACAGTCATCGGTGCTGGTGTTACGAAAAGTTACAGTCACCCTAGGCTGCGCGATATACTCCGCAGGTACCTCAACCCGGTGGACTACTACGGTCACACTCGTTGTGCCAGCATTAACGCCCTCGTACCGGTAAAGCGGGCCCTCGCTATTGACGTATATCTCGAAGTTGTCCGTGCAAACGCCGTCTTCCACCTCGGCCGTCAAGAGGTAAGGCACACTTGCTTCGTCCACCATCAGATCCAGGGAGTTGTTGGCGCGCAGAGCCTGGTAGCGCTTAGTCGTGTCTCCGGAAGGGGCAACGTGTGGGTTTTCAGGAGGTCCTTGGGCAGCCCCCCAACCTATGAG
>CAYRNM010000011.1:25039-27650 GCA_964425465.1 uncultured Anaerolineae bacterium | reverse complement strand
CCCAGGAACCAGGCCCGTCCTCCAGGCCGCAGCTCAGCGCGGATATTGGCCCTGTACCCTTCCGCGATGTCCGGTCCCTGGCAGCCCACCACCTTGATGTCATCATAGTGAATGCGGCCCACATCCAGGCCCACACGGCCTACTCTCGCTGGGTCTGACACCAGGTTGAGCACCCCTCCTGAGGCCAGACAGCCGATTAAAGCCTGAATATGGGAGGGGGAGGTGGGTCCCAGAAGGATGATGTCGTCCAGGCCGTTCCCCTGCGTCTCGCGCCGGCCCGCCACTGCGACGTCCTGATCCTCCACCACCACAAAGGCTGTGCCTTCACCCTCCCATCGTCTGCGCAGGGAAGTTTCAAGGGCCTGAGGCACCTGAGAGAGGAGCGCGGTCGCCGGGCGCATATCGCTACTCAAACAGTACTCGATCCCCTCGCCAGGGCCCAGAAAGAGCGCCGTGCCCCTCTCTTTTAATCCCGGACGGTAGTGAATGCGATAGGAGGCCTCGATACAGGCCCAGGGCTCGGTCAGCGCGGCCTCAGCGTAGCCTATGTCGGCCTGGATGGGAATCAGGTAGCAGCCCGCATCGCCATTCAGGACCTCCTCACCGAGGAGCGAGTATTGGGCCAGGCCGCCGCGCAGCATGTAGCCGTAGGCCAGGTTCACGCCGTGGTAGTAGACATCGGCTTGGACGACGAAGCGCTGGCCGATGCGAAAGCGATGGCGAAGCCGCTTGCCCACTTCCATGATGATCAGCGAGACCTCATGGCCGGGGATGGTGGGATCGGCCGCCAGGTCGCGCCCGTAGAGGCGGGGGTGGGCCCCCCCTGCCCGGATGAGCTTCACATCGGAGAAGCAGAGGCCCACCGCGTCAATACGGGCCAGCAACTGATAGGGGCCTGGCACTGGCACTGGCAACCGCACAGGCTGGTGGTTCCGCCCCAGGTTGTCCAGCCCTGCCCCGTAGAGGGGCCAGGCCCACATCACCTCTGGGATCGCTCCCCCTGCTACCCTGTAGTGCTTCATGACCTTACTCATTACCCTCTCCTAATCTTGGTCTGTCAGAGCCGGACGATCTGCCCCGTCTGCATGGCATGGTTGGCCGCCAAGGTGACCTGCACCGTCTTCAATCCATCGGCATAGGTGGATCGGATGCCAGTGGGATCGCCTGTAGCCACCGCCTCCACAAAAGCCTGGCTGGCCCGGAGATGGGGGTCCCTCTGAGGAGTGAACTCCTGAACCTGGCGTGACCGCTGGATGCGCAATTGCCCAGATGTGCAGTCCACGCGCAGATCGCGCCCCAGGAGGGTCAGCCCCGCCGTGCCCTCACCGCCGGTGAGCAGACAAGAGGAGGTAATGGTGCCGATGGCGCCGCTCTGGAACTTGAGGATCGCCACGGAGGCATCCTCCACATTGTAGCCGGGGATGTCACGGATGAGTCCTCGAAAACCGTATGCCCCAACCTCGGCCACATCGCCCAGGAGATAGCGGGCCAGGTCCACAATGTGAGTGGTCTGCTCCACGAGTTGGCCTCCCGACTGATAGCGATTCCTCCACCAGGGGGCCTGGGGGACCCCTCCAAAACAGTGCCCCACGGCCAGGCCGATGGGCTCCTGATCCACCAGTGCTCTGAGCCGCTCCACGGTATCGAAATAGCGCCAGTGGTAGCCGCAGGCAGCGATCACGCCCTGCCGCCGGATGGTCTGCTCGATCTGTTTGCCCAGTTCCACATCTAAGGTGATGGGCTTCTCCACATAGAGGTGGATGCCCCGTTTCACAGCCTCCAACTCCTGATCCAGGTGAGCGTAGGGAGGAATGCAAATGTAGACTGCGTCCAGCCGCTCCCGCTCTAGCATTTCGTAGTAGTTGGTGTAAACTGCGCCGCCGAATTCCTTCTGAGCAGCCTCGACCCGCTCCAGATCGAGGTCACAGAGAGCGACAATCTCCGCCTCTTCGATCTGTTGCAGCCTCTGAAGGTGGAAGTGAGCGATGTTTCCTGTGCCGATGAAGCCGACGCGAACTGTCATGCTGACCTCCTTATGCAAGCTGATGTCAAAACACAGAAACGGCCTGTGTAAAGTCGGTTACTTTGAGCCGTGACCACCAGTGATCTCCGCCACCCGGGTGAAGAAGGCTCGCTTAAGATCGGTGTTGATGATCCAGTTGACCGGTGGCGTCTGAAAGCCGCTGAACTCTTCGCACTGGATCTCCCGTGTGCGCGACCGATAGTCCACGTAAGCATCGCCTCCCCACACGGCTGGTCCACCAAGGCCCTGGTCAAAGTATCCCCAGGAGGCCCCATTTCGCCACGCGGCCTGGATAGGTGAACTTACCATCCAGTGTGAACTCCACACCTGAAATGTTAGCCTGCGTCATCTCTCCCTTCCTAATTTCGAGAGCAAGCTATCAGGAACCCAGCACAGCCATTTTACCCCAAGCTGGCCTGCAACGCAAGCGCTTGACAGTAGCAAGCACAAAACGTATAAACACCTCTGGTCAGGTGGTGGTGTCAACTTCATTCCAGTACTTGGTCATCTGCAATGGGTCATCCTTGTGAGCCTAAGTTCGAAAGCGGTAAGGCCAGTGCACAAACAGGATTCTCCAACCAGATGGCT
>CAYRNM010000011.1:0-24939 GCA_964425465.1 uncultured Anaerolineae bacterium | reverse complement strand
TAAGTTCGAAAGCGGTAAGGCCAGTGCACAAACAGGATTCTCCAACCAGATGGCTGTCCCATCCAGTGCAGCCCGGGCCATCGCCAGCAGGCGCTCCCGCTGGCTTTTGCGCAACTTATACAACGAAAGAACATTAGGCAAGGCTTTATCGCGGATTTCGCTTTCGATTTCCTTCTCAGGTGAGAATAGCTCACGACCTCGTTGTACAGGCAGTGTCTATAGGACTCGGCTTGCCTTTTCTCAGAAGCTATATACAATCTCCTTAAAGCTACGCTACCTTCTATGTATTGTGTATCTTTCCCAGTACCTGGGTGAGGCAGATCAGAATTTCCGCACTTACGATCTGCTCAGAACCCAAATCTTGAAATCCGATATCGAGGTGCTTGATCACCTGGTGATCAGGCACCAGCGATACGTGAGCTTGAAGGAGCGGGGGTTGGGGTTTTCATAGTTCGCGCATCTCATCGCTGCTAGTATTCATCCTGTCCCTGGCAGGGATGGGGCTGCTGGCTGCCTTCCAGATTGCGGACAGCACGGCCTGCACTTGGGATAATGCTGGTCACCTCTTCCTGTCTTCCTGAGTCGGAGACTGAAAGGGGAAAGCGGAGTTGACAAGAACGCACATTCGACCTATTATGAGGTTAGACACGTTATCCTGGTCAGGTCTACCGTGATTGTGCAGGGAACAGACCCTTTCTGAGTCCAAGTGATCGACTAGTAAGTCGCCGCGCCTCCCAAGTCGCAGACTCTGTCAGCGACTTCCTGAAAGGAGGATGCTGCCAGGGATATTGGGACGCTAACCACTCTCTGGAGCCGATCGCACTAATCGCGCGCGAAAATCATGGCTCGTTGTGCAAGTCGTCTTGGATTGAGGTACACGTTGCAGGACTGTGTGGCGCCTCAGCTCCCTGCCCGTTGAAAGGGTGATAATAACCATGCCCAAGCTGTCAGTGAGCGAGATCACTACTAAAGATTGGACCTTCGAGCAGGATGTACGTGGCTATGCTGCTGCGGGACTGGATGGCATGGGCCTGTGGCGGGATAAGCTGGACCGCTTCGGAGAGCAGCAGGGGATCGAATTGCTCCAGGAGGTGGGCCTGCCAGTGGCCAATGTGGTGGACGCCGGCTACTTCCCCCGCAAGACGCGCTCCCAGACCGAGTTGCAGATCCAGGACACCATTGAGGCCCTCCGGCTGACCTCTCGTCTGAGCTGCGACTGCCTGCTCATCGTCTCCGGCGAGGTGGGAAGTTTCTTTCGTAGCCGTGAGGAGGCCGTGGACATCGTCGTCGCGGCCCTGCGGCGACTGGCCCCCATGGCCGATGAGCAGGGCGTCAACCTGGCCCTGGAGCCCATCCATCCCATGTACATCGGCTACACCTTCCTGCACACCATCGCCGACACGCGAGAGGTCCTGGAGCGGGTGGATCACCCCCGGGTGGGGCTCTTCCTCGACACCTACCACCTCTGGCAGGAGGAGGACCTCCTGGCCCAGATCGAGGCTGTGGCGGGCAAGATTTTCGGCGTCCACGTGAGCGATTGGCGAGAGCCACCCCGTTCCCCCTCCGACCGGGCGCTTCCGGGCACTGGCGTCATGCCTCTGGGGGAGATGTTACGGGCTATCGAGCGCACGGGTTATGAGGGCTTCTATGACATCGAGCTCTTTTCCGAAGAACTGTGGCAATGGGATTGCTCCCGGCTGCTGGAGGAGTGCAAGCGAGCCTTCGCTGCGTTGTCGAAGTGAAGGAGAAGTCTACCAGGAGAGGAGGTGGTGACCCTCGAATGAACACCGCATTCTGACAAAGATCCATTCACCTGGATGCCCCGAGAATTTGTCGGGGCCATCACACAAGGAGTGAAAGGGGAAACACTCATGCAGCAACTTGATACCAGCAGGATCCTGGACAAGATTGTTGACCGCGTGATCCGCGCGGCCAAGCTCGAGGTGGAGCTCTACGAGGAGGTGGAGGCTGACGAGACGCTAACCTCTCAGGCCATCGCCGTGGTGGTCATCGCGGCCATCGCTGGTGGCATTGGTGGAGCTCTGGGAACGATCATCGGGCCTGGCGGCGTAGGCGCCTTCTTCCTGGCCCTAATCGTCACCCCCATCGTCGCTGTGATAGGGTACTTCATTTGGGCCGCGCTGACCTATCTCATCGGCACCCGGCTCTTCCAGGGCACAGCCGACTATGGGGAAATGCTGCGCGCCCTCGGCTATTCCTACGGGCCGCAGGTCCTGGGCCTCCTCAGTTTCATCCCCTGCGTCGGGGCGCTGTTCAGCCTGGCCGGCTGGATCTGGTCCCTGGTGGCAGGGGTCGTGGCCATACGGCAGGCGTTGGACTTCGACACGGGTAAGGCCGTCATCACCTGCATCATCGGCTGGGTGGTGATGCTGATCCTGTATGCTATCCTCTCCGTGATCGGCATTGGAGGAGCTATCGTGTTTGGAGCCCTGGCCTAGTAGGCGCACCTACTCCACTACCTCCTGAACAACTGATGGCCCGGAGGAACCTCCGGGCCATCAGCCATGCCTTTCTCAACATGCTAATCTGCAAGGCGCACCGCCAGCCTGATCGCCTCTTTCATGCTCGTCGGATCAGCCACGCCCTGCCCGGCGATGTCGAAGGCCGTGCCGTGGTCCACGGAGGTGCGCACGATGGGCAGGCCCAGCGTGACGGTCACGCTGGCCTCGAAGCCGTGGGTCTTGATGGGGATGTGGCCCTGATCGTGATACATGGCCACCACTGCGTCGAACTCCCCCCGAATGGTGCGGAAGAAAATGGAATCAGCGGGGATGGGCCCCTGAGCCTTGACCCCCTCTGCCCGCGCCCTCTCCACTGCGGGGCCGATCTCCTCGATCTCCTCCCGCCCCAGCAGGCCCGACTCGCCACCGTGGGGGTTCAGCGCCGCCACGCCGATCCGTGGCCGCTGCATCCCCCAGGCCTGCATCCCCTCATGGGTCAGGCGGATAGTCTCCAGCACCCGCTCTTGGGTGATGAGCGAGGCGACCTCAGCCAGGGGCACATGACGGGTGACATGCACCACGCGCAAGGGTCCCGTGGCCAGCATGGTCGTCACCCTCGGCGCATGGCATAGCTCGGCCAGGATCTCGGTGTGGCCGATGTAATCGTACCCCGCGGCCTGCATGGCGGCCTTGTTCAGCGGAGCCGTGACGATGGCGTCCACCTCTCCGGCCAGTGCCAGCTCTGTGGCCCGCTCCACCGCCTCCACCGCGGCCCTTCCCGCGAGGGGTGAGATATGGCCCAACATCACCTGAGGTGGATCGCAGTTCCCTAGGTCCAGCACCTCAACCGCTGGTAGAGTGAAGCGGGCCTCGTTTATTCTGCTCACCGCTTGCAGCGGTGGGTCCACCCCGGCGAAGGCTTTCACTGCTTCCAGCACGCGCAGGTCCCCTACCACCAGGGGGCGGCAGAGGGAGCGGACCTCCTCGTCGGCCAGGGCCTTCAGCACCACCTCTGGCCCTATCCCTGCCGGGTCGCCCAGGGTGATGGCGATGGCCGGCTGCCTTCTGCCTGGCGGTGTCTGTCTTTGGGCTTTGGACATGGGTTACTCCAAGGCAAAGGGCCTCTTCACCATGTCACGACGAAGAGGCCCCTTGCTGTGCGCCGTAGCTACCCAGCCGAGCGAGGTGATGCTACGGCGCAACTCGTACTATGACTATGTTCCATTAGCATCACCTCCTCCCATGATATGATGGCAGGTCTTCGGAGTATAGTGAGCTCCTCTCTTTGCTCTCCCCCTCAGACGGAGTACATTATACTCTCGGACGCGCTATTTGTCAAATCGTTTCTTCCTACGTTTTTGACAGCCTCGCCAGCTTGTGGCATAATCAAGGTAGTTATGATTGGAAGGGAAGGAGAATATATCCTGTGACTGTTGTCGCTTTTATCGTCGTCCTGAGTGTTTTAGTGTTCATCCATGAGTTGGGCCACTTCCTGGCGGCCAAACGGGCGGGCATCCAGGTCGAGGAGTTTGGTATCGGGTATCCGCCCCGGCTGTTGACCCTGGGTCGCTGGGGGGAGACAGAATACACCCTGAACGTGATTCCCTTCGGGGGCTTTGTGCGCATGGCCGGCGAGGAGGACCCTGACATTCCCCGCAGCCTGGCCAGCAAGTCCAAGCGCACCCGGCTGGTGGTGCTGGGGGCTGGCGCGGTCATGAATCTGCTATTGGCCTTTTGCCTCTTCTCTGCGACCTTCCTGCTGGGGGTCCCTGTCCCTGTGGAGTTCCATAGAGTAATGGTTGTCAATACCGCTCCTGATTCGCCCGCCGAGGCAGCCGGCCTGCAAATGGGAGACCTCATCCTCGCCGTGGATGAGCACCCCATCCAGGGCCCCCAAGAGCTCACCGACTACATCCACCAGCACCTGGGGGAGGAGATTCGCCTGAAGGTACAGCGGGGCAAAGAATCGCTGAGCATCCCCATGGCGCCCCGACAGGAATGGCCCGAGGGCCAGGGACCGATTGGGGTGGTTATTCAACCTTATGCTTCCAAAATGGATATCCGCACCTATCCCTGGTGGCAGGCGCTGTGGTTGGGCTTGCGGGAGACACTGTCCATTATTGTCCTCACGCTTTCCATCCCGGTGCTTGTCCTGCGAGGGCTGATGCCAGCCGGAGCTGTGCGGCCAGTGGGGCCGGTGGGAGTGGCGCAGATGGCCAGCGATGCGGCTCAACAGGTGGTAGCCATCGGATGGTGGTTCCCTCTGTTGCAACTCACCGCTGCGGTCAGCGCCGGCCTGTGCATGGCTAACCTGTTGCCCATCCCCGGCCTGGATGGGGGGCGAATCTTCTTCGTCATCGTGGAGGCCATCCGCGGCCGGCGCATAAGCCCTGAAAAGGAGGGGATGGTCCATCTCATCGGCATGGCCCTGCTCATCGTGCTGATGCTCATCATCACTTACCAGGACCTGATCTCCCCCGTGCCGAGTATCAATTGGAGCGATTTCTTCTGAGACCATCGTTTGCCTAAATCCAATAATCTTCGACAGAAGGAGAGAAAGAAAAATAATATGGAAACTGTGGTTGGCGAGTTGACCTACCAGCAGCGTTTGGAGGCACTCCATGCGCTCAAACTGGAGCAGGCCCGAGAGAAGCGGGAAGTGATAGGGCCCAGAGATGCGGATGAACAGGGCCTCATCCTTCCCCCACCGGAGGTCAGAGAGGTCGTGGAAGCGATAAGCGGCTCCGGTGAGGTCGTCAGGGATGTGATCATCAAGACCTTCAAGCCCAAAAGCAATCATCCCAGCGGAGGGTTCTTCGGGCCCAAAGCCACCGGTGAAAACTTCAGGAGACTGTTGGAGGTCCACCCCACCTACATCCAGCCGCTGAACTCCATGGCCGGGGTCTACATGGTCAACTTCAACTCCTATCGCCAGCCCGGCTGGAACCCCGATTTCGACTACTCTCACCTGCATGAGGAACAGCAGAAGTACAAACTGGTCCACGGCATCGGCGGCCTGCAACACTTCTGCCCCGACCTGACCATCGGCCTGGAGTTAGGATGGGGAGGGCTCTTGGAGAAAGTCCGTCACTATCGAGAAGTAAACCCCCAGGCCGCTGATTTCTATGACGGCTTAGAGGAGGTGATCCTCGGCATCCAGGGCTGGATCCATCGCCACGCCGAAGAGGCCCGACGGATGGGGGAGACAGAGGAGCGCCCCCAGTTGCGCAAGAACCTGGAGACCATAGCTGATGTCTGCGAACGGCTGGTGACGGATCCCCCCCAGACCTTCCGCGAAGCGTGCCAGTGGCTCGTCTTCTTCCAGGCAGCAGCCAAAATGTACAATGGCAGCGGGGAGTGGGGGCAACTGGATGAGCTGCTGCGGCCCTACTACGAGCGGGACACAGCAGCAGGCCTCCTCACCGATGAGGAGGCCATCTTCCACATCGCCTGCCTGCTGCTCAGCGAAACGGCGTACATCCAACTGGGGGGTCCTGACGCCGAGGGCCATGATCTCACCAGCCCGGCGTCCTTCCTCGTCCTGGAGGCGATACACCGCCTGAAGATTCCAGCCAACATCGCGATCCGGGTAGGTGACGATCTGGGCCCCCATCTGTTCCGTAGAGGAGTCGAGATTCTGTTCGAGGATCGGATAGGCTTTCCCAAGTTCCTGGGAGACCAATCGGTCAATGAGGGGTTCATCAAGAATGGGTATCCCCTCGAACTGGCCCGCCAGCGCATCTACTCTGGATGCCACTGGCTGGCCATTCCGGGACGGGAATACACGCTGAATGACATCGTCAAGATTGACTTCGCAGCGGTGTTCGACGTGGCACTGCGCGAGATGATGGCCGATGCCACCGTCACCCCTGGCGTGGAGGAGCTGTGGCGTCGCTTCGAAAAGCACCTGCGAAGGGCTGTGGAGGTGATTGCTGAAGGCCTTGACTTCCACCTGGAGCACATGCACGAGGTGTTCCCCGAGCTCTACCTCGACCTGTTCTGCTATGGGCCTGTGGAGAAGGGGCTCGATGCCACCCACGGCGGCGTGGAGTATTACAATCTGTGTTGCGATGGTTCCTCGCTAGCCACCGTAGCCGATTCCTTTGTGGCGCTGGAGCAGCGGGTGGAGAGAGAGGGCCGTCTGAGCTGGCAGGAGATGATGTATTATCTGGAAACCGACTGGGCCGGTCCCGAAGGTGAGCGGGCGAGGCTGATGATGAGGAACCTCCCTCGCTTTGGCAGCGGAGGCTCTCGGGCCGACGAATGGGCAGTGCGTATCTCCCAGACCTTTACCCGATTGGTGAAGCAGAACCCCACACCGCAGGGGTTCAACATGATCCCTGGGCTGTTCTCCTGGGCCAAAGTCGTTGACTTCGGCAAGGCGCTCGGTGCCACACCCAACGGACGGTATGCCTACGCCCCGGTATCTCATGGGCCCAACCCCGATCCCGGGTTCAACAACGGCAAGGGGGGCACGCCCACGCAGATGGCCGTGGCGGTAGCGGCGGTGCAGCCTGGCTATGGCAACACTGCACCGCTGCAACTGGACTTGGATCCAGGTCTCGTGCGCAGTGAAGAGGGGGTGGCCAAGATCGAGGCTCTGCTCCAGGGGTACTTTGATATGGGTGGGACCTTAGTCAACATCAACGTGCTCAATAAGGAGCAGATTCTGGAGGCCCACAAGGATCCATCCAAGTACCCCGACTTGATCGTGCGCGTCACGGGCTTCAGCGCCTACTTCGCCAACCTGTCAGAGGAATTGCGCCAGGTCGTAGTGGATCGCATGGTCGCTGGGGAGTAGCTGCGATGGCACATCACGTCTCACGGATCACAGATCACACCGGCACCATCTTCGACATCGAGCGCTTCGCCATCCACGATGGCCCTGGCATCCGGACCACGGTCTTTCTCAAAGGCTGCCCTCTGCACTGTCTGTGGTGCCACAACCCGGAGGGGATATCCCGACAGCCTCAACTGGTCTTCACCCCCCTGAGGTGCATCGGCTGTGGCCATTGTCTCGTGGTCTGTCCTCAAGGCGCGCACCAACTCCTTGATGGCCGGCACTTGATTGACCGAGAGCGCTGCCGGGCCTGCGGTGCCTGTGCGGAAGGCTGCTACGCTGGTGCACTGGAGTTGGCGGGGCGTCAGGTGACGGTGGCTGAGGTGCTGGAGGAGGTGTTGCGCGATCGGGCCTTCTACGAAACCTCGGGCGGGGGGATGACCCTCTCCGGAGGGGAGCCCTTGGCCCAGTACAGCTTCACCCGGGCGCTGCTGCAGGCAGCCCAAGCTGAAGGGGTGCACACCGCGCTGGATACCTCCGGCTTCGCCCCCTGGAGACGACTGGAGGGGCTGCTAGGTTATGTTGACCTCGTGCTGTACGATGTGAAGCACATGGACTGCGAGCGGCACATGGCCCTGACGGGTGTGTCCAACGAGCGGATTCTGGACAACTTGCGGCGGCTGGATGGAGCTGGGCAGCCGATCTGGATTCGAATCCCGCTCATCCCCGGCCAGAACGATGAGGATGCAAACTATCACGCTCTGGGCCAGTTCTTGGCGGGCCTGAAGCACGTCGAGCGCATCGAGATCTTGCGCTATCATCGGCTGGCTGAGTCGAAGTACGCGAACATCGGCTGGGTTTACCCCCTGCAGGGCCTGAAACCGCCCACTGAGGAGAGGGCGGAGTCACGACGGCGGATCTTACTCAGCTATGGTCTATCGCAGACGATCGTTGGATAGCTTCGCAAAGGAGGAAGTAATGGCTGACAAACTGTTCAAGGTGGCGATCATTGGCACGGGCATGATCGCCAACGCAGGCCACATTCCCGCCTGGAAGAACTTGAAAGAGAATGTGGAGATCGTGGCCGTGGCCGACAAGCTCGAGGATCGGGCCCAATTGATCGCCCAGACGGAGGGGATACCCCGGGCCTACGGCAACTGGCAGAGAATGCTCAACGAGCTCAAGCCCGACATTGTCTCCGTGTGCACGCCCAACGCCTACCACAAGGAACAGACCGTCGCCGCGCTGAAAGCCGGGGCACACGTCCTGTGCGAAAAGCCCATCGCCACCTGTCACGCCGATGCCGTCGAGATGTTCGACACGGCCGAGGCTGTGGGCAGGATCCTGATGGTCGGCCAAAGCGCCCGCTTCTCCAATCGGTCCATGGCCGCTAAGGAGATTGCCGATTCGGGAAAGCTGGGCGAGATGTACTATGCCGAGACCTACTTCTTGCGCCGACGGGGCATCCCCACCTGGGGCCAGTTCCACATGAAGGAGCACTCCGGCGGTGGCCCCGTGTACGACCTGGGGGTGCACCTCATTGACCTGCTGTTCTGGATCATGGGTAGTCCCAAGGTCGTGGCGGTGAGCAGCATGACCTACACCCAGTTTGGCAATCGGGATGAGGGCCTTGCCACCTCGTTGGCCGAAAGCGGCGCGCCGCTGGGAGTGCTCACGCCCAGGCCCTACGACTATCACGAGTTTGACGTGGAGGATATGGCGGCGGGGTTCATTCGCCTGGAGAACAACGCCACCGTAGCCTTCAAGACCAGTTGGGCAGCGAATGTGCCCCAGAATATGGGCTACACCCTGATCCTGGGGACCAAGGGCGGGCTGGTACTGGATCCTCTGACCCTGGTCACCAACATGGGCAGGTACCAGGTCAACATCTCCCCCAGGACGCCTGCGGAGCGAGAGGTGATGTTCAGCGGCCACTGGGGAGAGACGGAGCACTTCATCAGGGTCCTTCGGGGCGAGGAAGAGTTGATCGTGAAGCGCGAAGAGGTGCTGAACGTCATGCGCACCCTCGACGCCCTGTACGAGTCCGCCGCCGAAGGCCGCGAGATATGGGTCGAGTAACCTAGGACTGAGGACTAACAGACTGCAGGAGGTAAATCATGAGCAAGACATACCGTGTAGGCATCATTGGCTTCGGCCATATGCACATCAACAACGTTGCGGCACTCTACGCTCAGCACCCCCAGGTCGAGTTGGTCGCCTGTGCGGACACCATACCCGATCGGCCGGAGTTGCGCGAAGCGCCCTACACCCGCGCCTGGAACCTTAAGCACGCCCTGACCAACATCGGCTTCCCCAAAGCTTACGACAACTACCACGAGATGCTGGAGAAAGAGCAGCTCGACATCATCATCTGCTGCTCCGAGAACGCCAAACATCCGGAGGTCGTGGAGGCCTGCGCTGCGGCGGGGGCCAACGTGTGTGTGGAGAAGCCCATGGCCATGTCCCTCTCCCACGCGCTGCGGATGGTGCGCGCCTGCCAGGCGGTGGGGACGACCATGATCGTCAACTGGCCCCTCACCTGGTCGCCAGCCGCGCGCAAGGCTAAGGCACTGATTGACGAGGGGGGCATCGGGCGGGTGCTGGAGGTCAAGTGGCGGGGCGGGCACACCGGCCCGTTGGGCCCCGGAGCCGCTCATGCAGGCGTGAGTGAAGAGGCGGCTCCCATGACCGGGGTGGAGCGCGGTGCCACCTGGTGGCACCAGGAAGCTGCCGGCGGTGGTGCGATGCTCGACTACTGCTGCTACGGCGCCATGGTCTCCCGCTGGTACATTGGCGAGCCAGCCATCGCCACCATAGGGTTGAAAGCCAACCTGGACAGCCACTGGGGCGATGCCGACGACAATGCGGCCATGATCGTCCGCTTCCCCAGCGCGATGGGCCTTTTTGAGGGCTCCTGGACGACCTGGGACCATGGTGTGTCTCCTGGTCCCATCGTCTACGGCACGACAGGTGCCCTGGTATTGGAAAGCAGGGAGGACAAGCCCATCGTCCGCCTGGAGCGCGGTCACGGCCAGACGACGATCTACGACCCTGAGCCGCTGCCCGAAGGCCGCCAGCAGGTGCCAGGGGAGCTCATCCATCACCTGGATACCGGCGAGCCCATCCATCCTACGCTGGAGATGATGTTCAATCTGGAAGTCATGGCCATCCTCGACGCGGGCGTCCGTTCCGCATCCAGTGGCAAGCTGGAGACAGTGGACAGCGTTGTCTGGCAGGTTGGTTAGACAAGTAAGTTATCCCAGCGGAGCAGCCACACCTTTCTCCAACGCTCATCCTCCAGCGCCATCATCGCGTCCGGCTGGCCCCAAGTATCCGGACCCCTACCATGGGGCGGTTTCGCGCAAATGGCGAACCGCCCTGATCATTTATCTCAACTCGAGGCAGATTTCGTGATCCAGGGTCCCCACTGCCGAGGGAGAGTCTCATGGCTCGACGTGGATACTACGATGACTGGGGATATTTCCCCCAAACGACGCCCATCCCCGTCAAGGATGGGATCAAGGCTAAGGCCAAGCGCGGCCAGCGCTTTGGCAAGACCTGGTGGGCCAGCAAGTGGATTGCGGCGCTCGATCCCTTAGTGGACTCGGCACGTTTGCAGCGTGGCCGCAACTACGCCCGTAAGGGCCAGGTGATGGAGATAAACATCGAGCCTGGCCACATCACAGCCAGGGTGCAGGGTTCCCGCCGCACACCTTACAAGGTCAGGATCGACATCCCGCCGCTCGACGATGCGGAGTGGGAGAAGGTGATTGACGCCATGGCCCAACAGGCCATCTTCGCTGCGAAACTGCTGGCCGGGGAGATGCCTCCAGACATCGAGGAGGCCTTTAAGACAGCAAAAGTATCCCTCTTCCCCTCCTCCCGAAAGGACCTGTCCACCTCCTGCTCGTGCCCCGACTGGGCCAACCCCTGTAAGCACGTCGCTGCTGTCTACTACCTGCTGGGCGAGCGGTTTGATGAGGACCCCTTCATGATCTTTCACCTGCGGGGGCGGACCAAAGAGGCGATCATGGATGGGCTACAGGCCCGCCGAGCAGCCGAGGCCATGGCTGAAGCACCGATTACCTACACACCGGAAGTGCCGGAAGCCACTGAAGGTCCACCTCTGGAGGCCGATCCGGAGGGTTACTGGGCCCTTGGCGAAAGCCTGGATGACTTCCGTGTCATGATTGCCCCACCAGAGGTCGAGGCCGCGCTGCTGAAGCGAATGGGACCTCCGCCCTTCTGGCGCAGTTCCCGGGATTTCCTGACCACGCTGAGTATGGTGTACAAGGCGGTCACGGACAGGGCAATGGAACTGGCCTTCGGCAACGAGGAGGAGATGGAGTGAGCGCCGCCGTAAACAGGCGATATCAACTCCTCAGGCCAGTGCGTCCAACGGATGATTGCCAAAGGCTTCAGACCCTGCTACAATACGAGGGACATTGATGGGGAGGAACTTGTGCAGACCTACCTGAAGGAACTGCCAGTGGATCTCCAAAGAGCTGCCGAGGAGGCGGTGACGCACGCCCTGGCCGAGGATGTAGGCCAAGGCGATATTACGAGCCTGTGGACTATCCCCGTCCAGGCCTGTGCCAAGGGACGCTTTCTGAGCAAGGCCGAGGGCATCGTGGCCGGCCTGATTGTCGTCGAGGCTGTCTTCGTCATCCTTGATCCGAAACTGGCTTTCGAGGCTGCAGTCCAGGATGGCCAGCCCATCTACCCGGGCCAGGTCCTGGGTGAGGTGCGTGGCTGCACCCGGAGCATCCTCACCGCCGAACGGACAGCGCTCAACTTTCTGCAACGGATGTCCGGCATCGCCACGCTGACTCGCCGCTATGTTGAGGCAGTAAGGGGGACAAAGGCCGTGATCCTCGACACCCGCAAGACCGCGCCAGGCCTGAGGCTGCTGGATAAGTGGGCGGTGCGGCTGGGTGGGGGACAGAACCATCGCCTGAGCCTGTATGATATGGTGCTCATCAAGGACAACCACATCGCTGCCGCAGGGGGGATCACAGAGGCGGTGAGGCGGGTGAGGGAGGGAATCACAAAGCACGGACCGCGAATCGCGATTGAGGTGGAGGTTAAGACCCTGGCCGAACTGGAGGAGGCCCTGAGCTTGGGCTTGGACCGCATTATGCTGGATAACATGACGGGGCAAGAGATGCGAGAGGCGGTGAAAATCTCTGCTGGCAGGGTGCCCTTGGAGGCTTCGGGCGGGATCAATCTGGAAACTGTGCGGGAGATTGCCGAGACGGGCGTGGATTACATCTCCGTGGGCGCGCTCACTCACTCTGTGCCGGCACTGGACATCAGCCTGGAGTTCGAATAGAGGGAGAATCACGATGACATTGAAAACCATTCTTTTGACCATTGCTTTGGTGCTTGCTGTGCTCATCGCGGCGGGCTTGCTCATCTTCCTGGTCACCCTCGCCTTCCTGGGCCTGGGAACCCTCTTCAGCCGCTTCTTCCCATTGACCCTCTTCGAAGCCGCTACAGTGACCCTCCTGGGAACCTTAGCCCTTATGCTCCTCGTTCACCTGATCAGGACCCTCTTCCCCCGAGCTGAGAATGAGGAAGAGGAAGATTGGGAGGAAGAGGATTGGTACGACGAGGATTGGGACGAAGATTGGGATGAGGATTGGGACGAAGAGGAACAGGGCACGGGGACATCCTTCCTCCGCAGACTCTCCAGCAGGGAAACTGAGCGAGAGGAGGATATCTTCGCCGGGGTGGGACGCAATGACCCCTGCCCCTGCGGCAGCGGGAAGAAGTTCAAGTACTGCCACGGCCGGGTCCGGAGGAGATAGATGAGCTCCGCAGACTGGGAGGGGAAGCTGTCCCTGCTGGCCGACTGCTTCCGGCAGCGTGAAGAGGTGGTCGCTGTCTACCTCTTCGGGTCTGTGGCGCGAGGGACGGAGGACCACCTGAGCGATGTAGACCTAGCTGTGCTGCTGCGCGTTGACATGCCCAAGCAACAAATGTGGCGGTTGGAAGACGCTCTGGCAGTGGAGGTGAGCGACATCCTGAGCACCGATGAAGTGGACTTCTTCGTCATCAATCTGGCCCCCCTCCATGCCCAGTTTGAGATCATCGCCACCGGCCGCTTGCTCTACAGTGCCGATGAGAACGCCCGTACCGACTTCGAAGTGTGGGTGATGAATCGCTACTGGGACTTCGAGCCCTATCGCAGGTTGTTCGATAGCTACCTGATCCAGCGCATCAAGAAAGAGTTCAGTGATGCTGAACGCCAGCAGTATCTCGCTACGCTTGGCCAAGCTGGATGAGTGCATTGCCCGCCTGAAGGAGCAGCAAGGGATCTCGCTGGCGGAATACAAGGCCAATCCACTGGTGCAGGGCTCGGTCGAGCGCTGCTTCCAGGTGGCGATTGAGTGTTGCACCGACATGGCCAGCCACTTGCTGGCTGGTTACGGACTCAAACGGCCAGCTCGCCAAAGGGATGTGTTCAAGGTCCTCGCCGATGCCGGCTATCTGGACCCAGACTACGCCGAGATCATGGCCCGCATGGTCCAGCTACGTAATCGGCTGGTGCATCTGTACTGGGATATTGACCCCGAGAGAATGCACCAGTACCTGCAAGAGGACATCATCCATTTGGAACGGTTTCGGGCCTTTACTCTGGCTATCATGGAAAGAGATCACCAGGAAAGACGACATGGGATTGCCTGAAGCATATACCGCCTTGCTGGAAGAAGAACTATTTGCTCGCATCACCGAAGCTAAGAGGACGTTGGGAACTGATCTGGTTATCTTAGGCCACCACTACCAACGGCAGGAGGTGATCCAGTTCGCTGACTTTCGGGGCGACTCCCTGGAGCTGTCGCGCCGGGCCGCTGAACAGAAGCAGGCTCGGCATATCGTCTTCTGCGGAGTGGACTTCATGGCCGAGACGGCGGCCATGCTCTGTGAGCCCTATCAGACGGTGATCCTGCCCGCAGGGGAGGCTCCCTGCCCTATGGCCGCCATGGTCACTGCAGATGGAGCGAGCCAGGCCTGGGAGATGCTCACGGGGCTGTGGGATGATGACCTGTTGCCCATCACCTATCAGAACTCCCTGGCCGAGGTGAAGGCCTTCTGCGGCCGGCACGGCGGCGCAGTGTGCACCTCAGCCAATGCCCAGCCCCTCTTCCGCTGGGCCCTGGTGCAGAAGGGACACCTCATCTTCTTCCCTGATGAACACCTGGGCCGCAACTCAGCCCTGGCCATCGGCATCCCCCTGGAGGCCATCGCCCTCTGGGACCCCAACGGACCCCAGAGGAGCCTGGAAAGCGCGAAGCAAGCGAAGGTGGTGATCTGGAAGGGCTATTGCCACGTCCATACCTTCTTCACCCTGGAGCACGTGCGGGCGGTGCGAGAGAAGTATGGCGACATCACCGTCATCGTCCACCCCGAATGCCCGATGGAGGTGGTCCAGGCAGCCGATCAGAATGGCTCGACATCTTTTATTCTCCGCGCGGTCGAGGCTGCGCCGCCTGGTGCGAAGCTGGCCATCGGCACGGAGATCAACATGGTCTCCCGCCTGGCCCGCGAACACCCCGACAAGACCATCGTGCCCTTAGCCCGCTCGTTGTGCGGAGCCATGTACCGCACGACACCCCAACACCTGTGCTGGGTGCTGGAAGAACTGGTGGCCGGTCGGGTGGTCAACGCTGTCACGGTGCCGCCTGAGATCACCTACTGGGCTAACCTGGCCTTGGAGCGGATGCTGACGGTCAAATAGGAACCACTATGAATTCACCTGAGGAACAAGTTCTGACCGATGTGCTGATCATCGGCAGCGGCATCGCCGGTGGCGTGGCCGCCCTGACCCTGGCGGAGAACACCCAGTTACAGGTGACGGTTGTGACCAGCGCTCCCAATCCCTGGGAGTCGAACACCTTCTACGCCCAGGGGGGCATCATCAGCCGTGGCCCGGAGGACTCCGCCGAACTGCTTAAGGAAGATATGCTGCGAGCTGGGGGTGGGTACAACAACCCTCAGGCCGTGGCCATTCTAGCCCAGGAGGGGCCACGGCTGCTGGAGGAGATCCTGATCAACCGGCTGGGAGTCACTTTCACCGAGACGGCGGAGCATGATCTGGAGTACATTCGCGAGGCGGCCCATTCGACCAGCCGCATCCTGCACGTGGCCGATGCCACCGGCAGAGCGATAGAGGAGAAGCTCATCGAGGCGCTCTCTCAGTTTCCCAACGTCACGCTCCTCTCCCGCCACACCGCCGTGGACCTGCTGACCCTCTCCCACCACTCGCAGAACCCGCTCGATGTCTACGCTCCTCCCACCTGCGTAGGAGCCTACATCTTCGACCAGGAGCAGAGCACCGTGAATGCCTACCTGGCCCGGAAGACGATCCTGGCCAGCGGCGGGCTGGGGGAGATTTTCCTTCACACCACCAACCCCCCCACGGCGCGGGGGGATGGCCTGGCCATGGCCTATCGGGCTGGGGCGCGGATCATCAACGCCGAATATATCCAGTTCCACCCCACAGCTCTCTACTGTGGCCCGGCCGATGCTCCCCGTTTTCTGATCTCAGAGACGGTGCGCGGCGCCGGGGCTCGGTTGGTCAACCAGCAAGGGCAGCCCTTCATGGAAAAGTACGCCCCCCAATGGAAGGACCTGGCCCCTCGCGATGTGGTGGCCCGCTCCATTCACCAGGAGATGCTGAAGACCAAGGCGGAGTGCGTCTTCCTGGACCTGCGGTCCCACATGTCTCCCCAGCACATCAAGGAGCACTTTCCCACCATCGATCAGCGCTGCCTGGAGGCAGGGGTGGACATCACTCGGGAACTGATCCCCGTGGTGCCGGCGGCGCACTACTTCTGTGGTGGGGTATGGGTCGATGAACGGGGGTGCAGCAGCCTGCGCAACCTCTACGCCGTGGGCGAGGTGTCCTGCACCGGCGTGCACGGCGCCAATCGGCTGGGAAGCGCTTCGCTTCTGGAGGGGCTGGTGTGGGGCTGGAGGGCGGCGCAGGACATCGCGCAGGCTATTGGCCAGGACGGGCTCCTGCACGTCAACCCCAGAGACATTCCACCCTGGTACGATACGGGCCGCTACATCGCTGACCCGGCCCTCATCGCCCAGGACATGAGCACCATCAAGAACATCATGTGGAACTACGTGGGGCTGGTGCGCTCTTCCCACCGCCTGGCGCGCGCTATGGATGAATTGAGGCACCTGCGCTCGGAGATTGACAAATTCTACCACACTGCCAAGCTGAGCGATCCCCTGATCGGCTTGCGCAACAGCGTCCAGGCGGCGCTTACAGTGGCCATGGCCGCCTGGGAGAACAAGACCAGCCGTGGCTGCCACTACCGGGAGGACTAGATTGAGAGCCTGGCTCCGGCTCAGTCCGTTGTTCTGCTCCCTGGGCCTGGTCTTAGGGCTAGGAGCCTTGCTGTCCTGGGGCAGCAGCATGGCGCAGGGAGAACCCCTGTTTAGACCACCGACCGCCGACCACCGACCACCGCCTTTATCGGCGGTCAGCCGTCGGTCGTCAGCGGTCACAGGGACGCAGCCCCTCTCCCCCTGCGTATACCTCCCCCTGATAGCCCGCTCCGTCCCCCCGGTAGCCCTGCTGGAACTGACCGCCGACCCGAGCTCCATTGCCGCGGACGGCATCTCCACCTCAACTGTGACCGCCCTCTTAAAGGACGCTTACGCCAATCCCCTGAGCGGCGTCACGGTCACCTTCACCGCCACCCTGGGCACGCTATCCCATCCCAGGCGGACATCCGACGCAGAGGGCACAGCCTCTGTGGTTCTGACCTCCGCCATCACCCCTGGTGTCTCCACCATCTCAGCCAGTGCCGACTCCATCACCTGCACAGCGGAGGTGACTTTCACTATCTCGCCCACCCCTGAGGTGCGTGGACTGTGGGTGACGCGCTACGACTACGGTTGTCCGGAGGACGTCGCTCACATCGTGGAGCGGGCGGCCTACGCCCACTTCAATGCCATCTTCTTCCAGGTGCGCGGCCAGGCTGACGCCTACTATCAATCCCATTACGAACCCTGGGCTGCCCGCCTGACCGGCACTGTCACCGAGACATTGGGACAGGACCCCGGCTGGGACCCGTTGCAGGTGGCCCTGGACGAAGCTCGGGCCCGAGGGCTGCAGCTCCACGCCTGGATCAACGTCTATCCCGTCTGGGTGACCTCCCAAGAGGGACACTTTCCACCTGAGGGGACTACGCCGCCTCATCTCTTCTGGACGCTATCTCACGCCTATGGTTGGGCTAACTGGCGACAGTGGTACGATGAGGACCATCCTTTACTGCTAACAGACATTGGGCGATCCCCATATTTGTGCGCCAGCCCGGCTGTCACGCTCACCGTCGAGCATACCATCTCCGTCTGCCAGGACATCGTGGCTAACTACGCAGTGGATGGCCTGCACCTGGACTACATCCGCTACATTGGGCCAGAGTTCTCCCAGGATCCCATCAGTCGGGCTCGATTCAGTGAGACGCAGGCCATTAGCCCCACCCTCACCTGGGCGGAGTGGCAGCGGAGTCAGGTCACCGAGTTGGTGGATCGCATCTACCAGGAGGTCATCCTACCCCGGCCGGAGGTGATGCTCACCGCCGCCGTGTGGCCCATTTATCGGGACTGGTGGGGCTGGATAGAGGATGACGGCTACGATGGCTACTATCAGGACTCACAGGGTTGGATGCAGGGGAGCCACATTGACGGCATCGCTCCCATGCTCTATGCCCACTCGCTCTGCATGGGAGGCGAGGAGTACTACTCGCGGTTCTACACCCTCACCCAGGATTTCGTGGACCATGACAATGGGCGTTTCGTTTTGGCCGGCATCTATGGGGGGACGGACGCTGGAATGTCTCACTACGATGGTTTCGAAGACCTCGCGGCCAGCATTGATCTGGCCCGCCAGGCGGGTGCAGCGGGCCAGGCTATCTTCTCCTACGGGCTTATCGAGGAGCGTGGCTATTGGGATGACTTCCGAGAGGGGCCGTATCAGCAGCCGGCCATGCTGCCCGCCATGGAATGGCGTGAGAGGGAATGACGAGTAACGAGGAGAGTCGCCCTCGTTACTCGTTAACTCGTTGCCTCATTGACTTGTTGGCCCACCAGACAACAGGGGTGGCCGGTGAAGGCGGCGCAGGCGGTGGCCAGGGCCTCGTCATAGGAGCGCGAGCCTGTTTCTATGAGGTCAGGAGCACTCTCTTCAACCGGGGGTTGGGAGTGAGGCCGGGGATGCGTCCCCGTTTGGCCAGGGGTTTGCCCTCGATGGCTTTGATGTCAGCGGTGAAATCAATGGGGGGCGCCCCGCTAATGGCACTGCCGATCCCGTAGCCATCCACCGGAGCGCCCGCCGCCGCGAAGAGCCGAATGCGCTCCGGGTCCACCCCCCCGCTGACGAAAATCCTGACGTGGGAGAAGCCCGCCTGATCCAGCCGGGCGCGCACCTCCTTCACCAGCTCCGGCGTGACGCGCCCTCGTTCCGCAGGGGTGTCCAGCCGCACGCCCCACAGCCGGTCGCCCAGGGCCTCGGCCACCCGCAGGCTCTCCTCCGCCTCATCCTTGAAGGTATCCACCAGGGAGATGCGCGATACTCCGGGAGGCATGTGCCGGTCGAAGGCCAGGGTAGCCTCCACCGTATCGCCGAAGATGAGGATCAGCGCATGAGGCATGGTGCCGCTGGCCTGGATGTCTCCTAGCTCCGCCCCGGCCGGGGTGGCACACCCCACACAGCCACCCACCAGCGCCGCGTACTCCATCCGCGCCGAGACATCGGGGTGCACATGGCGCGCCCCAAAGCTGATGACGGGGATATCGCCCGCCACCTCCACGCACTTCCGCGCAGCGGTGGCCCAGCCGCTCTCACTGGCCAGAGTGCCCAGGAGTGCGGTCTCATACAGGCCGAAGCTCTGGTAGGGGGCAGTGATGCGCAGCACCACCTCCTTGGCCTCCATCGGTTCTCCCTCCTCCAGAGCCCACACCTCGGCCTCCTGTGGCAGGACAGCAGCCAGCAGGTCCAGCACCTCTCCCATGCCGCACAGGATGCCGGCTCGATTAGGAAAGACCTCCATGGTGACCACCGGATTCAGCCCCTCGGCCTTCAGGACCTCCTGGGTGTGGGCGAAGTAAATGTCGGCCCGGTCTTCAGAGAGGGCGAGAGGGATTGAGTCATCAGTCTTCTGGATCATCAGTGCGTTTCTTCTCTCAAAGCCTGATACCAGGCCAACTCTCGAGGGGATCGGTGGAACGGACGACGTGCATTCCCGCGTCGGCAAATCTCTGGAAGGCTCCGTTCGCTTCATCCGTGTAGTCCATCACTCCGGGTACGACGACAGGAGAGGTGCAGTCCTCCAGGAGATACACCTTCTCGACCAACTTCTCATCTCGAAGGTAAATGTCTTCCAGCAGATCGTCAATGGTCCAGGCCACACAGTGACTCTTGGCCTGTCCAGCGATGATGACCGCATCGAACTGCAAGAGCCGCTCGATGAATTGGACATTTTTCTGGGCGATCGGCTCTCCGTCCGGGCCCTCCAGCACTTCTGGGCCAAGGACCGAATAATGCTCGGTCAGCGGGTTGTCCCCTTTGACTTGAAAACTCGGCTGACTATACCGTGCGATGCTGCGGAAGAAGATGGCTTCCTCCACAGCCGGGACCAGCGCATGGCCTATGCTCCCCAACATGACGTGATAGGGCCAGATGGTCAGGTCATATTTGCCGCCCTCTTTCAACATCCTCGTATAGTGCATGAGGTAATGCCGGGCGTAATCCTCATTGATCCCGAGGCTATGACAAAGCACAGGGTTAAACTTCCACCGACCTTCCTCCACATCCTCTTGCGAAATGAGGGTGAATGGCGCTGGATGTTCGCCCTTGTCGTTGACCCAAAATACGGCATGGAAAATCTGCATTGCCTGATGCGTGTCCATTGTCGGAGCGATCTGAGTCATCACATCTAGGTTTCGGTAGATGAATTCACACAGCCTTCGATTGTCGTCAACCGCCCCTGTCCCCGACCGTCCGCCGACAAACAATTCAAAGCCAGGAATACAAAAGGTGTTCTGCACATCTACTGCCACCAGACAGATCCTAAAACTGTCATGGGCCGCAGGCTGTATATTATGTTCCCTCGCCCACTGCTCCGCTTCCTCAGCCCGTTCCTGATAAGGAATTCTCCACACCTCACCCACTTTATCCGGATCGAAGTGAGGTGGAATAGGAAGTTCACGGTGTGCCATATTTGTCATCCTCCCTGATTGGCGAGCCATTCGCTGGGTGTTTACACTGCGATGTTGGTTTTTCCCTGAAAATGCTTGACATTCCAAGTAACCAACACATCACACTGGCTTGCCTCAACCACCCACAGGGCTACGGCATCTCCCAAGCGCATACCTCGCTGATCCTCTCCAGCCTGAGCATTCTGATCGGCCCGAAATTCCTCCTGAGACCCGACAACAGCCTCAGGGATGGGGTCCAGCATATTCTACCCAGACGGTGTTGTTTTCCTTGTCCACCCAGTACCGAACCCGATCGCTGTAGTTGACCTCGTACTGAAGAAGGCCCTTCAGTTTGCCTTTCAGCTTCTTGACCTTGCCGGGCACTCTCCGCTCGGGAGTGGTCTGGAGAAACCGCAGCGTCTCGGCTGCTCCCTGGGGATCACGGGTACAGATGTCGCTCCAGCCTTTTCTGGCTTTCTTTCGCAGGCGCACCCTGTACTCAGGCGACATCGGGGATTTCCAGAGGAACGTAGTCTTCCGGCCGGCCACGTGTACGCCAGGCCTCCAGCAAATCTGGATTGCGGTGAGCTTCAGCCGTAGCCTGCCAGTCTTCCAGGAGTTCTTCGAGTGGTGTCCACTCCTCCGTGGTGGAACAGTGGGCGAAGACGTCAACGAACTCGTGCAGGAACTCCTGCTGCTCCTCATCATCCAGCTCATGGAGCCAGGGGAAGACAGCACTCTTGGCCAGAGGTCGCTCCAGGGTGATCACCTCGCGCAGGAACTGGGCGGCCGTTCTGGCGTGCAGGGCCGTCTCAGCGTCTGCGGCCACCTTCTGGCGGGGGGCCAGTACCAAATCAGCTACCTTGCCCTGAACGATCGTTACGCCACCTGTCTGACGAGCCCGATCGAACCAGTAGCGCTGCCTCTTTTTCAGATCGGTGGCCAGCACGACTTCGTCACCGAACATGGCCTTTGCCATCGTGCACCTCCTGAAGATGACTTCAACAGCTACCGGCGCCGACGATGTGATCGCCTCTTGCGGCTCGACCCGCCCCCCGCTGCCTGGGCCACGAGGGCACCCTCAGCGGCAACCCGCTCCTTCCGCATGCAGCAGTTCTTATACTTCCTGCCACTGCCACAGGGACAGGGGTCGTTGCGACCGACCGCTGCCGTCTGCATAGCTGGCTGCGGAGCACCGGCTGGAGCCATCCTCTGGGGCTGCGGAGCCCGCACAGGGCGACGCCGAGGGGCTTCCTGCACTTCAACGTGATAGATGGCCCGCGCCACATCGTGCTGGACGGTAGCCACCAAGTCATCGTACATCTCATGAGCCTCCCGCTGGAAGGCAACCAGCGGGTCCTGATGGCCATAGGCCCGCAGGCCGATCCCCTCCCGCAGGTTGTCCAGGTCGGTGAGATGACGGATCCAGAGGTTGTCCACGGTGTGCAGCAGGATGAAGCGCTCGATCTGGCGCATCACCTCCGGCCCCAGTTTCCGCTCCTTGGCGGTGTAGAGCTCATCGGCCAGAGCCATCAACTGGGCCTCGATCTCCTGGGGGGACAGTCCCTCCCAATCCTGAGGGCGCAGGCGGCGAGGCAGGGGGAGGATGGCCCGCACCGCAGACTGAAGCGCTGCCAGGTCCCACTCCTCACCTTCCTCCACACCGATGTGCGTGGCCACCAGCATCCTCAGTTCCTCCTCCACCATGCGCTGGATGGTGGGCCGCAGGTCCTCCTGGCTCAGAACCTGTCGCCGCTGAGCGTAGATCACCTCCCGCTGCTTATTGACCACATCGTCGAACTCCAAGACGTGCTTGCGGATGTCGAAGTTGTACCCCTCCACCCGCGCCTGAGCGTTCTCGATGGCCTTGGAGACCAGCTCATGCTCGATGGGAATGTCCTCCTCCATCCCCAGCCGGTCCATGAGGCCCGCCACCCGGTCGCCCCCGAAGCGGCGCATCAACTCATCCCCCAGGGAGACGTAGAAGCGAGAGGAGCCGGGGTCCCCCTGGCGGCCCGAGCGGCCGCGGAGCTGATTGTCAATGCGGCGGGCCTCGTGTCGCTCGGTTCCGATGACGTGCAGGCCCCCCAGGGCCACTACCTTCTGTTGGTCCTCAGCGCAATCGGTCTTGGCCTGGGTCAGCGCCTGCTCCCACACCCCATCGGGGAGGGCGGCTAAATCGTAGCCCTGGCGGCGCAACCGCTCCCGCGCCAGCCCCTCCGGGTCGCCGCCCAGCCTGATGTCCACGCCCCGGCCAGCCATATTGGTGGCGATGGTCACCGCGCCCGGCCGTCCGGCCTGGGCGATGATGCGCGCCTCCTGCTCGTGTCGCTTGGCGTTGAGCACCTCGTGGGGGATACCCCGCCGCCTGAGCATCCTGGAGAGCTGTTCCGAGGTCTCGATGGCCACTGTGCCCACCAGTACGGGCTGGCCCCGCTGATGGCGCTCCGCGATCTCCTCGATCGCGGCCCGGAACTTGGCCTCTTCGGCCTTGTAGACCACATCAGAGAGATCCAGGCGCTGGAAGTAACGTCTCCCCGCCCCATCGGGGTGCTCATAAGTGGTTATCTCCACGTCATCGCGCCCATTCAACACGCCAGCAAAGGACACCTCTTCGATCTCGCTGACAGGGCGGCGGCGAGTGACCAAGTCGCCATAGGTGGCGCGGTGTTCCACGTTCGTGGGCAGCACCACCACCTGCAGCCCGTAGATCTTGTCCAGCTCCTCGGTTTCTGTGGCCGCCGTGCCGGTCATCCCCGCCAGCTTCTCGTACATGCGGAAGTAGTTCTGCAGGGTGATGGTGGCCAGGGTCAGGTTCTCCCGCTGGATGGGCACCCCCTCCTTGGCCTCGATAGCCTGGTGCAGCCCCTCGGAGTAGCGGCGGCCATGCATCAGCCTTCCGGTGAACTCATCCACCAGGATCACCTGGTGATCCATGATTACGTAGTCATGATCGCGGTGGAAGAGCACATGGGCCCGCAGGGCGTTGTCAACGTAGGGCGTCAGGCGGTAGTTTTCGTCAGAGTACAGATTGTCAATCCCCAGCCAATGCTCCATCTTCTCTATGCCCGACTCGGTGAGGGTCACGATCTGGGCTTTCTCCTCAACTAGGTAATCCTCACCCTGCCTGAGCCGGGGCACCAGTCGGGCCATCCGCTCGTAGTTGGGATCGGGCTCCTCCGCCGGGCCGGAGATGATGAGCGGGGTACGGGCCTCATCAATGAGGATGTAGTCCACCTCGTCCACGATGCCGTAGTGGAGCCCCCGCTGAACGCACTGATCCGGCGACATAGCCATGTTGTCGCGCAGGTAGTCGAAGCCGAACTCGCTGTTGGTGCCGTAGGTGATGTCTGCTTCGTAGGCCTCCCGCCGTGATACTGGCCGCAGGTTTTCGTAGCGGTCGTCGGCGGAGCGGTAATGGGGATCGAACAGGAAAGAGCCCAGGTGGGGGTCGGGGGCCATGGGCTGGATGCAGCCCACCGAGACCCCCAGCAGGTGATAGACGGGCCCCATCCACTGGACGCCGAACTTGGCCAGGTAGTCATTGGGGGTGATCAGGTGCGCACCCTTGCCCTCCAGCCCATTGAGGTACAGGGGCATGGTCGCCACCAAGGTCTTTCCCTCGCCAGTCTTCATCTCCGCCACCTTGCCCTGGTGGAGGACAATGCCCCCCATGAGCTGCACGTCGAAGGGCCGCTGGCCCAGAGCGCGCCTGGCGGCCTCGCGCACCACCGTGTAGGCTTCGATGAGGATGCCATCCAGCGTCTCGCCATCGGCGAGTCGGCGGCGGAACTCATCGGTCTTGGCCCTGAGTTCCGCATTGGTCAGGGCCTGGGCCTCTAGCTCCAGCCGGTTTATGGCCTCCACGAGGGGTTGCAGCCGGCGTAGCTCCCGCTCATTGGGATCGCCGATCACTTTGGTGAGGAGGTTCCGAAACATCAGTCACTTCCACTTTCCGACACAGCATGCTGGACTCATAACTCATCCATCGGGTTTATTATATCACGTATGAAGCGGATAGGAAAGAGTGGCGTGGGAAGCGTCACTTTGGGGACAACCTGCCTGGCGGTGGAGGAAGGCCAGATCAGTGCACAGCGGAGAAGCTCTGTGCACCAGGTTCTAACTTGGAAGGCAGGGCGGTAGGACCAGTGGACAGATTCGATTTGCCAGAAAAGCCGATGGGGTGTATAATATAGACAGCTTGGTGGGGAAGTGTCGGAATGGGCAGACGAGCGTGACTTAGGATCACGTGCAGCAATGCGTGCGAGTTCAAATCTCGCCTTCCCCACACTCATACATCGGCCCATACGCGGGAGTAGCTCAGTGGGTAGAGCGCTACCTTGCCAAGGTAGTCGTCGTGGGTTCGAGTCCCATCTCCCGCTCCAATGCACAGGACGCCACCGAGGTGGCGTCCTATTTTTGTTATCCTGTCCTTAACAACACCGCATCCCCCTCAGCCAGCGTGTGGACTGGTCC
>CAYRNM010000010.1:11996-28164 GCA_964425465.1 uncultured Anaerolineae bacterium | reverse complement strand
TCGTAAACTCACCGATGCTCTAACCCTGTCATTTTTGGGCGAAATTGAGGTAAGTAGCCATCGGATCTTTGCGTCTGCGTAGAGCTGCCCCTCGCTCAGCACCTTATGGACTTGAACCATCCACTCGCTGATGGGAATATATTGTGGACACAGTTCCTCGCACTGCTGACACTGAATACACTCGCTGGCCCGCTCTGCTTCGGAGAGCCTTCCGTAGGCCCCGCACGCCGAATCGAGCCGGTTGTACATGACACCTTCGTTGAAGATCTCAAAGTTGCGGGGGATGTTGACACCGTTGGGACAGGGCATACAGTATTCACATTTTGTGCAGGGAATGGGACACAACTCGCGGTACTTCTCCCGAACCTGCGCGATAAGGGCCAGCTCCTCTCCTGTCAGTGTATTGGGGCCCGAGGCATCGGCGCTGGCGATGTTTTCTTTGACCTGCTCCATGGTGCTCATGCCACTGAGCGCGACCGAGACCTGAGGATGGTTCCAGACCCACTGCAACGCCCAGTCAGTGGGCGTGCGCTTCCTCTCCGCTGCATCCCAGAATTCCTGAACCGGCTGCGGCGGATTCGCCAGTCTGCCACCCCGGATAGGCTCCATGACCACCACGGCTAACCCCTTTGAGGCCGCGTACTTTAACCCCCTGGTGCCCGCCTGCTCCTCTACGTCCATGTAGTTGTATTGTATCTGGCAGAGGGTCCATCCCTCATAGGCATCAATGATCTCTTGGAAGACCTCGTACTTGTCATGGAAGGAGAAACCGAGGTGCCCGATGCGCCCATCGGCCATAGCACCTTCAGCCCACTTGAGCACATCAAGGTCGTGCAACTTGGACCACCTATCTTTGTTCAGACCATGTAGGAGATAAAAGTCAATGTGCTCGGCCTGCAGCTTTTCTAGCTGCTCGTTAAGATAACGATCAAAGTCCTCAGGAGACTCGATCAGCCAGGAGGGCAATTTCGTCGCCAGCCTGACCTTTTCCCGATATCCATCCTTGAGCACCCGACCGAGGAACCGTTCGCTGTTTCCCCCATGATAGGGGTACGCTGTATCGAAGTAGTCTACACCATGATCAATGGCCCAACGCACCATCCTGGTCGCCTCCGGCTCATTGATATTCGCACGGTCCTCCTCGGTCGGAAGTCGCATACATCCGAATCCGAGAGCCGATACGTTCCAATCTAACCTTCCGAATCTGCGATATCGCACTTTTTATCCTCTCCTTGTAACTTTATGGTAGATCCCACCAAAGCGCGTACAGCGGACCAAGGACTGAACAATCACCCCCTGTCTGTCACAAGGGCCACATCCCATAGCTTGGCGGGCCGGGGGTTGCCAGCCGCATCCGAAGCAAAAGCGCAGGGGACGAGCTCAGAAAACCCGTCCCCTTTGCTTTGGTAGAGGAGGAAAGCCGGATAGGAGGGACAGCCGCGCCGGGCCCTCACTCCCCTCCTATCACTTTGGCTCTTTACCCTGCACCGAGGTATTTGCGGGCTGCGATTGGCGGACAGGAATTGCCTCTAGAAGCTAGCCCTTGAGCGCCTTCTCAATCTCCGACAGGAACCATCCGTCGGTCCCCACCACATGCTCCAGGGCCTGGCCGATGGACCAGGTCTGGCCCTCGGGCACCGTTTCCAGGTCCTCATCAGCCAGACCGACCAGCGCCCCATCCAACTCGCCTTGGGCCGCCACCACATCAGCCAGTATCTTCTGGGCAGCGGTCCGCTCCAGGTCCAGGGCCTTCCGTTTCGCTGCGATCTGTTGAGCATGATCCCGCTTGTGTTCGGCTGCGGCGGTGAGAAACTCCCTTACCGTCGGGGCCCACTCGTGGGGTGTCGGTTTCGCCAGGTCCTCCTCCGTGAGCTGCGCCAGCCGAAGCGCCAGCTTCCCGCAATCCTCATGCATCTGCGCCACCGTTCGTTCCAGCTTCTCTGTGGCCATCCTTATCTGACTCCTTTCTTCAACAACCTTACCCTCCCGCAGGTTACGGCGGGATTTCTTCTGGCCGGCCGATGATCCCCAACCTGCGGGAGAGTTTAACACGCTTCTTCATATAACTCCAGCTTCAGTATCCCCACAAAGGGGAGATTGCGGTATAGCCCCCCGTAGTCGAGGCCATAGCCGACGACGAATTCGTTGGGCACGGTGAATCCCAGATAGTCCAGGGGGACCTCCACCTCTCGCCGAGCCCTCTTGTCCAGCAGGCAACACACCCGCAGGCTGGCGGGGTGCCGATCCCTCAGCAGGCGCAGGAGATACTGAAGGGTCAGGCCCGTATCCACAATGTCCTCTACCACCAGCACGTGGCGTCCCTCGATGCTGGTGTTGAGGTCCTTCAGAATGCGCACAATGCCGCTGGATTCAGTGCTGCGGCCGTAACTGGCCGTGGCCATGAAATCTATCTCATGGGGAATGGTGATGTGGCGCATCAGGTCGGCCAGGAACATGAATCCCCCTTTGAGCACACAGACCAGCAGCAGGTCTTTGCCCTGGTAATCCTCAGAGATGGCCTGGCCCATCTCCGCTACCTTAGCCTGAAGCTGTCCACTGCTGATCAAGACCCTGGATATGTCCTGCTCAAGCACCTTCTCCTCCTTTGGATGTGGACTACGGCTTTCCTAGCACTTTATGGCAGCGCCGACACCGCGCCTCGTAGGCCTCCTGAGCTCCCACCAGGATGATGGGATTGTCGTAGGAGGCGGGCTGGCCATCCACCAGGCGCTGCGTGCGGGAGGCTGGCGCGCCACAGACCACACAGATAGCCTGCAGCTTGTCCACCCGTTCCGCCTGGGCCATGAGGAGGGGCATGGGACCGAAGGGTTCCCCCCGGAAATCCAAGTCCAGCCCGGCCACGATGACCCGCACTCCCCGGTCGGCCAGCTCATTGCACACCTCGGCGATGTGCCAGTCAAAGAACTGGGCCTCATCAATGGCCACCACCGTCGTATCCGGGGCCACCTGATCCAGAATCTCCTGAGCGCTGCTCACCACCGTGGCCTCCAGACGCACCCCATTGTGGGAGCTCACCTGTTCTGCGGTGTAACGGTTGTCCAGAGCAGGTTTGAACACCTGCACCTTCTGGTGGGCGATCTGTGCCCGGCGCACCCGGCGGATCAACTCCTCGGTTTTACCGGCGAACATGCCCCCACAGATCAATTCGATCCCACCACCCTCACGGCTGTCCATGCTCTCTTCCGGTCCGGAAACGACAAAGGACAGACCACCCGATCTGCCCCATGCACCCCAGCCATCCCCCTGCTGCTACCTCGCATCCTCAGCCGAGGCCATCTACCCCGCCTCCTCCTCTTGCGCGGCCTCAGCCAGAGCCGCCTGGAGCTCCCCGCTGCGTTCCAACCGCCGCATGAAACGCTCCACGTGACCTTCCGTGTCCACAAGGCGCTGCTCACCGGTGAAAAAGGGATGGCAGGCTGAGCAGACATCGGTGTGGATCACCGGCTGGGTCGAACCGGTGGTCCAGGTGTTGCCACAGGCGCAGATCACCTTCGCCTGGGGATAATACTCGGGATGAATGCCCTTCTTCATCGCTACTCCTCCCATTCGCAACTACAGCTCGGGATATACACTGACCAGCTTCCTCCCCCCACGGCCATACTCGAACTTCACGAAGCCGTCCATGGTGGCGTAGATAGTGTAATCCTTGCCCAGGCCCACATTCTGGCCCGAATGAAAGCGAGTTCCCCGTTGCCGCAGGATGATATTCCCGGCGCGGACCCTCTCTCCGCCGAACTTCTTCACCCCCAGCCGCTTGGACTGGCTATCCCGGTTATTGCGGCTGGAGCCACCGCTCTTCTTGTGTGCCATTTCTACGACCTCCTCGCGCTATACAACGATCTCCTCAATCCGCAGTCGGGTGAAGGGCTGCCGATGGCCGGCCTTCCGACGGTATCGTTCCTTGGGCTTGAACTTGAAGACGATGACCTTGCGTGCCTTGTCCTGTCGCAGGACGGTGGCGCGCACTTTGGCCCCCTCCACCGTCGGCTGGCCCACGGTCACCTCTCCGTCATCGGCCACGAGGAGCACCTGATCCAGCTCTACCTCCTCCCCAGCCTCGGCTGGCAGCCGCTCCACGTCAATGATCTGTCCACTCTGGACCCGATACTGCTTCCCGCCCGTCTCCACAATGGCGTACATGGACCCTTATCCCCCCACAATCAAAAGCCTCAGCGAACCACGCGCTGCCGAGGCCCGAATTTAATCTTTTAATTTCTAGGCCACACCAAGTCAGGCGGCCTAACGGACCACGGATGAGCCGCTGCGCCCCCTACCAGAGCCTCACGAATGGGAAAGAGCCATCTAAAACGCAGACCCCTGGCGAAAGGATTGACCCGCCACAGGCGATACGCTTTGTAGGCTTTGCGCTGTATCTCAGGCGGGAGATTGTGAAACAACCTCCAAAAATCGAGAACAGTACGCGATTTCATTCTGGCGCAAGTCTCCCATCGGTAGTGAAGACCATTGCCATAGTGCGTCCTGCGCCAATTTCTGCGCGCACTTTATCCGCCATCTTCTTCAAGCCCTCTTGCGTAGCCGCGAACTGGGCGTCCCAACGGGCTTCGTCAGCGAGGATTTCTTCCTCAGTCTCATCGCGGTCAAGCAGATTCAAGTCCTCCATGACTTGGGACTGAATGTAGCGGGCATAGTCCAAGACTTGTAGCACGCGCTCGATTGGTAATGCTCTTACGATGCTGATGAGTGCCTGCTCGTATGCTGACGACTGTAAAGTTGTTTGCGTTTCCATCATAGCACCTCGTGTATACCACGCGGCGTCTAACGGTGGGCATCAGCCGCCCGCGAGCGCAGCAAAGCGGGTCCGCTGCAACTCCCCAGGATGGCAGGCCATCCTTCGGGCTCGCACAGCAAGAATGCGCCCCGGGATGTGCAGGTATGCGCCCACCTCAAGCGCATCTGCGGGGTAGACCTCGTCACTGGGTCTGACGCTCACGCCTCTTCCATCATCCACCGCTGTTTCTTAGCAGTGGTGGTTAGGCGGGCCAACGCCGCGCCCCCCAGCCCCCACCGCCTTGCGCCGTCTACACGGCAAGCTTTTCAGAGGCAAAGAGCAAGGTCTGCTCTACTGCTTGAGGCAATGCAATGGGGTAGAATCGCTCCGTGGAGTAAGCATAATCTTCGCCACTCTCATCAATCACACGGATGTAGCCATGTACTGCCGCCTCTTCATCGGGAATAACACGATAGAGCTTGCCGACTTCCAGCGAAGCCGGGTAGTCCTCATTATTGAGGCAAATGGCAAAATACGGTGTCGATGGATATCGCTTGTCCATAATCATCACTCAGTCCAGAAATGGCAACTTCAGTTTGAATTCTTTTCTCCCGATACCATGGGCCTCGTACCAATGAATTTCAGCGGTGCGTATCGAACCATCCCTCAAACGCACCAGGGCAATTCCTTTGAGTTTTCGCCAGCGGCCTTGGCCGTATTGCTTACACAAGCGTACCAGATCACGAATGGACCGTCCAACCGCAATGGGTTCGATGTGGGTAATCTCCCCGATGATTTCAAAGTCCATTTGAGCACTTGGAAGCGTTGCAGAAAACGCTCTGTAATACGCCTATGAGCTACCCGAGACCTATCCATTGCTTGAGAAACCGTCTCAAATTCGAGAGCGTGGCCATAATCCGGAAATTATCCAGATACGTCTGACCTCGTTCATTGAACGCTCCCACCCAGCCAGCTCTGAGTGTTTTGTCCCTTGCCGAGACAATTAGGTCGCCATCAGCAAAGAGCATGAGTTTCCGCCCATGAAATACAACTCGAAGTCTGCACCAACGATCAGCCACGCTCTCTGATAGCGGAGATTCAGCAAGTACATGCCAGGAGCCTTCTACCCCCTCGCTCCGCAGTAGCGCGCTAGGAAGCTGGGGATCAGCGCTTAGGCGAGCTACATAGTAGTGGTTTCTCTCCCCCTGTCCGCGAAAGAGGATACCGATCGCAACCCCTCTCCTGAGGTATACATCACACTGAATCTCCCCGTCAGTTACATCGATTGGCAGACACAAAGAGGAATGGAGTCGGCTTTCCCCGACGAACGGTAGAAGGAGCGAAGGAGCAGGGTTTCCGAATGCAACCTCCACACGAGGATCACCAGATTCTATACCCCATCGCCCAATCCCTCCATCAAAACTCTCTTCAAAGACCGTTTCTGTCCTACGATATTCACCACTAGCCCCACGAATCAGCCCAAAAACGACCAACCACAGACCAGCGATGTGTTCCAGGGTGTTGGTACCCAATGCGCCCAATATGAGGCCCACTGTCAATGCCGCGAGCGGGCTCCAAACAATCTGACACAGAGTTGTACCAACTAGAGGAGCCCGCACAAGAACAGGTATCCCTTTTTTGAAACACCTGAGATTCGAAAAACGAGGCACGAGAGAAACGAGCAGGAAGAATACCACCGTGATACTGACCCAAACTCCTGCGAGAACAACCGACTTCGGTGAACGTTCTACGATAGCCAGAATTACATAGCCGAAAGCCGCTATGATTAGCGATGCGGGTAGCTCCTCTCTGGCCCACCACGGAAGCTTCTGCGCCTTTTCCTGGTTGCCTTGTACTTTCACCGTCTTCCCGTTCACAGGAGCCCTGCGTCCCAGACCGCCAGTTTCATAGACCTCAGCTAATTCTCGAACTCTCGCCGAAGACGAGCATTGTCTCCGAACTCAACCAACACGTCGGTAGCCCTTGCATCCTCGAGGAACTTGCTGAGATCGGGATCACGCTCAGCAAGAGCCCGCGAAAACACTCGCACTGGCTGCCCCCGCGCAAGCGATTGGTAGAGGAGTGACCAGAGAACTACCGTTACCGTATGATTCACTACAATCGCCACCGCGTCGCTTCTCATGGCCTTCCTAAGAATAGTCACTCCAGACACTTCCTCCTGAAGGCCCTCCGGCACGACACCACCCCTATCCCTGACGAGTTCCAAGGAGATACGTTCGCGCGACACCACCTTCTCAACCTCCTCTTCCTCGCCAAATGTATCCTCCGAGACGAGCCCAACAAGAAGAGAGGCTACAATAGGCTTACACTCACAGGGGATACTGTGACATTTGGCACAATGTGTGTACTTCTTCATCACCAAATCTGCAAAGGAAGGAGCGGAAGGTCCCACTATTGAGCTGTATTTGATATACGTCGCAACTATCCAAGCGAACGTATTAGCTATTCTTGCCTCCAGACGCTCGCGCAGCGCTTTCTCCCGCAACGCTTTTGCAATCTCACCTGCGTTCTCGACCAATCGAGAAACCGTATCCATCAGGGAGCGATCACGATTTGTCACACCATACAATCGATCAAACGCCTCTATCCAGTCATCCAGAGGTTTTTCCTTTAGTGGTGAGAATAGGGGCATCTCGGTCTCAACCCGACGACGCTGCACCACGGATCTATCAGGGTAGTAAATACAACTGCAATTCTCCATGGCACCACAATAAGGACAGCCATACGCAAATCTGTTACCCACAGCATCCGTTAGTGACACATTCTCCGCAACCGCCAAAGCAGCAAGCCATACAAATAGATCTGGCAAAGTAGTCTCAATAGCCGAAAGATTGGGAGGCCTGGCGGCTTGAAGGACCTCTCCTATCTCTTCCAACATTCTATACCAGGTTTCCGAGCTGGTCCTGGTGCGATTCCTTGCTCCATAAATCCGGTCAAGGTGTTCCTGCCACTCGTCAAGCGTGTACTTCTTGTAGAGATACATTGGCTTAGAAGCCATCGTACACCTCCCGCGATTATCACAAAGGCTGTGCCAAGTTCCTGTCGCTGGGTCCCTACACCTTCAATGCGTCACGTGTCTATCGAGCGCACCGCGCCTAACGGTTTGGCTCACCCGCCGAGCGGGGCAGGCAAGACCCCCCGCGCAAACCAGAATCAAGGCTGGCTCAAGGCGCGCAATTGGCACGAGCGAAGCGAGGTCGGGTGCAAGGGGTTAGCACGCCGCCTTGACTCAAATGCCACCCCTACGAGGTTGCTTCACTGGGCACGTGCTGTTGTGGCATGAGACCGATTAGTCCCCGCAATGTGCGATTGACGGCCTCCGAGTCCGGGAAATACGCACGAACATCAGGGTCGAGGATGACGGCTCCTTCCGGCAGTGCAAAATCCCGCACTTCAGTTGTCCCATCCATCTTGTGAACGACAACCTGATAACCACGCCGGTACGCCTGATAGTGTTTGCCACGCACGCCACCAGAAAAGTCGTATTCAGGTAACATCTCGTCGTTATCAGCAGACTGTTGTTTGGATAACTCCTCGTTCATACTGTCTCCGCTCGGCCAGGGTTGCTCTCCGGCAACTGATGATACGAATACGCGGGCCTCGTTCTGTGTAGACAACCACAAGAATCCGCCCGCTTGCAGATAGTCCAACATTGATGAAGCGGTCTTCCGCCTCCGAATGCTCAACGTCGAAGATCGTGATGGCGTTGGGGTCGCCGAAGACGGTGATGGCTTCTTCGAAGCTGACACTGTGCTTGCGCACGTTCGCAGCAGCCTTCGCTTCGTCCCATTCAAACTGCAAATCCATACGCCTGTACGTCCTGATCCACTACACTGTCGCGTGTAGTGTACCACAGCCGGATACCTTTTTCAACTGAACCAGTGGTAGGGTATGTAGAAGCACACAAGAGCTAGAACTGCCGGGTGGTGGCGTGCTAACGGTGCGCTTCACCCGCGCCGCGAAGCGCAGCGGAGCGGCGTCGGGTGCAAGCGCGTGTGTGCGACCCGTTCGCTCGAAACCGTGCGTTGAGAACGGGGGATGAGCGGCAAAGGTCGCCGTGGTCAGCCCGCTGTCTGGCAGTTCGACAGGTGACGTGGCAAACGCACGCCCAGCGTGGATGGCGTAGCCCCGACCAAGCCGAGACGGGTGATTCGGTTGTTAAGGCAGCAACAAGGTCGTTGCACTGGCTGCAGACTACGCTTCACGGCAGAGGACGTGCTGGAAGTTCACCATCAGGATGGTAATCACAACAACAACCGTCCGGCTAACCTGGTGTCACTGCACGCCCACTGCCACGATGCCGCTCACGGCCAATGGTGCGAATGACAATCGCCCATCTACTGAAGAGCTGGATGACGCGAAAGCATGCCCTGAGCCTGTCGAAGGGCGTCAACGTCCGGTTCGGGAGTGGCGGCGGGGTGGGCAACCGCCCCGCCGACCATAACTAGCCGGGCACTGACCACACCCTCACCTGCCACGCAAAATGCTGCACTCGCTATAGGTCTTCAGGCTGGAGACCTGTCACTTTGGCAATCCGCGCCAACATACGCGGACCGAGTTCTTCCTTATTGTGAAAGGCAAAGACGACATCCGGCCAGCCAGGTCGACAAAGGACTCGATGCGATCCAGACTGGCGCTTGATGCTCCAGCCAATGCGCAAAAGGGCGGCCAACACACGCCTGGCCTTTGTAGAACGCCATTGACTCATGCGGTGACAAAAGACAGGCTCATCAGCGTAGAAGCCTCTTCGCCGTGTTCAATGCGGTCTGCCAGTACGCGCAACCCGAGTGCCTGAGCTTTGGCCATAGCATCCTCTGGTGTGTGCCCATAGGCCAACACACCGGGGAGCTCAAGCACTTCAGCCAGCCAGCGGCCATCTTCTTCTTGCTCGTATTCTATTGTGAACCTGACCAATTGCTCCTCCTGTCAATCTATGCCCGGCTAACCAGTGACTATACGGAATCCATCTTTCCCTACCATTTTGGTATCTTAGATGGAATCCTTCCCTGGCCAGGACAGGCTAACTCGCCCCCAGAGTTGCATTTACGAATTTTTTCCGTATAACACCCCCAGCCGTGCTCTTTTGCGGAATGCCCGGGAGCGCCTGGCTCACCAGGTATTATAGGGCCAAAACCAGAATTTGTCAGTCGTTTGGGTGCAGTTGCTCCTATCTCCCGAAGCCAATATTATACCAGTAGCTCCCCTATTTGTCAAATGTCCTGGCCAGGACAGGCGAAAAGCAGCTTCCGGCGATGGATGGCCGCCGCTTGAGGATCCAATCCCAGGGCCAGCAGCACTTCATCGGGCCGCCCTGTGCCCCGATCGCCCGCCTGGAGCACCATCTTCAACTCCTGGCTCCCTTCCACAGACAGCGATTGGATGAGCGGCCGTAGGTCGTACCGCCGGCCCCGCCGCTCCCGCGGGCAACTCTCAGCAGCCAGCAGTTCCTGCACCCGCTCATCCAGATCCGCGGGCCTGTCCCGCAGCCGCACCACATACTCCGCAGCCTGGAGCTGAGATTGAAGCGAAGGAGCCCGCAGGTCCACCTCCTCCACGCTGCGGAGCACCAGCCCCGCCGGGAGTTGAGGGCGCAGGCGGTGAATGACTTCCAACGGGGGCACAGGGCGAGTGAGGAGCAGGTCCAATAGCTCCCCTTCTCCCGTGAAGCCCACGGGCAAAGGGAGGGCGATGGCCATGCGAGGCCGGGGGTTAAAGCCCTGGGAGTAGAGAAGGGGCAACCCTGCGCGCCGCAGCACCCGCTCCCAGGCGCGGAAGAGGTCCAGATGCCCCAGCCACTTCAGGCTCCCCTCCACTCCGAAGGTGAGCCATAGCCGTTGGCGCTGTTCAGCCATCCTTTCCCCCTGCCAGCACCGGCCCCTCCATCGGGAGGGCCACATTCACCCCGCAGCCCAGGCAGCGGGCTCGACAATCGGGCGTGGTCTGTCCCTCCATCGCCCGGCGGAGCTCGGCCCGAAGGAACGCTTTATCCACCCCGGCGCTGAGGTGATCCCAGGGCAGGTTCTCCTCAGGGGGGCGTTCGCGTCGGGCGTAGAAATCGGGATCCAGCCCCTCGGCGCGGAAGGCCCGCCACCAGCGGTCGGCGTCGAAATGCTCATTCCACCCGTCCAGCCGGGCCCCACTTCGCCAAGCCCTTTCGACCACCGGGGCCATCCGCCGATCCCCTCGCGAGAGGGCCGCCTCCAGCAGGGTCATCTCCGGCTCGTGCCAGCTCAGGCTGATCCCCCGCTGACGGAGCCCCTGGCGCAGAAGGGCCTGGCGCGCCTCCAGTTCCTCCCGGCCGATCAGGGAGCACCACTGGAAGGGCGTATGGGGTTTGGGCACGAAGGTGGCCACGCTCACACTGATCTGCGTCCGCTTCCCGTGGTAGCGGCGGCCGAGATCACGCACCTCCCGCACCAGGTTGACGATGGCGGCCACATCCTCACGGGTTTCGGTGGGCAGGCCGATCATAAAGTACAGCTTGATGCGGTGCCAGCCGCGGGAGAAGGCCGCCTCAGCGGTGGTCAACAGGTCCTCCTCCGTGACCTTCTTGTTGATCACGTCGCGCAATCGCTGGCTGCCCGCTTCAGGGGCGAAGGTCAGACCGGTGCGCCGTCGTCCCTGAAAGAGCTCGGCCAACTCCGTGGAGAAGGCGTCGGTGCGCAGGGAGGGAAGCGAGATCGCCAGCGGTGGGTCACGGTAGCGTTCCACCAGTGCCCGCACCAATTCCTCGATGCGGGAGTAGTCGCTGGAACTGAGCGACAGCAGCGCCACCTCTTCGTAGCCGGTGTGGGCCAGCAGGTCCTCCACTCCGGCCAGGATCTCCTGCAGTGGCCGCTCGCGCACGGGCCGGTAGACACAGCCCGCCTGGCAGAAGCGGCAGCCCTGGGTGCACCCCCGCTGGATCTCGACCATGCCCCGGTCGTGGATGGCCTGGAGGAAGGGGACGATGGGACAGGCGGGGATGGGGCCCAGGCGGGGCAGGACCCGCTTGACCACGACCTGTGGCGCTTCTGGAACCCTCGGCTGCACCTCGGCGACGGTGCCATCCGCTTGGTAGAGGGCCTGGTACAGGCTGGGGACATACACCCCCGCCACCGTCGCCAGCCGTCGGAGCAGCCCCTCTTTGCTTCCCTTTCGTTCCTCTTTCCACTTTCTCGCCACCTCCGCCAGTTCCAGCACCACCTCCTCCCCCTCGCCGATCACGAAGGCGTCGAAGAAGGGAGCCAGGGGCTCAGGGTTGTAGGCGCAGCTTCCCCCGGCGATGACCAGTGGCCACTCCGGGCCGCGTTCTGCAGCGTGGAGGGGGATGCCCGCCAGGTCGAGCATGTTGAGCGCGGTGGTATAGTTCAGCTCGTACTGCAGGCTGAAGCCCAGGATGTCGAACTCTCGCAGGGGATGGCGGGTCTCCAGGCTGAAGAGGGGCATCCCCGCCGAGCGCATCTGGGCCTCCATGTCGGGCCAGGGGGCATAGGCGCGCTCCGCCAGCAGGTTGGATTGGGAGTTGAGCACGTCATACAGGATAGCCAACCCCAGGTTGGACATCCCCACCTCGTAGATGTCGGGGTAGGCCAGGGCCACCTTGACCTCGGTAGCCTTCCAATCCTTGATTACGCTATTCCATTCCCCGCCTGTGTAGCGGGCAGGTTTCTGCACCCCGGCCAGAAGGCGATCCAGTACCCGGCCATCAATAGCTGCCACAACTTTCAACTTGCAACTTTCAACCTGTAACCTCGATCCTGACCAACACTCGCCGGCTGCGCGGCCCATCGAACTCGGCCAGGAACACCCCCTGCCAGGTGCCCAGCAGGAGTCGGCCATTTTCGATGAAAAGGGTCGCTCCAGAGCCCACCAGGCTGGCCATGATGTGAGCGGGTGAGTTGCCCTCCCGATGGCTGTAGGGCCCCGGAGGCACGATGCGCTCCAGGGCGCTGAGGATGTCGTGTCCCACCGTCGGGTCCCAGTTCTCATTCAGGGTGAGCCCGGCAGTGGTGTGGGGCACGAAGAGGTGGCAGAGCCCCTCCTGCACCCCGCTCTCGGCCACCACGCGCTGCACCTCGGCAGTGATATCAACCAATTGTCTCTTCTCTTGGCTTCGGATGTGAAGTTCGGTCATGGGATTTCCTTCCTCCTAGCTGGATGGTGGGATAGATTATAGCAAGGGGGAGGAGGAACATCAAGGGATGAGTCACAAGTTGACAGGGCACCGAGGCAACGAGGGCTCAGGCCCCTCGTTGTCTCATCCACTCGTTACCCGTTACTTGTTGCCCCTCCTTGCCAATGCGCGCGAAATCAACTATACTTACCTGGACTGACATGGCTACCCAATTGAAGGAGGACTCGATGATCCCCTGCCTGAACAACGCCACAATCAGAGCCCCCAGCCTTGAGGCCTTCCTCGATGCCGCGAGCCAGGCGGGCTTCGCGGCGGTGGAGCTCCCTGTTGATTGGGCCCAGGAGTACGCGGAGGCGCATTCCATGAATGCCCTCAAGAAGCTGCTGGATGGGAAGGGGCTGCGACCCGCTTCTTTCTTCCTGCCCACGGAGTGGCGCAGGGATGAGGCCACCTGGAGAGCCGACCTGGAAAAGTTGCCCACTGTCTGTGCCTTCGCCGCTCAACTGGGCCTCACCCGAGCCGTCACCTGGATGCCTGCCCGGCTGGACCTGCCCTACTGGGAGGCTGTGGAGTGGGCTGCTGGGCGGCTGCGCCCCGCCGTGGACATCTGCGCCGAGTATGGCATCCTCTTGGGGCTGGAGTACGTCGCGCCCCAGGGAGGCTTCCCCGCGGCCCACAAGTTCATCACCACCATGGGCGAGCTGTGGAACCTGCTGGAGGCCATTGACCGGCCCAACGCGGGCGTGCTGCTGGACAGCTACCACTGGTACGTCGGCCAATCCGATCCAGCGGATTTGGCGGGGCTTCCCGCCGAGCGCATCGCCCAGGTGCACATCAACGACGCCGACCCGACCCTGCCCCGCGAGGAGTTGAAGGACCTGGAGCGGCTCCTGCCGGGCGAAGGGTGCATTGACCTGGCCGGCTTCCTCCGAGCGGTCAAGTCCACCGGCTACGATGACACCGTCTCGGTCGAGACCTTTGACCCATCCCTGGTGGCGCTGGGGCCCTTGGAGGCCGCGCGCCGGGCCAAGGCCGCACTGGATAAGGTGTTCTCTGAGGTGGAGTGAGACTTGTGGTGCAGGAAGAGACCCGCTAGGGGAGGATTGCGTGACCAAATTCGTGTCCATGATGTGGAGCGAGGATGTGCGCGACATCGAGGCCGGCGTGGCGGTGCACGCCGTCCAAGAGCTGATCTTAGGCCTCTATCGCCGCCATTGGCCCCTGGGCCTGATCTCTCCACCCGTCGGCCTGCGAGCCTTCGGCACCTGGGTGCTTGAGGGCGCGCCGGAGGGATCGCCCTATTGGAGCGCTCAGTGGTACATGGAGCAGAGTTACGAGCCCTCCGTGGACAAGATCGTCGGCAGCCGTTTCTTGAGCCTGGTGCAAGCTGAGCCCTGGCAGCAGGCCGACCCCCACTACGATCTAGCGCTCGTAGATCGGGACCTCATTGCCAGCGACGATGCACTGGCCAGTGCTCCCGACAGCTTCGTGCTGGGGGCTACGGTCCCCGGCATGGCGGCTGTGATTTCCATCCATCGGCTGCGCACGATTCTGGGCATTCACGAATGGCAGTTGGCCATGCGGCGTCTGGTGCTCCACTTCTTCGGCCATGTGATTCACCTGCCGGCGGGCCGCTACGCCAGCCATGACGCGCCCCATCACTGCCCCAACCTCTGTGTCATGCGCGATGCCCAGGATGCACGAGAGCTCGTGCGTCTAGCTATGGAGGAAGAGCAGGCAGGAGTGACCTTCTGCCAGGAATGCAGCGGGCGGCTGAAAGGCATCATCATAGGGCATCACTTCCACCTGAGCTGATTTGACATGGCGGGCTATCCCTGCTACAATATGAGTCGCTGCACGGCCCGTTCGTCTAGCGGCCCAGGACACCACCCTCTCAAGGTGGAGACAGGGGTTCGATTCCCCTACGGGCTACCATCCCCGATGAGAGATCATCAGGGATTTTGTTTTCCTCATGTGTTCTCCCCCCACGCCCTCAACTCCAACTCATCTCCCGCCGCTCCTCGATCTGGTCCTCATCCAGTTCTAGCCCCAACCCCGGCCCCTCCGGCAGGGGGACGAAACCAACCTCAGGCTGGACGGGGTACTTGAGGAAGAACTGGTGAACCTGATTCCACTGGATCAGGTACTCTAGGATGGGGCACAGGGACGGCGGTTGGGCGGCGAGGAGGTGGGCGGTGGCGGGCACGGAATGGCCGTGGGGGATGACCGGGATATCATAGGCCGAGGCCAGGGCGCAGATTTTGACCATCTCGGTGATCCCACCCGCCCAATAAATGTCGGGCTGGAGGACGTCGACGGCTCCCGCTTCGAGCAGGGCGTGGATGCCCCAACGGGTGTACTCATGCTCTCCACCAGCGATGGGGATGGGCGAGGCGGCCCGAATCTGGGCGTAGGAGTCGAGCTTATCCGGCAGTACCGGCTCCTCGATCCAGCAGGGCCGGTACTCGGCCAGCCGCTCGGCCATGTGGAGGGTGTAGGACACGTCCCAGCTCATCCAGGCATCAAGCATGATCTCCACCCCGTCGCCCACAGCCTCCCGCAGTGTCCGCGCCAGTTCCACATTGCTCTCCACTCCCTCGCGTCCGCTGGCCGGGCCGTGGCGGAAAAACCATTTGGTGGCCCGGTAGCCCTGCTGGACGAACTCCTGGGCTCGCTGATGGACCCTCTCCGGCTCCAGGGAGTAGCCCAGTGCGCTGGCATAGGCCGGGATGCGGTCGCGGGTGGGCCCGCCCAGCAACCGGTACACCGGCGCTCCGGCCCACTTTCCGCGCAGGTCCCACAGCGCGCAGTCCACACCGCTGATGGCCATCATCATCTCCCCCTTGCGCCCGTGGACGGCGTGCCGGTAGAGCTGGTCCCAGATGAGTTCCACTGCCAGGGGGTCCTGGCCCATCAGCGCGGGTTTCAGGGCGCGGTTAATCAAAAAGGCGGGGATTTCCGAGATGGGGCCGGATAGGCCAGTCACTCCCTCATCCGTTTCGACCTCCAGGAAGATGGATTGCACCCGGTAGCGCCCCTCAGCGATGGGGACGGGGTCATCCCAAGGGCCCTCGGCCCGGTGTTCGGGGTAGAGGTCAATAGGGCGCACCAGCCGCTCCTCCCAGAAGGGGCCTTCGTGTTCCAATGTGCCCTGGACTTGAAAGAGGTGAACTTCGGTGATGTGCATGGCATTCCTCCTCACATTTTTTGTGTGCATAGCGTCTGCACTTCGGTTGAGCTTGACTAGAGCTACCAAACAAGGTAAAATGCCACACCAGGTT
>CAYRNM010000010.1:0-11896 GCA_964425465.1 uncultured Anaerolineae bacterium | reverse complement strand
ACTTCGGTTGAGCTTGACTAGAGCTACCAAACAAGGTAAAATGCCACACCAGGTTCATGGAAGGCACGGGTTTGGCTCTCAAGCTCTCTGTGGAGGTGATCAACATGGCTACGTCGAAGATCATCAAAGAGACCCACGCAATCTATGCGTTGCCTTTTGACGAGAATCAGTTAGCCGATCATCCTGTGGTCTTGGAGCACCAGGGCAAGCCTGTGGCTGTAGTCATCGCGCCAGAGGAGTACCAGGCATACCGTGAGTGGCGAGACGCCGATGCCTGGCGGCGAGCCGAACTGGACAAGCTGCGGCCCGGACGCGAGGCTTTCCAACGACTATTGCCGGAGTTGCTGAGATCCCACCGAGATCAGTTTGTAGCTATCCACAACGGACAGGTGGTAGGCTCAGATGCGGACAACCTGGCGTTAGCTCAACGAGTGATCGCTCGTTTCGGAAACGAACAGGTCTACATTCAGAAAATGTGCGAGCAGCCTCGCATCTTCGAGCTGCCGTCGCCTGAGGAAATCCCCAATGCCTCGCTAAGAGCGTAAAACGACCTACCCTTCGGTAGGCCGCACGACGCAGGAAATAGTTCACCACCAAGGCATCAAGTTTGCTTTGTGCCTTCGTGCCCTGGTGGTTCAATTGGTCTATCGGTTTCTCTCCGAAGCCACAGATCGAACCTGTTGATCGAGATTCTCTACCGAGATATCTTCCACCCGGCCGAGGTCCAGAGCATAGGCCAGCACCCGGTCCGGACGAGGGGTGTGGACATGCACCCTGATCAGGTTCTCGTCGCCCACTACCAGCACCGATTCCCCCATCTCAGCTATCCTCTGCCGTGTCTCCTCCAGAGGCAGGTCCTGGCCTCGGATGAGCAGTTGAATCTCGTAACCATAGCTCTGCTCCGTTCCCAGAAGAGGGCTCACCGACTGTGTCCTGGCTGACACGGGACTCAGCCCTCCTATCTCCCAGGCACAGGAGCGCATGGCCTCCAGGATGTAGTAGAGCCCCTGCCCGCCAGCGTCCACCACACCGGCCTCCTTCAGGACGGGGAGCAGTTCGGGGGTGCGCTCAATGGCGGCCTGGGCATAGAGAACCACCTCATCCATCATCCGCGCCAGATTGGCCCCCTGTTGAGCGGCCTGGCGGGCCGCCTTGGCCGCCTCATTAATCACCGTCAGGATGGTCCCCTCCACCGGGTTGACCAACGTGTTGTAGGCCTTCTCCGCCCCCAGGGTCAGCGCCTGGGCGAAATCGGCGGGGGAGAAGTGCACCTTCCCCTCCAATCCCCGGGCGATGCCCATCAGGATCTGGGAGAAGAGCACCCCGGAGTTGCCTCGGGCGGCGAGTAGAGCCGAGCGGGCCGCGACGGCGGCCACCTTGCCCGCCGAGTTCTCCAGGGAATTGATCACTCCCTTTACAGCCCCTCGGACGGTGAGCAGCATGTTGGTGCCCGTGTCCCCATCGGGCACAGGGAAGACATTGAGTTCGTTGATCTCCTCCCGGTGCTGCTCCAGCAAAGCCTGGCTTGCCTGAAGGGAGGCCTTGAAGAACTGGCCATCGTACTCCTGGTTCGTCACCATACATCTCCTCGACGCAAGCTAGCTCAGGGGATAGAACCCCACGCCAATTGTGCCGGGCCCAAAGTGGGCGCCAGCCGTGGGCCCCAGCACAAAGGTGTACATCTCGCGACAGGTGAAGCGAGCCTGGAGTGTTTCCCTCAGGGATGAGGCCTCCTCAGGGACCAGGGCGTGGACCACTCCTGCCACCACCTCGGCTCCCGCGCCCACTTCCCCCTCCATCAGTTCCAAAACCTGGGCGATGGAAGCCTCGCGCGTCTCAGCCTTGTCCACTGGCACGATGCGATCGTCCTTGATGCGGATGATGGGTTTGAAGCCCCGAAGGGATCCCACTACCCTCTCAGTGGCGGTAAGTCGCCCTCCCTTGTCCAGATATTCGATGGTCTGAGAGGCAAAGAACATGTCCACCCGGGGGATCAGGCTCTCGATCAACGACAGGACCTCCTCCTTCCTCTTGCCCTCCTGCGCGGCCCTGGCCGCGGCAATGACCAGGAGGGCCTGGGGAGTGACCGCCGTGTGGGAGTTCACCACTGTGATGTCCACCTCGGGGATATCCTGCAACAGCAGCTCGCGGGCCGACCTGGCCGAGTTGAGGGAGACGCTGAGGATGGTGGGGAGGGTAACGCAGATGAGGCTTTTAGCCATCTCTACCCCCCGATAGTAGCACTCCAGGAAGTCCGCCACATTCGCCCCTGATGTGGTGGGGATGGTGGGTAGGGTGGACAGCCGAGCGTAGAATTCCTCCGGAGAAATATCTATCCGATCCCGGCAGTCCTCATCCTCGATGATGACATGCACCGGGGCGATCAGGACACCCAGCTCCTCGGCCAGGTCGCCGGTGATGTCGGTGGCGCTGTCTGTGACGATGGCCACTTCCTGCATGGCGTGTGATCTCCTCTCAAGCTAACTTACCATCTCCGGAGGACCAGACAGGCGTTCTGCCCTCCCAGTCCGAAGGAGTTGGAAAGACACACATCCACCTCCTGCTCCCGTGGCTCGTTAGGCACATAGTCCAGGTCGCAGTCTGGATCGGGGAACTCGTAGTTGATGGTGGGGGGGAGAATCCCTTCGCGGAGGACGAAGACGCAGGTCACAGCCTCCAGTGCACCCGCTGCGCAGGCCAGGTGGCCGGTCATGGATTTGGTGGAGCTGACAGGGATCTGGTAGGCCCGCTCTCCGAAGGCCTGCTTGATGGCCTCCGTCTCCGCCTTGTCATTCAGTGGGGTGCTGGTGCCATGGGCATTGATGTAGTCCACCTCCTGGGGGGACAGGCCAGCGTCCCGCAGTCCGCTGCGGATAGCCAGCGCCTGCCCCTCCACAGAGGGAGCGGTGTCATCGTAGGCATCGAAGGACCAGCCTGCCCCCACGACCTCGGCCAGGATGGGAGCCCCCCGGCGGAGGGCATGCCTCTCCGCCTCAAGGACCAGCACTGCCGCACCCTCTCCCAGCACGAAGCCATCCCGCTCCCTATCAAAGGGGCGTGAAGCTCGGGCCGGTTCGTCATTCCGTCGGGAGAGGGCGCCGAGGTGGCCCATGAGGGCGATGCTCAAAGGGACGATGAGGGCCTCTGTCCCTCCCGCAAGCATAACATCGGCGTGAGCCTGACGAAGGTGCATCAGGGCCACGCCAAGGGCGTCGCTGCCGCTGGCACAGGCGCTGTTCAGGGTCGAATTAGGCCCCTGGAGACCGAAGAAGCTTCCTACCTGGCAGGCGGGCATGTGAGGCCCATTGCGGGTGATGAAGAGGGGATCGAGCTTGCGAGGGCCCTGCTCCCGCAGCCGAATGGCCTGATCGGCGGTGTTGAAGAACCCCCCAGTCGTGGCCAGCACCACGCCCATACGAGGGGCGTGCTCTGTGCTGACCTTCAGATCCGCCATGGTCAGCGCCTCCCCTGCCGCGGCGATAGCGAACTGGCCAGGCCGTCCCACCCGCCGGGCCAGCTTGTGGCCCATGTAGTTTCGGGGGTCAAATCCCTTGACCTCGGCCGCAATCTTGACCGGCAGATCTTCGGCGTCGAAACTGGTGATCGGGCCCACGCCGGAATGCCCGGCCTTCAATCCCTCCCACAGGGCTTCGGCAGTAAGCCCCAGAGGGCTCACTGCACCCACCCCGGTGACCACAATCCTCTCCCACTCAGCCATCCTCCCTCGCTTTCGGATCCTCTATCCTATACCACCAAGACACCAAGGCACAAAGAAGATCAGTTTAAGGAAACCTCGTGACTTGTGTCTTCGTGGTTAGTTCTCCTGCTCAATAGAAACCCGCAGCAGCCAAGAGAGTTACGACCTGCGCTATCGCGAATGGACGAATCCTGGCAGGCAAAAGGGGAGCGCAATAGCTCCCCCTTTTCGGCGGCGGATGCGATGATGGCGGCTACTCCACCTTGATGCGGGTGGCCTGTGGTTTGGGCTGCTCCTCCAGTCGCTCAATGGCGGCGTCTATCAGGCTGCGCATGGCCAGGAGCCACTCCCTGCGGGCGGCGCGAATGTGGGTGCAGAACTCCTCCGGCAGAAAGCGCGGCTTCTCTGCCCTGATGCGTTGCCCCAGGCCTTTGATCCCCTCCGCCAGCCAATCCTCAAACAGAAATTCCCTCTCTTCAGCCATCTCACTCACCTCCCTGACCTTGATTGGTCACAACTCGATGATCTCCCCAAAGCGATAATCCGGCTTCCAGTCCCAGTACCACCTGTCACCGATGGTGATTTTGCGCGAACCCAGCTCCTTCATCCGCGCTCGGAGTTGATCCAGCACGCTGCCAAAGAACCCATCCCGGTCATAGAGGAGTACCGCGTCGGTGGTCATATCTACGTAGTAGCGCGAGGTATGGCAAGCCTCCTCTCGGGTCTTGAGAATAGTGGAGAAACGATGGCCCTGTCCCCTCTTCCAATCCTGCACCGTCGAGCGCTCCGCCTCTTGCAGGAGAGGATAGATCAACTGAAAGCGGGCAAACCGACGCAGTGGCAGCTCCTCGAACACCAGCAGCAGGTCAATATCCGAATCCGGTCGAAAGTCCCCCCGCGCCACTGAGCCGTAGAGCACGGCGGAGACCAGGTTCTCCCCGAAATCCTCCACCAGCCGTTGAAGGAGGCGATCTATCATGATCTGGACCAACCCTCGCTCATCCATGGCCAGAGCCCACTCTAATTATAGCAGCCCGCAAAGGCATGGTCAAAGCGCTCAGGTCGTTTGGATCCCCATGCGGTCCAGGAGGGCCTTCAGGTAGCGCTGCGAGCGGATCATGCTGTCCTCCAGATCGGGCACGCGGCCGATGTCCAGCGCCACGTAGCCCTCAAAGTGAAACTTCTGCAGGGCTCGGAAGAGGCCCTCCCAATCCATGGTGCCCTCGCCCAGCGCTCGATGCTCATTCACCCGCCCATCGTTATCCGAGACGTGCAGGTAGAAGATGCGCCGCCCCAGCTTCTCCACGCTCAGGGGCAGGATCTCCTTTTGAGCGTGCTGGTGTCCGGTGTCGAGCACCGCCCCGAAGTTCTCCCCCGCCAGGGGATCGGCCGCATCCACACCGTCCATCAGCCGCAGCATCCCATCGGTGTTGGAGACCATCTCCCCCACCCGGGGCTCCAGGCAGAAGGGGAGACCCGCCTCTCGAGCCATGAGCGAACAGCGGGTCATAGACTCCACCAACACATCCCACTGCTGCTGCCAGTTGAACTCCGGTGGGATCACCACCCGGTACTGGAGGCCGAAGCTGATCATATCCTTGTAGGGCTGGTCGCCGATGAACTCGAAAGGCGGGGTGTAAGAGTCGGCCTGAATGGTCTCGCAGCCGAAGTAGTCCGCGATGCGGATGGCCAGCGCGAACTCCCTCTCGATAGCCCGCTCGCGCTTCTGCGGGTCCAGGCTGACCAGGTCAGGGATCACAGGGCAGAAGTTGATCACTTTCAGGCTCAGCTCGTCACACCGGGCCTGGAGCGCCTCCCTGCTCTCCCACACCTCCCGGAGATTGCTCCCCTGCATGCCCTCCAGCTCCACGTAGCGGAAGCCGAGGGCGGCCATTTCCTCCAGGGCTTTGAACATATCCGGGACAGCGACCGGATAGCCGTACTTGCTGATGGCGTACAGCCAGCAACAACTTAGTTTCATGGCTCGAAATCCTTTCTATCGCATCAACTGAGGGGTGAGCGTCCTGTCCGCCTCCTGCTGGGCTTTCTCCAGGGCATCGCGGGGGGTCATGTCGCCGCTGAAGACCGGGGACAGATTGCGCTGTAGGACCTGATAGAGCTGCCATTCCACGCCCGCCGGCAGTTTCAAGGTCGGCATGAGGAAGGGCAGGGATTGCTCGTAGGATTCCACACCCTTCTCGGGCATTCGGTTCAGGAACTCCTGCGATTCGGCCAGTGAGCGCAGGGCCGGAAGTTGAGACAGGGGGCCGGCACCCGGCGGCAGGTGGGTGACCAGGTAGCGCACCAGCTCCCAGCACGCCCGGGGGTGGGTCGTGTTCTTCAGGATGGCCACCCCTTCCGCACTGCCCGTTGTGGCTCTGGTGCGGCCCTGGGGCAGGGGGGCGACTCCCCATTGGAAGGGCCATACCGTCTCCGCACTGACATAGTTGCGGAAACTCATGCTGGACACCCACATGGCCACGCGCCCCTCCAGGACCATGGTGAAGGCCTTCGCCGGATGGCGCATGGCCTCCTCGAAGGAGGGACTGACGTTGTAGAACGTCTCCAGATCAACCAGCCACTCGATGGCCTCCACCGTATCGGGCGAGTCCAGGGTGAAGCGAGTGGGGACAAGGGGATCATCCACCAAACTGCCGCCATTCTGATAGATGAAGGGAAAAGCATCGAGCACGAGGAGACCATAAATAGGCGGGACGGCATTGGGCTCGGCGAGCTGGACGGCGGCCTGCAGCAGGTCATCCCAGGTCCATTCAGCGGTGGGTGGCGCGATGCCTCTCTGGGCGAACATATCGGTGTTGTAGTAGAGCATCACCGGATCCACGGTTACCGGTAGGACAAACACCTGATCGCCGATGCGCAGGGGCTCGATGAGCTCTGGAAAGAAGGCTTGAGGGATAAGGTCCCCCACCTCATGCATGAAGGGTGACAGGTCCAGAAGATACCCCTCCTGGCCCAGAGACTCAAGGAAATCAGCGCGGGTATAGACCACATCCGGCGTCCCCCTTTCACCACCTTCTTCCTCTGCAGCCTGGCGGATGCGCTGTACCAACTCATCCCCCCAACGCCACTCCTGGACGGGATAGGAGATCACGGTGATGTCCGGATGCTGGCCCCTAAAGTCCTGGAGGCGTGGGTCTTCACCGCTGTCCCCGCGAGGGCTGGCCAACACGATCTCCACCGGCTCTGAAGTGGGCGCGCGCTGCTGCCACGGTGGAGCGCTCACCGGCGCGCAGGCCAGACAGATGCAACATGTCAGCAGTGTGCACACCAGAGTCCATCTTGTTCGGATCATCTTTCTCTGTCCTCAGCAGTTGTTGACAGGGGCAGGGATTTGGGATACACTGTAGAGCCAGTCGCAGTGACTGCTATTGTACCACACTCCATCCGTCAAAGCAACAGCGGAAAGGACCCGTACGCATGGCAGAGATGACCGGTGGCCAGGCGATCGTTGAATCCCTGCAAGCCCACGGCGTGGATACCCTCTTCGGCATCCTCAGCGTCCACATGCTGCCCATATATGATGCACTATACGACATCCCCGAGATGCGGCTCATCGTGCCCCGCCATGAAGGGGCAGCCGCAGCCATGGCCGATGGCTACTTCCGGGCCACGGGCCAGGTGGGGGTGTGCCTGACCAGTACCGGCCCCGGCGCGGCCAACAGTTGTGGGGCCATGTTGGAGGCCTACAGTGCTTCATCCAAGGTGCTCCACATCACCTCTCAGATCCCCACCGAGTTCCTCGATCGAGGAAAGGGATTCCTTCACGAAGCCCCAGGACAACTTCAGATGTTCGAGCCCCTCACTGGCTACCGAAGGCACATCACCGCCGTGGAAGAGATCCCCGAGGCCATCCACTGGGCCTTCACCGCTCTGCAGACACAGCGTCCTCGCCCGGCCCTCATCGAGGTCCCTATTGACCTGCAATCAGCCTCGGCAGAGGTCACTATCGAGCCGGTCGAGGGGTACCCCATCGCTGAGCCCGACCCCATGGCCATTGCCAAGGCGGTCGCGCTACTGCGTCGGGCGCGACGGCCCATCCTGTGGGCCGGAGGTGGTGTCATCACCGCTGGCGCCTCCTCGGAGCTCATCCGGCTGGCCGAGCGGCTGAGTGCCCCTGTGCTCACCACTGTCTCTGGGCGGGGCACCATCCCAGAGGAGCACCCCCTGTGTCTGGGAAACTTCGCCACAGCGCCGGAAATCAGCGACTTCATCGCCTCCTGCGACCTGATGCTGGCCCTGGGCACCCGCTTCTCCGCCTCCGCCACTGGCAGATGGAAGCTCCGCATTCCACGGACCCTGATCCACGTGGACCTGGACGAGGTGAACTTCGACTTGAACTACCCCGCTCGGATCAGGCTTCGCGCCGATGTCCGGACAGCGCTGCACGCCCTGAACACCCAACTGGAAGGTCCCCTCGCCAGCGAGCACAATGGGACCAAGATCGCAGAGCTGCGGGAGCGAGTCCGCTCGGCCGCTCGGAGCCGCCTGGGCCAGCACGAGGTAGTGATGGATGGACTTCGGGCCACACTGGAACGGGAGGCCATCGTGGTGTGCGATTCCACCATCCCCGCCTACTTTTGGGGCAACTGCCTGCTGGAGATCTACGAACCCCGCACCTCTATCTCACCCCACGGCTCGACCGCCATCGGACTGGCCCTTCCCCTGGCCCTGGGAGCCAAGGCTGGCCGACCCGATCGCCAGGTGGTGGTGATCCAGGGCGACGGCGGTTTCATGCTCCATGCCACGGAGTTGGCCACGGCAGTGCAGTACGGGCTGAATGCTGTGGTGTTGCTCTTCAACGACTCCGGCTACGGCATCCTACGCCGCATCCAGGACCGGGACTATGGGGGACGGCGCATCGGGGTGGACCTGCACACGCCGGACTTTGTGCGCTTCGCCGAGAGTTTCGGCGCCACTGGTCTCCGGGTGATGGACCCCTCGCAGGTGAGCCAGGCTCTGGAGCAGGTGCTGAGCGGTGGGAAGCCCGCACTCATCGAACTTCAACTGCCGGGGCCAGGGCCAAGCTAAACGCGCTGCCCATCACTGCTGTCCCTGCCCCCTTCAACGCTGTGGGCCGCCAAGCATGATGCCTGGCGGCCCACTTGAGCGCTTCCCTGTACCCTGTGCACAGACAGGCTATACTACAGTGGCTTAGGATGCGCTTGTGCGGTCATGGCGGAGCACCAGTGGTGGGAGGGTGATATGGTTCGGGTGGGTGCAGAGGCCCACTCATATAGGTAGGATAGGCCACCATCGGGCAGGGGGGCTATTCACTGAGCACCCGCAGTGCCTCCTGGATTCGAGCTTGCGCATCGGTTAACTGCTGGCTGAGGGTGGCATTCCCTTGCTCTAACTCAGCGATACGTGCCTGGGCATCGGTCAACTGCTGGCTGAGGATGGCATTCTCTTGCTCTAACTCAGCGAGGCGTTCCCGGAGCCCTTCTAGCCCTCCCGGGGGAGGTGGCGGTGGTGGAGGAGGCCCGACCTGTTCCTTGAGGTAGTTGGCCAGGAGTTCCACCATCTCGCCACGGAGGTCAAAGGTGTCCCAGGTGGGATCCAGGGTGCCCCAACAGAAGATGGTCGCCCCGGCCACGCACTCATCCTGCTGGAGGATCTGATCGTACCATACGAGCTGCTCCAGATAACCCTGGGCATCGGTGAAGCTGCGCCATCCACCCTGAGCGCCTGGATCCCAGTGGCAAGCCCCACTGTCAATGCCGCACTCCGTAATGAGGACCGGCTTTTGGCAATCCGGTGGGAGGGTGGGATACCACTTGCGATAGCGCAGGGTGAACCAGCCGCTCAAAGGATCGGTTGAGGTATCCAATCCTCGCGGGTCGTCCATGCGCGGCGCGCAGTATTCATGGACGCCGATGTAGTCGGCCACGCGAAGCGCATCCAGCATCTCCGGCTCCTGCCAGTCGGGGATGTCCGGAACGCCCACGCTCCAGGAGCCAGCCACATACTTTAACCCCTCCTCGTGGAGCAGTTCAGCCAGCCGCCGGTCAAAGCGACAGCGGGGCTCCAGCTTGCTTCGGGGTGCTTCGTTGTAGCCCTCCCAGGCGTCGCAGATGTGAGCGGTGCTCATGTCCAGGATCCCGCGAGCCATGGTCTCAGCCTCTCCCGTCGGGTTGCTGAGGGGTTGGCTTTCCACAAAACGACGGCCGATGAGAAGAGGCGACTGGCCAGTCGCCCCTAGCTCGGCCTTGATCTCCTGCCAGAACAGGGCGTCGTGATGAAGCGTCTTCACCACAACAGGGCGCGCCTGGAGGATGAAATCGCGCATGGCATCAGCCTCGGTGATGAAATTGATGTGGACACCCAGTTTGCTCGGCATATGTAGCCTCCTTGTCCGCTCAGTATGCTGTTGGTGGTCACCTGGAATGTAGTCAGCCCGTTCCAGTTTGACAGTGATCTCCACCGCTTGCCTCTCACACCATCAGTGGGCGCAGGTGGCGGTAGCCGTAGAGGAAGGCCTGCTTGGAGGCCGATGGCAGGTCGGTGGGGTCCTGGTGGATGATGTCCCACCCGCCAGTGCCGAAGTAGGGGTCCTCGTTCTCGATCACCACTGCTCCGCCGTACCCGGCTAATCGCAGAGCATCAATGAAGCGCATCCAGTCCACCTCGCCCAGGCCGGGGACGCGGAAACACCACCAGCCCTCTCCGTAGATGCCCACCCGCCCCAGCACATCCCAGCGGATCATGGTATCCTTGGCGTGGACGTGGAAGATCTTGGGGCCGTAATCGCAGATGGCCCGCTCGTAGTCCATGAAGCGGAAGACCAGGTGTGAGGGGTCCATCTCGATGCCCAGGAAGTCGCTGTCCGCCGCTTCAAAGACCATATCCCAGCTCTCCGGCCCGTTGACGAAGTTGCCCCCGCCTGGCCCGTGGGGGCAGTTCTCCAGCGCGATCTTCACCCCCAGCCGCTCAGCCAGTTCCAGGTGAGGGGTGAAGGCGTCCACGAACTGAGCCACCTTCTCCTCCAGGGTGGGCAACACCGATCCTGCGGCATGGGTGGAGACCACTGGCACTCCCAGGTCGGCCGCCAGCCGGAGCAGGGTCTGGAAGTACTCGGCGATTCGGCTACGTTTATCTTCGTCGGGGTCCAGGTGGCTGGGATAGTAGCCCAGGGAGGAGATCTCCAGCCCCAGCTCATCCACCAGTGCTCGCAGTTCTTTCTTCTTCGTCGCTGTGAAGGTGGTGGCATCCATGGGGCCCTCGGGCCAGGCGGAAAGCTCCACCACCTCGAAGCCCGTCTCAGCCACCCAGCGCAGGATCTTGTCCGAGTAATGGGTCAGCACGCCCAGTTTCATAAAGCTCTCCTTCCAATCTCCGCAGGAACTCCCGATCCACCCCTGAAAGCTCGGCCCGGGCCAGCAGGTCCGGCCGCCTCTCCCAGGTGCGCTGGAAGGACTGTTCCCTTCGCCACCGCGCGATGCGGGCGTGGTGGCCGGACAGCAGCACCTCCGGCACGCGCCAGCCCCGAAACTCCACAGGGCGGGTGTAGTGGGGGTACTCCAGAAGCCCGCTGACGTGGGAGTCCTCCAGCAGCGCACCGGGATCGCCCAGCACGCCAGGCAGCAGCCGTGCCACGCTATCCACCATCACCATGGCCGGGATCTCCCCCCCGGTGAGCACATAGTCGCCGATGGAGATCTCGTCGGTGGCCAGGTGCTCCCGCACCCGCTCGTCCACCCCCTCGTACCGTCCGCAGATGAGCACGATCCGCTCATACTGCGCCAACTCGTGGGCCACTTTCTGAGTGAAGGGTCGCCCTTGAGGGGTCAGCAGGATGACGGGCACCGCTGCAGGCTGCCCTGGCTCCAACCCCAGGACGCTCTCCACCGCCCTGAAGATGGGCTCCGGCTTCATCACCATCCCTCCCCCGCCGCCGTAGGGGATGTCGTCGGTGACGTGGTGCTTATCCGTGGCGTAGTCGCGGATGTTGTGCAGGGCAATGGAGAGAGCTCCCATCTCCTGCGCCCGCTGGAGGATGCTCTCCTGGAAGACTCCGGCGAAGATGCCGGGGAAAAGGGTCAGGATGTCGAAATGCATATCCCACCTCTCCCCCCAATTGTAACCCCAAATCCCTCAGGGGGCAAGGCAGAGGTCCTCGATTCCCCATTTGGGCCAAAGCGGGTATAATTAGCCCGGCTACTCCATCTCGCAGTCTTGGAG
>CAYRNM010000009.1:19381-29580 GCA_964425465.1 uncultured Anaerolineae bacterium | reverse complement strand
CCCTTGCCTTTGGGTTTCACCACGATGGGCAGCCGGCCAGGGTAAGGCTCAATGCTCCCCGCCCGAAGCTCGGCCAGAAGCGCCTCCATCTGGGGCAGCGGATCGCGGGTCAGGTCCACCACCAGGGCCAACCCATCGGCCACGCGGAGGAGTTGGAGCAGGGGCCGGCCAGCTCCCTCTCCCTGGGCCAGCCCCTCCACCACAGCCGGAGTGTCCACCAGTTGGAGGGGCACGCCTTCCACATCCACCATGCCGGGGATGGGAACCTGGGTGGTGAAGAGGTAGCTGCCGACCTCTGTAGGGGCCGCGGTGAGGGTCGCCACCAGCGCGGACTTGCCCACGTTGGTCAATCCGACCAGGGCGATCTGGGCCGCGCCGGAGCGCTTCACATAGAAGGGATCGGCCCGGCCACCACTCCGCTTGACCTGCTGAACCCGCTCCAGGTCGGCCAGCAGGTCCTCCAGCTTGGCCCGCAGCACCTGATAGGGGCCCTTGAAATCCATGGGCCAATCGGCCAGGTAGCGATGCAGAATGACGATCTGGCGGGACTCCGGCTGACCGGTGATCTCCTGGCGAATGCGCCGCCACAACTCCTTGGCTGGAAGGGGCACCTCACGCCTCCACTTCGCGTACGTACCAGTAGGGGCGAGGCATTCCCAAGATCATCCTGCATTTGCCCCGAGTGCTTGTCTTACGAGGGTACGGTGTAATTGAGCCAGTCTCCATGGAATGCCTCGCCCCTACAATTGACCGGCTTCTCCCAACCGCGCCGAGGCCACAGCCAGCCCCATGAAGCACCAGAAGAGGGCTACCCCATGGGGATAGCTGAAAAGATAGTGGTCGAGCAGGCCGCCTACCAGCCCACCGACGAGGGCCACCGCGAAGCCCAGTAGCAAGGGCTCGTAGGGGGAGTGGGGCCCCATCCGTCGCCAGGCCCGGATCATGTACAGGAAGCCCACGCCCAGGGCCAGTAGGAAGCTCGCCAGCCCCAGGAGCCCCATCTGCTCGGCGATGAGAAGGTAGAGGTTGGAGACACCGATGTAGAGGTCAATGTCCGGCGCGCCGGCGAACCCCACGCCGATCCAGGGATAACGCCCGATGAGGATCAGCGCGTCTTTGTACTCGCCAAGCCGCATCTGAGTGGACCGGTCCAACACCCGCACTCCGGTCATGAAATACTCGACGTAGGGCTGACCCTGAGGGAGCAGCAGGAAGATGGCACCCCCTGCGATCAGCAGGAGGAGCAGCTTGCGGTAGCGCAGAAGGCCCAGAAGAAGAAGCGAGGCCACCAGCCCGACCAGTGAGCCACGGGAGTAGGTGAAATAGAGGCAGAACCCCACACCGATCAGGCAGCCGACCAGCAGCCATCGAGATAACACGGGCTTTCGGGCGAAGAGCTGAGAGGCGATCACCACCCCCACCAGGATCAGAAGGCCCCCCAGCACGTTGGGATCAATGGAGGTGGATGTGGCCCGCATGGGCAGGCTCGGGTCATCGTTGATGAAGCGCAGCACCTCTCCACCGGTGGGGTAGTTGAAGCGCCCCAGGGTGGAGAGGATGCGGATGGTCCACTCACTGGGGATCAGGTAGAGCACCACCCCGATCAGCGCCTCCAGCGAGCCGCAGAGGATCACCGCCAGTGCGATCTGCTCCAGTTCAGTGTGCCTCTGGAGGTTGTTTACGACCACATAAAAGAGAGCGACTCCCAGAAGCAGCTCCGCGAAGCGTCGCACCACGTTGGGGGTGGGATAGGCATGGGATAGCCCAGCGATGAATGCCGCGATGGCCAGGAGGAGGAATATCGCCACTGGCAGGGCTAGAGGAGTCGCGACCAGCTCTCGCTGCCGTCCGGTCATCACCCGCACCGCCCACACGAAGAAGAGCACCAGCAGTACCAGGTCCAGAAACGTAGGGGAGAAGCCGAGCTTGACCGGCAGCGCGCCGAAGGGCAGGAGGGCGATCACCCCCACCAGGGCCACGAAGCCCCACTGGGTGGAGCGCAACATCAGCACCCCGCCGATGGCGGCCACCAGCAGGGCCGTGGCGATGAGCGCCCCCAGGTTGCCCACCAGGGCTCCCCAGGCGACGCCCACCGCCAGGCAGAGGAGGCCCATAGCCAGGCCGGAGACCAGGCGGTTAGGGGAGAGCATGGCACTGCGGAAACGGTCGTAGACAAAGCTCAGCACGCTCAATCCGCCAAAAGCGCTTTGCGCTCCAGAATGCGCTGGATAAACCGGTCGTAGCCCTCGCTGAACTGGGTCAGCGTATTGTATACGGGCGGGTATTTGAAGACCTTCTCCTCATCCTCCAGCACCAGTTCGTACTGGGGCTTGAAGCGGGAGTCGTCGGCCACCCATTCGGAATCGGCCACGTAGTAGGCCTGTTTGAAAATCTCGCTGTGGGTCAGCACCTCCAGCACGTGCTCCGGGACTGGCTTCTCCACCTGGTGCGGATCGGGCTCGATGTGGGGAAGGGCATCGAAAGCGTGGCGGACATTGGGAAAGACGGTGATGATGCTCGTCCCCACCTGCTCGGTGATGTCGGGGAAACTGCTGGGCAGGTTTTCATAGCCCAGCCCCTCTTTGTAGATGCGCAGGGAAGCGACCAGCGGCTTGACTTTAATGAGGTCGTAGCCCTTCTCGGCCAGCAACTGCTCCAGCCGCTTGATCACCGCCACCCCGGCCCAGGCCGCCGCTTCCCGCGCCCTGGCCTCATCTATGCCGACCTCCGCCAACTCCTCCAGCTTGCCCAGCAGCTCGTCGCGCACCGGGTAGGCCAGCCGGCCATTCATCTCCGTGAGGGTGGCGAAGATGGCCTTCCCCTCGTTGATGGCCTGGGCGAAGCGGAGCTGCTGGAACATGGCGAAGTTTACGGTGATATTGACCCCGATCCCCTGGCGGGTGACCGCACGGCAGGCTTCCAGCCCTGCTAGGGTAGCAGGCAGTTTGAAGACCACATTGGGCACGCCGCCGTCCAATTTGGCCTTGAGCTCATTGTAAATGGACAGCACATCAGAGATCATGGCCTGGGCGTCGCCGTGCTTCTTGGGATTCACCTGCAGGCTGACGCACCCCATCTGGCCCTCGGTCAGCAGAAAGACAGGGCGGAGCAAGCGCATGTTAGCCAGCACGATTTCTAGCGTGGCCAAGCGAGCCAGCTCATCCTGGTCGGCCTGGAGGTTGGCGGCGATGACGCCATCCATGACGGGGTTCCAGCGCTCGGGATCGGCGGCCCAGGCGATATCCACCAGCACAGGGTTGCAGGTCACAAAGGACGCCCCCAGATACATGGTGTACTGGAGGAAGGCCGCGTAGTCATTGCCCAACTCAGTGCGGGTCTGGCCCGCGTCTCGCATCTCGGCGATCCGGCGCAGGTTGCTGCGGGCGATAGCGGCGGCCATGTGCTCCACATACTCGACCAGCGAGCTGCCCACCAGGTCTTGGGCCAGCACCTGGGGATCATCCGCCGCCTCGGCAGTGAAGCGCGCGGCCGCGTAGGCCCTCTGCTCGGCGAGCAGGTCTTTGGCTGCGGTGGGCGCTCTGGCCTCCCACTGAGCCAGCAGCGCCTTGTTGGCCTCTATGGCCATCTCCAACTGCTCGCTGGTGAGGAATTCCTCGTGCCGATCTTCATTGAGCAGGTTCCAGCGGGGTAGGAAGGAACTCAGGGCGATGGTGAGGTCGGCCAGGAAGCGCAGGACATGCTTCTGGGCCTCTGGGCCTGCATCGTCCAGACGATCATTCAGCGTGTCGTGGAGTTCCTTCAGTTGGGTGGAGAAGGCATCGGGTTTAGCGAAGAAGACTAGGCTCTCTATCACCTCCTGCGCCCGTCCGCCCTCGATGAGAGCCGGGAATTCGGCCGCCGAATAGGATTCCCTGGCCTCACATTCTTCGATGATGGCCTGTCGCAACTCAGAAGTAATAGTCATGAATGCGTCCCTCCCCCTTTCACTTCGGTTCAATGAATCCCTTTGGCTCAATCATAGAAGGACAATAACCCCTTCGGGCACAGGCTCGCCCGTGAAGAAGATAGCTGCCTCCGGCACATGTGTACCCATAGCGATACGGTGGATCTCGTCGCGGTCTGGGCCGTGGGCAATCAGAATACCCCTGGACGGGTACTTATACTCGTCGCGTTCTACCACTTCGAAAAATATCCATTCATCTGGATAGTGACACAGCATGTCCGATACTAGCTCGATTTCCCCTTGCCTTTCTTGTGGCATCATTCTTCTCTCCTCCTATCAGTCCCCAACATACCTACCATGCCTCGCTCACCCACCCGTGGTCGGGGTCGTCATGGGGCTGCATACTGCGTTCCTCGCCGGCCAGGGCCCACAGGTAGTAGAGCTTGTAGCCTGGAGCAGCCACCACTGGATGGTAACCTCGGGGAAAAGCAACGACATCGTTGTTTTGGAGGACGAAGGCATCATCCACGTCACCCTCGGCGGTGTAGAGACGCTGCAGGCCAAAGCCCTGTTCCGGTTGGATTTTGTACAGATACACCTCCTCCAGTTTGGTCTCCACGCCAGGGATCACCTGATCGTGCTTGTGGGGTGGGAAGCTCGACCAGTTGCCTGGGGGGTTGATGGTCTCTCCCACCAGCAGCCGTCCAGCCTGGACGTTGTCCAGCATAATGTTACGGATGCGCCGCTCGAAGTTGCGCCGCCCTCGCCAGCCGGTCTCCACCTCGGTGGCTTGCACCACCTGAGGTTCACCTCTGAAGTCGGTCAGTGCCTTGCAGACCCCGACCTCCAGGTCCGTCTCGGCGGTCACGGTGTAAGGTGCACCGAGGGGCACGTACACACTGTCGCCTGGCTCTTGGAACACATCCGCCCGCCCGCCCAGGCCGCTCCATTGTTTGTCTCCAGCCTCGACCGTGGCCTGGCCGCTGAAGATCACCAGTGCCACCTCCGAATCCTCAGCAGTGGCTGAGTAGCTCCCACCAGCGGGCAATTTCAGGATGCCGGCCTCCAGGTACTCTAGCCCCCCCTCGCCGAGGCCGACGAGGCGGGTGTAACCCTTGATGATGTCTTTGCGAAAGTGGTATTGCATTGGACCTCCTGTCTCTGCTGCCTTGGACCCTCACCCAGCTCAGATCAATCAGATTGCCCTCTCAAGCCACCGCCTCCAAATTCTCCAATTGGATGCGCGGTGTCTCGCGGGAGAAGCCTAGATTCTCAGAAGCGTCCAGGATCTCAATGCCTACAATCTCCTCCCCAGGACCAAGGTCAATCGCCACATCTTCGGTGATGCGGATAGTCGTCACCTGCACTGGCCCTCGCTTGAAGGAGATGTAAGCCGCATCTACTCCTGGATCATACTTGATTCTCACCCTTCACCTCCAAAGAAAAACGTGTACACCATCACCACGACCAGGCGGTCTGCTTCCTCTCACCCTGTCGGATCGCCTGCTCCACCTCCTCGCACGTAGCACCACGGTCGGCCATTGCATCCAAAGCGTGCTGAGAGAAGACGATAGGCTTCATCGTGGCTTGCCTCATCTCATCGGCCGCTCCCCTACGGTGATCTCCACCTGCTGCTCTTTCCCATCGCGCCAGATGGTCAACGTCAGCTTATCGTCCACCCGAGTTTTAGTCTCCAGGTAGATGGTCAAATCCTCCATGGAGGTGACCGGGGTGCCATTCACTAAGGTAACGATGTCCCCTCCGGCCAAGAGGGTGTAATTCCCCACTCGCACCTCCCGGTCAGCCCCGCGCAGGCCCGCTCTGTGGGCCGGGCTATCCCGATAGATGCGCGCGATGAGCAGCCCCTTCTCCACCGGCAGGTCCAGCCCCTGGGCCAGTGCAGGACCAATCGGATAGGCCTCAAAGCCCAGCCAGGGATGGGTGTAGTAGCCCTTCTCGATCAGCTCCGACACCACTCGTTTCACCGTGTCCACCGGCACGGCAAAGCCGATCCCCACCGAGCCGCCGGTGGGGGACTGGATAGCGGTGTTCACTCCGATCACCTGCCCCTGAGAGTTTAACAGCGGCCCGCCGGAGTTGCCGGGGTTGATGGCCGCGTCGGTCTGGATTGCCTCCCCCAGGGGCAGTTCTCCCTCCCGCTCGATGATGCGCCCCAATGAGCTGATCACCCCCACAGTGAGGGTCCGGTCCAGCCCGAAGGGGTTGCCGATGGCGATGGCCCGCTGACCCACCCGCAGGTTGGCCGAGCTGCCCAGCTCCACTGACGTCAACTGCGCTGCTGGTGCATCCACCTTGAGGACTGCCAGGTCGTTGTAAGGATCGGTGCCGATCACCTTTGCCGGGAGCACCGTGCCATCAGCCAGCGTGACCTCCACCTCCTCAGCACCTTCCACCATGTGATTGTTGGTGACGATGTGACCCTCCTGGTCAATGATAAAGCCGGACCCGGTGCCCTCCTGGGGGATGGGACCCCAGAAGAAACTGTATTGAATGACCTTGCTGGTGATGTGCACCACGGCCGGGCTCACTCGTTCGTAGACATGGATCACCAGTTGCTCCTCGACGTCGGAGGCAGCAGATATGAGCTCCGGCGGAAGGGGGGTAGGGGTGACAACAAGCACGATCGGCGTCGCAGGAGACGATGGAGGAGACGTCGGGGGCGCGGCCGAAATCATCGGCGTGGAAGGAGGCGGTGGAAGAGGTGTGACGGTGATGACCAGTACGACTGGTGTGGCAGGAGAGGTCGGAGTTGGTTGAGGGACAGACGTTAGGCGGCAGGCAAGGACAACGAGAAGAATGGGCAGGAGGACAATCAGACGCCTTGCCAAACTTGCCGCAGTCCTGTTACATGCTGTATGGGAGCGCCACGACCTGCCCCAGCACTCCAAGATCCTATGAGCGTTCATGAGGATGTCTTTCACCACAATGCTACCTACAGCGCGGGGAGGTTGGTCTCTCCAATTCCTCCCGCTCGCGGTCTCCGACATCCACTGGGACCAGAACCGGCTCGACATCGGGGATGGTCACTATTCTCTGATCGGTCGAAGCCTCGAAGCCGGTAGCAATGACGGTGATCTTGATCTCACCCGCCATCTGGGGATCAAGCACTGCGCCAAAAAGGATGTTCATCTCCGGATGCGCCGCCTGGCGAATGATCTCTGCCGCCTCATTCACCTCGGAGAGGCCAATGTCCGGCCCACCGGTAATGTTGAACAGTATCCCTCGTGCTCCATCAATGCTCACATCTACCAGTGAGCTGGTAGTGGCCCTCTGCGCGGCCTCCACCGCCCGGTTCTCCCCCGTGCCGTATCCGATACCTATAAACGCCATTCCCTCTTTCGCCATGATGGATCGCAGGTCGTCGAAGTCTAGGTTGATGAGTCCTGGAATGGTGATCACTCCAGAGACGCCTTGGATAACCTGGCACAGCGCGTCGTCCGCCACTCGGAAGGGATCCTGCATTGATTGGATGCCCTGACGCAGCACATCGTCCGCCACCCGCAAGGCATCCCTCCACGAGGTCTTGCGATCCACGATCTCCAACAACCGGTCGTTGGGAATGACGATGAGCGAGTCCACCTCTTCCTTCAGGTGTTCAATCCCCTCCTCCGCTACCTGTCTGCGATGGGGGCCCTCAAAAGTGAAGGGCTTGGTGACCACGCCGATGGTCAGTGCTCCTACACTCTTCGCCGCCTGAGCAATGATAGGTGTCGCGCCAGTGCCCGTCCCCCCGCCCATACCTGCGGTGATAAATACCATCTCTGCGCCCTTCAGTGCCTGTAGCACAATCTCACGCGATTCTTCGGCCGCTTGCCGGCCGATATCTGGGTTACCACCCGATCCCAAGCCTCGGGTCAGTTTCTCACCGATCTGGATGCGCTGCGGCGCATCGGACAGCATCAGCGCCTGAGCATCGGTGTTGATAGCGATGAAATCCACTCCACCAATTCCCTCCTCGATCATACGGTTGACGGCATCGCATCCCCCACCACCCACACCTACGACTTTGATCTTGCTCTTGGCGGAATCCGCCACTGTAGGCTCAACAGCCTCCACCGGCCCGTGGAGATACATTGGTACGGAAAGAGTATCTGCATCCACCGGATGCCTGAAATCAGCGGCCTCTGAAACTGCCAAGTCAAAACTGCCCTCAAGTTCCTGATCTCGCTTTCGAATGGCATGAAATGCTATCAGCAGAACTGAAGTTGTCAAAAACGGGATCCCTATTGCAGCCTCAGTAGATAGATTCCACGTAGTGAGCAAGGTAGAAATAGTAGCAAAGGTAATCCCCCCTAGAAGAAGCGTGATCCAGGCCATTGAGGCCTCTTTCAACATTTTCTCTTTGCCCCATCTAAGTATCGTTGTCGTAGTCTTCATAAGCTTTTACCTCCTCCAAATCTCGCTCCATCATCGAATCAATCTCAAACCGGGCCTGCGATATAACAGAGATGAATACGTGGATGGCAAAGCCCACCATGCTCAAAAGAGCAATGCCGATCACGAACCTCTCAAACCATAAGGCCACCACCGGATAAGGGGATATGGCATCAGCCAGGGAAAGCCGAAAGATATAGTACAGAGCGATGTCGGAAAGCAGTGCAACAGCATACACCACAAATACCTGGAGAGTTACGATCACCTGGTCAAGCGTTTGATAAAACCGAACCACAAGCCTCTCTTTGAAGACCTCTCGCCGGGATCTTGGTTGCGGTTGCCCTGCCAATTGGACTCCCTCCGCTGGGCGAAGAGCACGATTTGTTGCTGTAAGGACAAGTATACCATTCCCGATCGACTACGTCAAAAGGGATATGGCTCTTCCCTCAATATCCTCCGACTGTTCACTTGACGGCCGTGATCATGGGATCAGTATCTATAGGCGCAGCCATCCGCAGGCGATCTTCACTACAGGGCGCAAAATGGCATCCACCCCTTCAATATCTTTGGCGCGATGCTCCTCCGAAAACTGATCGAACAGTTGACCCGCAAACCACGCCCCACTATGCGAGGGAATGACCTCCTGAAAACCAATCTCCTTCAACCACGATACGAGCGTCGGGCCAGATGGATGCGTGAGCAAGCAGAACCGGGCATCAGTGATCACCGAACGGGCTTTTTCCAAAAGCGGGATGGTCATCGTACCGAACGGAAGAGAACGTCCATCTTGGGCGAAGAGCTCTGTCACCTCCTAGCTGGACATGGCGAAGGTCAGGCCATACTGCCGAACCCGTTCTCCATCAATATCGTGATCAAAGATGTACTGATCCAGCAGCTCCCGCGAGACAGCGGGGAAGGTGGGCACCCGCACCAGGTTCTGCCGCGCCTCCTCGCTGACCGGCAAGGCGTCGGGAGTGTAGAGGGGCTTGTTTGGGCCGTGGGCCAGATGGAGAAGGCCCCGCCTATCGGAGCCGGGCCAGTTGGGAAAAGAGGTCTTTTTCGCGGGCGGTGAGGTCACGGGGGATCTGAATGCGCACCGTGACGTATAGGTCGCCCTGCTGTTGGGGACTGCGCAGCTTGGGCATCCCCTTCCCCCGCAGGCGGAGCACCTGGCCCCCCGATGTCTCCGCGGGGATGGTGAGCATCACCCCCCCATCCAGGGTGGGCACCCGCACCTCCCCACCCAGGACGGCGGTGTAGAGGTCCACATCCACATCGCGGTACAGATCATCCCCCTTACGTTCAAAGTCAGGATGGGGGAGCACCTTGATCCTCAGGTAGAGATCCCCCTGCAGCCCACCGCCGATGCCGGGGCTACCCTGACCCGCCATGCGCACCCTGGAACCGGTCTTCACCCCTGGCGGGATCTTCACCTCCAGTCGCTGACCGTCCCGCTGCAGGACACGCGTGGTGCCGTGGAATGCTTCCTCCAGGGTGATCTCCACTGGCTGCTCGTAATCCTGGCCTCGGGTTTGCATCCGCTGGCTCGTCCGGGGGCCTCCCATTCCTCCGAAGATGGACTCAAAGAAGTCGGAGAGGCCGCCCCGTCCTCCTTGGCCAAAGAGGTCGTTCAGATCACCGTATTCCACTCGCACCCGGTCCCCTCCGGGGAAGCCTGTCATCCACTGGCTCCAATCGAATCCGCCAGGGGCACCCTGCTGTTGCCAGCGGGTCCAACTGTCTCCCAGTTGATCGTACTTCCGCCGCTTCTCGGGATCACTGAGCACCTGATAAGCCTCGTTGATCTCCTTGAAACGCTCCTCCGCGCTGGGCGATTTGTTGACATCGGGATGGTACCGGCGGGCCAAGCGGCGGTAGGCCTGTTTGATCTCCTTGTCAC
>CAYRNM010000009.1:0-19281 GCA_964425465.1 uncultured Anaerolineae bacterium | reverse complement strand
CCCCCCACCCAATTGTCAACGGTTCGCCCCTGAGCAGGGTTGTGGTATAATCAGAAGAAGTCTGAGTAGTCCGACGAAGGAGACACGCTATGAACCTCTTCCAGATCCCGCTCATCATCCACTTGCGGGGCAACCATGCTTTGGAACATGCTACCATGCACATCCTGGCCCAGCGGACGCCGGGCAGATACCTTGTGGCGCGCACAACCCCCGCTGGGTTCACCCTCTACGGACAGGTGACTGCCGACGCGGTGGCTCAGGCGGTTCAGGAGGCCTTGGCCCGATTGCGAGCCGGTCAGCACTATCTAGCCATCCATCCCAACTGCGGGACCAACATCGCCACCGCCGGCGTCCTGGCCGGCCTCGGGGCTTTCCTGGCGCTGGAAGCACACCGCTCCAAGAGCCGCTGGGAACGGTTCTCTCAGGCGCTCTGGGCAGCCACCCTGGGGGTCCTGCTGGCCCAACCCCTGGGGCGATGGGTTCAGGCCTGGCTGACCACCTCCCCCCAGGTCGAAAACGCTCGGATCGGCGAAATCACCACCCACCAGCAGGGCCGCTTCCTGCGCCACGAGATCGAGGTCCATTGGGAATAACATGTTCTACCTGCTGCACGGTGACGACGAGTTCTCCCGCAGCGAGGCCCTGGCCGAGCTCCGACGGCGCATGGGCGATCCGGCCATGGTGGAGCTGAACACCACACGCTTCGATGGCCATGAGGTCTCCCTGGCTGAGCTTCAGCACACCTGCAACACTATTCCCTTTTTCTCCGACCGCCGATTGGTCATCGTGGATGGATGGCTCACCCACCTGCAAAAGATGGGCTCGGCTGAGCAGGGCAAAAAGGCGTTGCAGGAGCTGGTCGAGTATCTCTCCCGCATGCCCCAGACAACACGGTTAGTCCTGTTGGAGCCAGAACCCGTTGCGCCCCGACACCCCCTGCGCCGCCTGATCGCCCAGGATGAGGCGCTGGGATACGAGAGGGAGTTTCGCCTGCCCCAGAGCAGGGAGCTGACGCGGTGGATTGCACAGCGGGTTCAGGAGCGGGGAGGGCACATCACCCCCCAGGCGACGGCGCAGTTGGCCGCCTTCGTGGGCGATCATCTGCGCCTATTGGCCCAGGAGATCGATAAGCTGTTGTCCTACGTGGACCGGGCCCGCCCCATCACCGAGGAGGACGTCCAACTGCTGGTCAGTGATGTGCGGGAGGCGAACATCTTCGATATGGTGGACGCGCTGGGGCAGCGGGATGGGGAGGCCGCCAGTCGGCTGCTTCACCGCCGGCTGGAAGGAGGCGATCACCCCCTGGCCCTCCTGGGCATGATGGCCCGACAAATCCGCATCCTCATCCAGGTGAAAGAACTGAACCAGGAGGGACTGAACCGGGAGGCCATCGCCCGGCAGCTGGGGCTTCACCCCTTCGTCGTCCGCAAGGCGCTGGCTCAGGAGCGCAATTTCACCATGGAGCAACTGGAGTCCATCCACCGCCGGTTGCTGGAGACGGATGTGGCCATCAAGAGGGGCCAGATGGATCCCATCCTGGCCCTGGATATGCTGATCGCCGGCCTGGCCGCTGCGGCAGGAGGCAACGGGTAACGAGTGGATAGGGAACGAGGGGGTTGTACCTCGTTGACTTGGTGCCCTGTTAACTCTTACCTCTGGCGACTGTTGGTGAAGACACGGTGACCTTCTATGAGGATATACTCGCTCAACTGAATCACCTGAACATCACCGCCCTCCTCTCCGACCTGATCGCCCGCCCCAGCTTCGAGCGAGAGGAGGCGGTGGGGGAGTACCTGAGGGGACGATTTCGAGCCCTGGGAGTGGAGACCACGACCACCGAGATCCGCCCCGGACGCTTCAACGTCTTAGCCCACTATGGACCCCCGGAGCGGCATCTCATCCTCAACAGCCACATGGACACTGTGCCTCCCGGCGACGGGGCGGGCTGGAGCACGCCGCCCCTGGAGCCTGTGGTGCAGAAGGGACGTCTTTACGGGCGAGGGGCGTGCGACGCCAAGGGTTCGCTGGCTGCGATGGCTGCCGCCTTCGAGGCCCTGGTGCGCTCCGGTATCCCTCTGCGGGGGCGGCTGACCCTCATGGCCGTGGCCTACGAGGAGACGGGTGCCCTGGGCACCATCACCGAGGCGGAGCGGCTGTCCGATGGGCAGACAGCGGCCATCATCGGTGAGCCCACAGGACTGGAGCTGCACCTGGCGCACAAAGGGGTGCTGCGGCTGGGGATCACAGCCTGGGGTAGGGCGGCCCACGCCAGCGTGCCCCAGGAGGGGGTGAATGCCATCTCCGGAATGGCCCGCGTGATAGAGGCGCTGGATGCATGGGGAGCCAACATCGCTCAGCACTATCACCCTCTGGTGGGCCATCCCTCCCTGGTCGTGACCACCATCCAGGGGGGTGTGGCCCCCAACGTGATTCCTGAGCAGTGCCAGATCGTCATAGATCGGCGACTGATACCGGGTGAGGATCTGGAGGAAGCTCGGCAGGAGATTGAAGCGTTGCTGCAAGAACTGCAGGGGGCAAATCCCGCTCTGCGGATCGAGAGTGAGGTGCGTGGGGCCTTTCCCTCCTCGCAGACCGTGGCCGATGATCCCTTCGTGGCCGCATTGCGCCAGGCAGGCCAGGAGGCCCTGGGCCGAGAGCTGGGGATCGGCGGCTTCCTGGCCTGTTGCGACATGTGGCCCTTCCGGCAGAGGGGCATCCCCGCCGTGATCTTTGGCCCCGGCGAACTGGCGCAGGCGCACACGGCGGACGAGTGGGTGGAGTTGGCCCAGGTGGAGGCCGCCGCTCGCTTTTACGCCCTGGCCGCTCTCCGTTGGCTGGGAGCCGGGCCATGAAGCTCCTCATCGCCACCCGCAACCAGGGCAAACGTCGTGAATATGAGGCCCTGTTGGCCGGGTTAGGGCTGGAACTGGTAGACCTGACTGAGGCGGGGATCACTTGGGAGGTGCAGGAGGCGGGGGCGACTTTTGAGGAGAACGCGGTGCTCAAGGCCCGAGCCTACGCTCAGGCCAGTGGGCTATTGACCCTGGCCGACGACTCCGGGCTGGAGGTGGATGCGCTGGGCGGCGAGCCGGGTGTTCGCTCCGCCCGCTACGATGGTGGCTCCGACGAAGACTGCTACCGGCTGTTGCTGAGCCGTCTGGAGGGTGTGCCTGAGCAGGAGCGGAGGGCGCGCTTTCGCTGCGTCATCGCCATCGTTACCCCAGAGGGGGCAGTGCACACCGCTGAGGACACCTGTGAAGGCTACATCGCCCTCCGCCCCCGAGGCGCCCATGGCTTCGGCTATGACCCTGTCTTCTTCGTGCCAGAGTATGGCTCCACCATGGCCCAGTTGCCCCCCGAGGTGAAGAACCGCATCTCCCACCGGGCGCGGGCAGCAGAGCGTGCAAAGGAGATCCTTCGCCGGCTGCGGGGAGAATAGCTGATGGGCGACCGCCGACCGCAGATGGCTGACCGCTGATGACTGATGGCTGAGGACTGAAGGACATGACAAGAGAACAGACCATTCTGCGCGACCTGGGAGACGGATTGATCTTGCGCCGAGCGACGACAGAGGACACGGAGGCGCTGGCCGCCTTCAACATGGAAGTACACCGCGACCGGGACACTCGGGAGCCGGACGAAGGCGTCGCAGTTGAGACGCGGGACTTGATGGCCGGTGGCCATCCGACCTGTGACGCGGGAGATTTCACCATCGTGGAGGATACCCACACCAGCGCTATCGTATCCTCGCTCTGTCTCATCCCGCAAGTTTGGTCCTATGGCGGGATCGAGTTCGGGGTGGGCCGGCCCGAGATGGTAGGCACTCACCCGGACTATCGGCGTCGGGGGCTGGTGCGCGCCCAGTTCGAGGTGATCCACCAATGGAGCGATGAGCGGGGCCAAAAAATGCAGGCCATCACCGGCCGGCCCTGGTTCTACCGCCAGTTTGGCTACGAGATGGCCCTGGAGCTGGGCGGCGGACGCGTGGGGTATATGCCTCACGTGCCAAGGCTGAAGGAGGGTGAAGTAGAGCCCTATCGCGTGCGCCCGGCGACAGAGGCCGATGGGCCCTTCATCGCCCAGGTGTACCAGCAGGCGACGAAACGCTCGCTGGTGGCCTGTGTCCGCGATGAGTCCCTGTGGCGCTACGAACTGCTCGGCCGGAATGAGAGAAGCGCCAATCGGTCCGAACTGCGCGTGATAGAGACAGCAAAAAGGGAGCCGGTCGGATTCCTAGTGCATCCGCCCAAGTTGCGGCAGGCGATGTTGGGGGTCACGGTCTATGAGCTAAAGGCCGGCGTTTCCTGGCTGGCTGTGACGCCGAGCGTGATTCGATATGTGCAAGCCACCGGCCAAGGGTACGCCGCGCGAGATCAGAAGGAGTTCGGGGCCTTCGCCTTCTGGCTGGGGACGGAGCACCCGGTCTATCAGGTGGCCCAGGACTGGCTGCCACACGCGCGCAAGCCCTATGCCTGGTACGTGCGGGTGCCGGACCTTCCGGATTTCCTGCGTCACATCGGGCCTGTGTTGGAGCGACGGTTGGCGGAGTCGGTGCTCGTGAGACACACGGGGGAATTGAAGATCAGCTTCTATCGGGATGGGCTGCGGCTGGTATTTGAGAAGGGGCGACTGATGGCAGTAGAACAGTGGGTACCGATGGAGGATGGCCCAGGGGCTGCAAGATTCCCCGACCGCACCTTTCTACAACCGGTGTTCGGCTACCGAGCGTTAGAGGAGTTGGAGTACGCCTTCGCGGACTGCGGAACGGGAACCGACGAGGCGCGGGCCTTGTTGAAAGCGTTGTTCCCCAAGCAAGCATCGAAGGTGTGGGCGGTGGAGTGATAGCAGCAGGGCAAAGGAGGAGAAACTTATGGCCCATCTATGGCATGGGATACCCGCAGGAGTTAGCCCTCCAGAAGACCTTAACGTCGTTATCGAGATCCCCAGCGGGTCAAAGTGCAAGTACGAGTTGGAAAAGATATCCGGAACCATATGCGTGGATCGCATCATCGCCAGTGCAGTCCACTACCCGGGCAACTACGGATTCATCCCCCAGACACTGGCTGAGGATGGGGACCCCCTCGATGCTCTGGTTTTGTCACAAGTCAGCTTCCATCCTGGCATCACGGTCCGGGTCCGACCCATCGGCCTGATGCGCATGACCGACGGCGGAGAACCCGACGATAAGGTCCTTTGCGTGCCTACCCATGACCCCAGATTTCGAGAAATTCACAGCATTGAGGATCTCCCGACGATCGTTATCCAAGAGATCGAGGAATTCTTTCGAGTCTACAAGAACCTGGAGGAGAAAGAGGTGATCATCCAGGGGACGGATACCCAGGAACATGCTCTCTCTTTGATTCAAGTGGCCGTAGAAGCCTACCGAATCAGCTACTCACCGCACGGCGACTCAGAGTGTGTTCAGCGCCCCTGAGTTTCGGCTTGACCGAGCTCGCCCAGGTCTCAGTCCGGGGTTCGAGCTCCAGGTGGGAGAACACCCGCCACAAACCGCATCATAATCTGGTGACTATGTTGAGCCTGAAGGGGAATAGACGCTTGTGTGTCAGCTACTCATCCTAGGCATCGAAACCTCATGCGATGAAACCGCAGCGGCAGTGGTGGAGGGGGGGCGGTTCATCCGCTCCAACGTGATCGCCTCCCAGATTGAGCTCCACCGCCAGTACGGCGGGGTGTTCCCCGAGATGGCCTCCAGGGAGCACATCCGCGCCATCCTGCCCGTCATCCAAGAGGCCATGGCCGAAGCGGAGGTCGGCTGGGAGGACCTGGATGGCATCGCCGTGACCTACGGTCCGGGGCTGGCGGGGTCACTGCTGGTGGGGGTGAACGCCGCCAAAGGGCTGGCCCTGGGGCGGGAGCTGCCCCTGGTGGGCGTGAACCACCTGGAGGGGCACATTTACGCCAACTGGCTGGCCACCGATGGAGGGCCGCCTGACATTCATTTCCCCTTCGTGTGCCTGATCGCCTCCGGCGGGCACACCGAGCTGGTGCTGGTGAAGGGCCACGGCGACTATCGTCGGCTGGGGAGCACGCTGGATGATGCGGCGGGCGAGGCCTTCGATAAGGTGGGACGGTTGTTGGGGCTGGAGTACCCCGGCGGGCCAGCCATCGAGCGGGCAGCACGGGAGGGGGACTCGGCAGCCTTTGACCTGCCCCGAGCCCGGCTCGAAGGGTCGTGGGATTTCTCCTTCAGCGGGCTGAAGACAGCGGTGCTGCGGCTGGTGCGAGCCCTGGAGCGGGAGGGCCAACCGCTGCCGGTGGCCGATCTGGCAGCCAGCTTCCAGTCCGCGGTGGTGGATGTCCTGGCGGAGAAGACGGCCGCTGCCGCACGGGAATTCGGCGCCCGGCAGATCCTGCTGGCGGGCGGGGTCTCGGCCAACCGATTGCTGCGCCAGCGGGTGCGCGAATCCGCTGAAGTGCCGGTGCTCTATCCCCCTCCCCTCCTCTGCACTGACAACGCGGCCATGATCGCCGCCGCGGGCACGGTGCGCCTTCGGGCCGGTGAGCGTTCAGGGTGGGACCTGGATGTCCTGCCGGGGGCAGGGTTGGTATGAGGAAGAACATCCTGTTGACAGGGCGGCCCGGGGTGGGCAAAACGACCGTCATCCGCCGCGTGGTGGAGCACCTGGAGGGCTGGAAAGCCTGCGGGTTCTACACCCGGGAGCTGCGCCAGGGCGGACGGCGGATGGGCTTTCAGGTGGTGACCCTGGATGGACGGGAGGGCCGGCTGGCTGAGGTGGGCCTTGGCAGCCCTCACCGGGTGGGGCGCTATGGGGTAGACCTGGAAAGCTTCGAGCGCATGGCCTTGCCAGTGCTTACTATCCCGCAGGCCGATCTCATCGTGATAGATGAGATCGGCAAGATGGAGTGCTTCTCCCACGCCTTCCAGCAGGCAGTGCAACGGGCGCTGGACGGCCCGGTTCCAGTGGTGGGCACCATCGGCCGGGGCGGGCCCCCTTTCATGCATTCGGTTCGCGGGCGGGGAGATGTCCAACTCACCGAAGTGACGCGGGACAATCGGGCGGAGCTGCCCGCTCAATTGGCCCAGATGCTGATGGAACTCAAAGGAGGAGGGACATGAAAATCAGTTGTGCGGCCTATTCCTTCCGGCACTATCTCCAGAGTGGGGAGATGTCCCTGGAGGATTTCATCTGCAAGGGGTACGAGATGGGGCTCGATGGGGTGGAGCTTACAGCCTACTACTTTCCCACCACCGAGGCGGAGGTCCTCAAGCGGCTCAAGCGATTGGCCCTGGCCTATGGGCTGGACATCGCGGGCACGGCCATCGGCGGCGCCTTCGCCCTGCCCGAAGCAGCGCGGGCCCAGCAGGTGGCGCTGGCCAGGAAGTGGGTGGATGTCTCGGTCCTCCTGGGGGCGCCCTGTTTGCGCGTCTTCGCCGGGCCGGTGCCCGAAGGTCACACCGAGGAAGAAGCCATGGCCTGGTGCATAGCAGGGCTGAAGGAGGCGGCGGAATATGCCGAGGAGAAGGGGGTGGTCCTGGCCCTGGAGAACCACGGCGGGATCACCGCCACCTTCGAGCAAGTCAGGCGGCTGGTGGAAGGGGTGAGAAGCGACTGGCTGCGGGTGAACCTCGATCTGGGAAACTACCGCACTGATCCCTATCACGAGATTGCTGAGACCGTCCCTTACACGGTAACCACCCACGCCAAGACGGAGGGGCGCGATGCCGCAGGTCAACCCTTCCTGCTCGACTACCCCCGCATCCTCCAGATCCTCCGCGAGAAGGGCTACAAGGGGTACCTGTCCATCGAGTACGAGGCGGAGGAGGACCCCCTACTGGCTGTGCCCCGCTTCGCCAGCTATCTCCAGTCCCTCGTGGCATGGTGACCCTCCAGCCCTCACCCCCGGCCCCTCTCCCAATTTGGGGAGGGGGGAGATGAAGAAGGGAGAAATAGCGATGCGACGATGGGCCTGGCGCTTGGGGTCGACAGCCTTTCTGATGGGCCTGCTGCTAACCCTTGGCGGCTGCCGACAGGTAAGGCTAGGGATGCCCATAGGCCCTCCGGGAGAGGGGATGGCTCTGCTCCCGCCGCGATTGGAGAGCGAGGTCTCGTTGGAGGAGACGTTGAGCCGTCGCCGCTCGGTGCGAGAGTACACCGAGAAGCCCCTGACCTGGGAGGAGCTCGGCCAACTCCTGTGGGCAACGCAGGGGATCACGGCCGACTGGGGCGGGCGGACGGCTCCCTCGGCGGGGGCACTGTATCCACTGGAGGTGTACGTGGCTACTGTGGAGGGCGTGTACCACTACCTGCCCCAGGGACACCGGATGGAGGTGGTGTCCTCATCCGATGTCCGGCAGGCGCTGTGGAGGTCCGCCCTGTTGCAGGACTGGGTCCGAGAGGCCCCAGCGGTCTTCGTCATCGCCGCCGTGTATGAACGCACCGAGCGCAAGTACGGCTCCCGAGCCGAGCGGTACGTCAAGCTGGAGGCGGGCCACGCCTGTCAGAACCTGCTGCTGCAGGCCGTGGCCCTCGATCTGGGTGGTGTGCCGGTGGGCGCCTTCGACGACGATCAGGTCCAGGCCGTCTTGGGACTGGCCGCCGACCACGAGCCGCTGTACCTGGTCCCAGTGGGGCATCCTCAATAGACGGGAAGGCAGGGTGCGGTCCTCAATGTCCCTAAGTGTCGTGATTCTCACCAAAGACGAGGAACAGAACATCGCTGACTGCATCGCCAGCGTGCAGTGGGCCGACCAGATCGTGGTGCTGGATTCGGAGAGTGGTGATCGCACGTGGGAGATCGCTCGAGGGATGGGGGCCACAGTGTACACGCGCCCCTTCCGCGATTACGCTGACCAGCGGAACGCGGCGCTGGGAATGGTGGACAGTGATTGGGTGTTCTTCGTTGACGCCGATGAACGGGCCACGCCGGAGCTGGCGGCTGAGGTCCGGCGGGCGATGGAGGACAATTCAAAGGCGGGCTGGTGGGTGCCGCGGCACAATGTCATCTTCGGACGGGTCATCCGCCACACCGGGTGGTACCCCGATTATCAGCTTCGGCTGCTCAGACCAGGGTACGCCCGCTATGACCCCGCCCGACCCGTGCATGAGCTCGTGATCCTGGATGGGGAGGCGGGGTACCTGAAAAACCCGCTGATCCATTACAACTACCGCACACTGGCGGAGTTCAGGGAGCGGCAGCAGCGCTACACCGCCTACGAAGCCCAGGCCCTTCTGAAGGAGGGGATTCGCCCCCGAGGGCGTAACTTCATCCTGCAGCCGCTCAGGGAGTTCCGCCGCCGCTACTTCACCTTGCAGGGCTATCGTGATGGGGCTCACGGGCTGTTGTTGAGCCTGCTCATGGCCTGGTACACCTTTCAGCGCTACCGTCTGCTTCGCACCCTGTGGCGGACTCACAGTTGACCGGAAGCCCCAATCGTGGTATACTTGAGGACAGTTTCTCGTCGAGAGGCCCGCTTTTAGTGGCCCGAGATCAGGTAGAGGATGGATAGTCAGACGCGCTTGAATGCGCCCGTTCTGGTGTTGAATCGAAACTACCAGCCCATCCACGTCTGCAACGTCAAGCGGGCGGTGATCATGCTCTTTGTGGGCAAGGCGGAGGTGGTGGAGAATGGCAGGGGGGTTATCCGTACCCCTTTCAGTGTCTTCCCCTGCCCCTTGGTGATCCGCCTGGCCTACATGGCATATTGCCCTCGTCCCCGGGTGCGACTCGCCAAGCGGGAGATCTTCCGGCGGGACAATTACACCTGCCAGTACTGTGGCCGGGAGAGCCGCAACCTGACCGTGGATCACGTCATCCCCCGCCATCTGGGAGGTGAACACGACTGGGGCAACCTGGTGAGTGCTTGTCCGGCCTGCAACCTCAAGAAGGGGGGACGGACCCCCCGAGAGGCAGGGATGTCCCTCCTGCGCAAGCCACGGGAGCCCTACGCCAGCGCCGACTACCTGTTTGGCCGGTACCTCTCCAACAACGAGGAGTGGCGGAAGTTTATCGTGGGGTGGTAGGCACAGCGTGTGAAAAGGGAATAGAAAGCGAAACAGGCCCTTGTGTGTATAAGGGCCTGTTTGAGTTTAAGGGGTGAGAATGGCCTGGAGCTCAAGCCTCGGAGCTCCGATTGACTTCCTCCCCCGTCGTGGCCAACTCCAACTGGCGACGGTAGAGCTGGCTGTAGAGGCCACCACGACGCATCAACTCTGGGTGATCTCCCACCTCGATGATGCAGCCATCCTCCAGGGCGATGATCTTGTCCGCGTTGCGGATGGTGCTCAGCCGGTGGGCGATGACCAGGGCGGTGCGGCCCTTCAGCACCGATTCCAACGCCTGCTGGATCAGGTACTCCGCCTCAGCGTCCACTGAGGAAGTGGCCTCGTCCAGAATGAGGATGCGTGGGTCGGCCAGGATGGCCCGTGCCAAAGCCAGCCGCTGCTTCTGGCCGCCGCTTAACCTGATGCCCCGCTCGCCGATGTCGGTATCGTAGCCCCGGGGCAGGACCTCGATGAAATCGTGGGCGTAGGCAGCCTTGGCCGCAGCGATGAGCTCTTGTTCGGTGGCGTTGGGCTTGCCGTAGAGCAGATTCTCGCGCACGGTGGTGTTGAAGAGGAAGGTGTCCTGCAGCACCACCGCCACCTGTCCCCGCAGGGAGGCCAGCTTGACTCGTCTCAGATCGTAGCCGTCCACGGTGACCCGCCCGTGGATGGGATCGTAGAAGCGGCAGAGCAGATTGGCGATGCTGGTCTTGCCCGCGCCGCTGGGGCCGACGAGCGCCACTACCTCGCCGGAGGCCATCTGGAAGGTGACGTCGTGCAGCACTTCATCGCCCGTGCCGTAGCGAAAGTGCACGTCGTCGAAGGCTACCTCACCTCGGAGGGGCGGCAGTTCTGCTGCATCGGGTGCATCCTCGATATCCGTCGTCTGATCCAGCAGTTCAAAGATCCGCTCGCCGGCGGCGATGGCCTCTTGGAAGACGTTGTCTATCTCGGTCAGGCGGTGAATGGGCTGGTAGAAGGAGGTGACGTAAGAGAGAAAGGCGACCAGCGTGCCCAGGGACAGTTCGCCGCGCACGGCCATCGTCGCCCCGGCACCCAGCACCATGACGGTGCCGATGGAGGCCACGAAGCGCAGGGCGGGGAAGAAGGTGGACCAGTAACGAATGGACTGCACGCGGACCTGGTAGTAGTTCTCGCTCTCTGTGGTGAAGCGGTCCAGCTCCCGATCCTCCTGGCCAAAGGCCTGGATGACTTGGATGCCGGACAGGTTGTCCTGGAGCCGGGCGTTGATGTCGCCCAGCCGGTCACGCACGCGCCGGTAGATAGGGCGAACGCGGGCGTTGAAGTGGCGCAACGCCACAGCCAGCGCCGGCACCGGCAGGAGCACCAATAGCGCCAGTCGCCAATCCAGCAGAAAGAGGATGACGGCCGAACCAGCCAGCCGCAGCAGGTCCACAGCCGTCAGTGCCGAGCCATGGGTCACGAAGTGCTCCAGGGCGTTGACGTCGTTGGTCACGCGGGACATCAGCTCGCCGGTGGAGGTGCGCTCGAAGAAGGACAGCGACAGCCGCTGCAGGTAGGCGTAAAGGTGCACCCGCAGGTCCAGGATGAACCGCTCGCCCAGCGTGTGGCGGATGTAGGAATCGCCGATGTCCACCAATTGTTGCAGTGCGTACACGCCTACCAGCGATCCGAGGAGAGCACCAAGTCGGCTCAGGTTGCGCTCTCCGATGACCTCATCCACGATGGTTTTTTGGAAGAGGGGGGGCATCAGCTCCAGGCCCGTTAGACTCAGCAGTAGGCCAGCGCTGAGCAGCAGGGTCCTCCAATAGGGTGTGAGAAACAGAAAGAGCCGTTTCAAGACTCGCATAGACGGCCCCCTCCGCTGGCTTTGGTGAATTTAGGGGGGTAGTTGGTGATGGCCACGATGACCTCTACAGTTCTCCTTTGTAGGTGGACGACCAGCCGAACAGCTTGCGCAGCCGCTGCGAGGGGTTGAACTTGAATACCCAGCTATCTCGCTCCGGCCGGACGTAAAACGTGCCGAAGTTGCGCAGGGAGACACACTCCCTCTGCTTCAGTGCCTGGTAGATTTCCTCCAGGGTGGCGTCAACGATCTCCTCAACGGTGCCTGTGCCTTTGACCACCCGGTCCGACACGCGGCGGACCAGTTCTTGCTTGTCAATTCGGTTGCTCATAGTTCCCCCTGAAACGCTGCATCAGCACCGCCTCGTTCAGCCACTCCAGTTCCGCCACCGACTCTGCCTGCAGGCGGCGGGCCTCTTCAATGTGGGCCACGATGCAGCGCTGTTCGGCGAGGGCAGTTTGGAACACGAACAACGCGAAAGGGCGCGAAACACGCGAAAGCCTTTTGTGTCCTTTCGTAGGCTTCGTGATCCAAACGCTCTCCGCTCACAACTCCCTCCGAAACACCCGATCCAGCACTGACGGCAACAGCGCATAGTTTCTTGGGTCAGCGTAGATCCAGCCCATCCACAGTCCCATTCCGGCCCACCAGCACAATCTGAATTCCTGAACGGACGACAAGTGGAGTCTTTCGCCACCTATCGGTGAGTTTGCGAAGCCAGGTGAGTGAGGTACGGCGACAATCGGAATGTCATTCGCATCCACCTGCTCTACTGTAATGACTTGCCCCAGTGCTCCACGGAGAATCGGGTACTCTCGACTTCCAGGTTTCTTAACCAGCGGCCCTCCCTTGCACTCAGCGCGGACGCGCTTGGCGCCCACAGTAACAACAACGTCACCCATCCCCGGCCTTGCCTGGATCTTCAGCCGTTGGCCACCCCTTTCGTACCATCCTTGCCAGTCGTTCTTTCCCATCTGCCTCACCTGTTTCCACCCCATATCGAGGAGGAATGCTGCAATGGGGAAGACTTCGGCCCGGTGAACCCTTACCTGGGCCCCATCAATAGCCACCTCTGCGACATCCTGGCTATCAGGAAGTGCCAGGAGGTAAAACGCCAAGCGTAGGGTGACCTCAGCCTCGGGCATTCGATCTTCCGGTAGGGAATACTCCATCACAACTACTCCCAAAACGCCCGATCCAGCACTGCCCTACTCAGCCACTCCAACTCCGCCGCCGACTCGACCTGCAATCGCTTCAGTTCCGCTACCTGTGTCTGCACGCCGTCCACTAGGTGGTAACCTGAATTGATAGGCCCGCTGCAAATATCCAAAGGGTTTCAGTCAGAATGCTTGTGCCCGATGCCTGGCTAACTCATTGGGCCGAGCCTCAGCAGGTGCATAAATGATGTCTATAGGCCAGCCGCCTGACTGAGGTCCTCTACCACTACCTGCCCATCAACCAATCTGATATGGTGAGGGAAGGGGTTCTCCGGAAATGCCCCGTCGGGGGCAACCAAGAAGATCTGGTCAAAGCGCTCGGCCAGTTCGCCCCGTGTGAGTAGCTCGACGAGTGCGCCACGCCGCTGCGCGTCAAAACCGGCCGTTGGTTCATCTAGAAAGATGAATCCAGGTCGGGCACCTCTCTCCTGTGGAAGTGCAGCGAGTGCGAAGCCTAGGCGCAGTGCCAGTGAGAATTGATCCTGCGTTGCGCTAGAGTAGATGTCCTTTTCCACGTACTCGCGCGCTTGTGCATCCCACACCCGCATCTTATACGTCCCTTCATCAAGCTCAGCATCATGATAGCGGCCGGCAGTCAGCAGAGGTAGCATCGCACGCATGTGGTCAAGCGTGCTTGGCAGAACCGCCTGAAGGATGTTGTCTCGAACACGCTCGACAATCGGTGCGGCCCGCTGGCAGATGGCCTTGCGTAACTCGAGATGCTCTACCTCGGTGACGCAGGCTGCTTCGTCCAGAGTCGCGCCACCCACATGTAGCTCTGTTTCCAGCCGTTGCACTTCATCGCCAAGGCTGCGGAGTCGTGCTACAGTATCAATCCTTTGCTTTTCCAACCACCCTCGATCAGATGCCATCAGTGTTCCAAATTCTGGGAACACCTCGGCTATCGCTTGACGATCCAGATCGCTCTGAGCTTCGGCTCCGAGTTCGCGGAGTAGTTGGCTGGCTCGCTGTAGCCGCGAACGGTGCTCCTGTTCTGCCCGACTCGCATCAGCCTCCGCCCTAGATGCTGCGCTTGCAGCCTGCTCGCGCTTGGCCTTGATTTGTGAGAGATCGTACCGTGTCCGCTCGGTGCGGACTGTCTTCAGCAGCTCGCTCTCCATTTCGGGATTCAGCGGGCCCATTGGCAGATCTGCAGCCGCAGCTACCGTGCCCAGTTCTTCATGCCAGGTAGCAATGCGCTGCTCGTGGCCTTCGATTTCTTTTAGTAGACGCTTGCGCTCAACTTGCCGGGCTTCACGCTGCTTCACCCGTTGCTGCAAGTTTGTGATTACCTGACCAAGAGCAATCAGCCGCTTCTCAATCTCCCGTTGTGCAGCGGTCGCATCATGCGGAAGGGTGTATAGATCTAGCGAATCGCGTTCGGCTTTCCACGCCAGGTCAATCCGCTCGTTAAGGGCTCCAATGCCATCCTCTAACTCGGTTATGACTACCCGAACAGCATCCGTATTCGCAAGGCCCTCATCAACAAGAGCACGCGCAATGCCCTGCTCCCTGCTCCGCACTTGCTCGGCTAGCCGAGCGATCTGGATGTCCAGCTCATGGACACATCCTTCAGCTGTTTCCACCTCTTTCATCAAGTCTGCCACGCTCCAACCTTCGGGCAGAACAGACGCCAGTTCGTCTGCTTGGCTCTTCAGCTCATCCATTTGGCCCTGGAGTTCAGCATATCGTGCCTTTATCTCATCAATGGTCTCGTGCACATTGCTGGGATCAGGAACCCCTTCACGAAGAAACTCACCGCTAATCCGACGCTCTTCGGCGTTTGTCTGCTCCTGGATCTTGGTTGCCTGCATTTCCAGCTGACGAACTTCCTCACGTGTCCGCTCCATGGCCTCGCCAAGCCCTTCAATCGTCCACCCTTGAGGCAACTCTTTCTCCAGTTGCTCCACCAGTGCCTCAGCCGCCTCCACGCTTTGGGGCTCAGCAAGCCCAAGAGCCTCAAGCCGTGCTCGGCATCCTACTAGGTCGGGGAGGTCCTTGCCTAATAGTGTCTGTTGTCTGATCCGCTCATCCCTGGCCTGTCTTTCATGTTCACCTGCCTCGTTGTCCGCCGCGTCGCGTGTCGCCAGAGCGCTCTTGCGTTTAGTCCAACCCAACAACGCAAATGCCAGTCCAAGGCCTACCGAAAGGGCACCGAAGATAGTCAACGCCAGATGAATGCGTGTGAACGACAAGATAGCCAAACCGAGTATCAGCAGAATGGCACTGCCGCCTAGTAGCAGAGTTGCATAAGTTGCCTTCCTGCGAGCTATGAACTCTCGCTTGCGGGCTGTAGCTGCTATGTTTTCGTGCCCTTTGATGATTTCGTCTGACCTATGACGGGCTTCCAGTTCTCGCGAGGCGGTGATCCAACTGCATAGCGCATAGATTTCCTGTGCTCGCCGATGGTGGCCTGCTGCTTCGTCTAATTGCGTCTTGGCCCCAGCAATCAACCGCTCCAGCGATGTCAATTCTGCTTTGGGTATGGCCAGTGCCTTAGCCTGATTCGTCAATTCGATCAGCCGGGCTTCTCTGGCAGCTTCAGAGCCAACAATTCTTTTTAGCTCCTCGATTTGGCTGACCAGCCCCTCAACCTGTCGGCCTAGCGACCACAGATCCTTCGACTGGTCGCGATGGTACTGAGCTTTCTCCAGTTCTCCACGCAAATCTGCAAGCTCTTGCTTGGGCTTTTCCAATGCCTCTGACTCAGAGACAAGTGCTTGTAGACGTCCTCGACGAGCCTGGGACTCATTTCGCCTGTTCTCCAATTCTCCAAGAGCAGTGAGTCGCTCAACCAGTGCTGCCAGGTTGTCACTTTCTGCGCGTCGCGCTGGCATAATCTCGTGTTCTATCCGGTCAAGTTCGTTGAGTTCAGTGTCGATTACAAGGATGCCCTCAGATCGTTGGCGTATAGTCCCTCGGCTCTCAAGGATTCGGTCCAACAATTCCGCAGCGCGGTCGAGCGCCCCAATACGCCAGATTTGCCCATTCAGCAGATCTCGCAAACTTGCTTGCTCTCGCATACGATTCCAGAACTGCTTGGCCACTTCCACCTGCCGGTCTGCTTCGTCCAATTCGGCGTGGATTTCCACCAGCCGGAGCTGCCTCTCGATCGTCTGGAGCTCGCACTCCGCCTTAGCTCGTAAGTGCATCACCTCAGCCAGTCGCCGTCTATTTCGAGCCGTCGTGAGTTCAAGCTCCTCCCGTGACTTCCAGGTGAAACATTCCTTTAACCGGGTAAGACGATCCAGGTCGAGTAACTTAAGCAGGACAGCCTGTCGTTTGTCTCGGCCAACTTCTTCGAGTTGGCCGAGTTTCTTCTGTTGAACAAAGCATGAGGCGAGTAGTGCTTCCCCATCGAGGCCATTCAGTTGCACCAGCACCTCTTCATTGACCCTGGTTATGCCACGAACCTGTTCGGTGGCTCCGTCGGGGTTTTCGATGAACAAACGCGCATCGGTGGCTCGTCCTCGGCGCAAGCGACGCTCAACCCTTAGCCGAACATCTCCTGAAACAAGACCGAGTTCGACAAACGCCTCCGGCAGCCCTATCCCGATCAGACTATCCATCTGGCCTCGCCCTCCACCGCGCATGACCAGACCCCGCCCGTACAATGCTGTATATACGGCCTCAAAGAGAGCAGACTTCCCTGCCTCATTGAGCCCCTCGATGAGCACACAACACCGCGTGGGGAAAGTTAGACTGATGTTCCGCAGTTGCTTGAAGCCGTCCACTCTGAGGTGGGTTAAGCGTATCATCGTCAGACCTCGTGCGATTCTTCCAGCGCAGACAGCAATTCTTGTCTTGTCGCTTCGAGCACTTCACGTTCGGCCGGGTCTACTGTCTGCATCAGGTAGTGGCTAACAACGGCATTCACTTCGTCCCGGATGGAGCGACGAGGTGGCCCCATCACCCTGCCATCCACGCTGAAACGGACCGCCAAGCGAGTCAGGTCTGTTTCAAAGAAGCAGAAAAGGCGACGGGCATGATCTTCAATTGTGGTCAGATTCAGCCTCATGTAGGCATCACGGGAGATCACTCCATCCATCACCAGGCGAACTAGTTTGTCAGGATCAGACTCGGTAGCCAGTCGTGCCAGGATGATTTCGGTTGGATCGCCAGACTCCAGGTCGGAAGCTTGAATAACAACCTCAGTCCGAGGTTGAGGTGGCACACTTTCGTGCCTCACCACCGCATCACCCTGGCTGTGGGCTTCAATTACGGCAAATCCCGGCTTCACCACTCCCAGGTCGCCATAGTCCATCCACTCCGTCGAACCCGGAATAACCACATGCTTGTTACCCACGACAAAGGAGGCAAACCGATGGGCGTTGCCAGCGATGACCAAATCAACCTCCTTCAGACACTCGAGAGCATGGCGGTGAACGATAGCGATGTTGGCATCGGGGTAAACCGTGCCCTCAATAGGAGCATGAATCACCAGAATCCGCACATCAGCACCCTGGCCGTCGAAGGTGACGCTTTCCAGAGGATCATGCTCGGGACCAAGATTAACGTTGGGGGTAAACCCGCCAATGGCTACCTGTAGCCCATCGGCCTCGAACACTATTGGGTGCACGACTGGGTTATCAGGCAAAAGCTGGTCAAAAAAGGTCAAAGCATCCAGCTCGGCATAGACAGCAAGGGGGAGATAGCCGCCTTCCTCGGTTGCGCTACGGGGTGTGTCGTGATTGCCCCCGACAGCAACAACACGCACGCCTGCCCGTTCCAGGTCGCGCAGGCACTTAGCCAAGTAAATCCGGTCTGGGTTACGGGGATTTGGCGTATCAAACACGTCGCCAATCAATACCAGCAGATGAGCGTGGTTCTCGATAGCATAGTCAATGACTTGGCCAAGGGCATGACGCAGGCGATAGCGGCGTTCATCCAACGTGCGCGCCGGCATACGTGCGTAGTAGCGACCCAAATGATTGTCAGCCGTGGCAACGATACGCAAGCTCATAGACGTACCTGTCGACGTGGCAAGACGGGCGGCGAGCCTTGAGATCGGCCACCTGTCCAGGCATTGGCGGCGACGAAGTCCTCAAAGCGTGTGAGCACTTGAACGAGCAGCTAGGTTACCTGATTTGAAAGTTCAAGCAATGGGAACAGATACAAGTCACGCGTACTATCGGGCAATCCTGCAGCCCGCAGCAGTAGGACGATCTGTGAAAGAGTCATATAGCGATAGCCGACACCTATCGGGTAGCCCCATTCCAGAGCGCGTCCATACACCTTGAACGGCAGAGGCTTAGGCAACTCGGTCAGGTTGTCCATCATAAACAACGCACGTACGCCGTTTTGTGCATCCCAGAACGAATCGAACTCCCTTTTCGTTGGTGGGTCGATCGTATTCGCACGATACATCGTCCAGATGCGCTCGCGTTCCGCCACACGCTCATTGGCTTCTGCTGTTTGCTTGTGTCCGACGACGAATTGACTCTCGCGGAACGAGGCAAGCAGACGTAAGTTCTTGTCCGAATGGACAAATACAGGTGCGCCTGCAGGGAGCACAGGCGGCGAGTCGTAGAGCAAGAATGCCAATGGCTCACGACGCACTCCCCAGTTCTTCACGAAGTAATCGGCGAACACAGCGTCACACTTGGTCCACAAACCGAATGGTGCATCCAGCACCGGCGCTTCGCCCCCAATGATGCGGCCCAATGCTGCCTCTAGCACGCGGTCGTCGCTTGGTGCGAGCAGACGAATTGTTTGAAGTGACTGCCCGATGCTGGCACCAAACTGGATAGGTCGGCGACTATCGAACTCAAATGCGCGAAGCAAACCTTCGGAAGGAAATTTCTTGCCTAAATCATGGCTGCGTGTACGTTCAGCGACAACGGCGAACTCTCCAAATACACGCGCTAATGAACTATCAGGCAGGTTGCGCTGAAGCGCGTCAACATGGAGCACACCCACGAAGTAGTATTGTTGGTCCTCAGGGCATCGTGACACAAGCCACAATCTGTCGCCAGTATTGAGCGAGTGTAGCCGTTCTTGTCTTGAGTTGAACGTCAAAGGATCGGCTGCGAAGAAACCGCGCCCATCCAAACCACTCGCATAATTGTCCCACCGTATGAACGTGATTGCGCTTGACATGATGGTCCTCAAAGAACAGAGACTAACCCTGGTTCTCGCCAGTAGGCGGCCAGGTCGGCGAAAGGCAGGTCGCGGTAGGCAGGCACGGCGGCCCAGCCCTCCATGTAGTCTT